>DATAAR010000067.1:0-9762 GCA_036259975.1 Solirubrobacteraceae bacterium | reverse complement strand
CGCGGCGGCTCCTGCGGCGCGCGGCCGCCGGCGCGCCGCCGCTGCGGCCCGACCCGCCGGCCGGCGAGGCCCCGGGCGCCGAGGCCGGTTCGGGCTCCAAGCCCGCCCGTCGCGAGCGCGCGTTCCCGGTCGACGGCTCGCACACGTACGGCGACGGCTTCGGCGACCGCGCCAACCACCAGGGCGCGGACGTGCTCGCCGCGTGCGGCACGCCGCTGCGGGCGATCACCGGCGGCACCGTTCGCAAGGTGGCGACCGAGGGCGCGGCCGGGCGCTACGTCGTCCTGCGCGACGGCGATTCCGGCGAGGAGTACGTGTACATGCACCTGAGCGACGTCGCCGTGTCGAGCGGCGAGCGCGTGCGCGCCGGCGAGCGCATCGGCGCGGTCGGCCAGACCGGCAACGCCACCACCTGCCACCTGCACTTCGAGGTGTGGAGCGCCCCCGGCTGGTACGCCGGCGGCAGCGCGCACGACCCGGTGCCGGACCTGCGCGCCGCGGCGGGCTAGTCGCGAGCGGATCGCTACGGTAGGTCCGGACGTGACCTCAGACCGCAAGCAGGCCCAGGGGGGCCTCTCGGTCGGCACGCTGATGATCGCCAGCGCGTCGTCGCTCGTCGCCGCCGTCGTCGTCTCGAAGCTGTGGGGCGGCGGCACGCTGATCGGCGCGGCGCTGACGCCGGTGATCGTCGCCGTGGTGTCCGAGGCCCTCAAGAAGCCCGCCACCGTCGTCGCGACCGTGCGCCAGACGCGCGGCGCCCAGGCGTACGACCCCGTCGCCGAGGGGCGGCGCGGGCTGGCCGAGGGCGACCTGTCGCGCGCGCGCCCGGCGCGCCCGGGCGAGGCCCCGCCGCGGCGCGTGCACCGCGCGGGCCCGCCCGTCCCCGCGGCCGCGGCGGCCGCCGACCGGGCGGCGGGGCGCTCCCGCCGGCGGCTGATCCTCGCCGTGGCCACGGGGCTGGTCGCGTTCGTCCTGGCGGGCGTCGTGCTCACCGGCTCGGAGCTCGTGCTCGGCAACTCGGTCGTGTCGTCGGACAAGCGCACGACCTACATCCCGGTCGCGACGGGCAAGAAGAAGTCCGACACCGAGAAGACCGACACGGACGCCAAGACCACGACGACCGACACGACCACGACCGAGACGACGCCGCAGCCGCAGGACCCCACGCCGACCGCGCCGCCCGACGCGCAGACGCCCGCGCCGAGCACCGCGCCCGCCGCGCCGGCGCCGGAGCAGCCCGCGCCCACGCCGTCGCCGGCGCCCGCGGTCCCGGCGCCGACGACGAGTACACCCGCGCCGACGCCGTAGCGGGCGCGCTACGCCGCCGCCTGGCCGTCGCCCAGCTTCGGCGACTGCCACGGCGCGGCCAGCCGCCCCGCGAGCCACTCGGGCAGCTCCGCGATCGCGACGCGGTCCTGGGCGAGCGAGTCGCGGTCGCGGACGGTGACCGTTCGGTCGTCGAGCGACTGGTGGTCGATCGTCACGCAGTACGGCGTCCCGATCTCGTCCTGGCGGCGGTAGCGGCGGCCGATCGAGCCGCCCTCGTCGTACTCGGTCTGCATGCGGCCCCTCAGGGCGTCGCGGACCTCGCGCGCGAGCTCGGGTTGACCGTCCTTGCGCACGAGCGGCAGCACGGCGACCTTCACCGGCGCCATCTTCGGGTGGAGCTTGAGCACGGTGCGCTTCTCGCCGCCGATCTCGTCCTCGTCGTAGGCGTCGCACAGCAGCGCGAGCACCGAGCGCCCGAGGCCGGCGGCCGGCTCGACGACGTGCGGCACGTAGCGCTCGCCCGACTGCTGGTCGAAGTACTCGAGCTTGTCGCCGGAGTGCTTGGCGTGCTGGGTGAGGTCGAAGTCGCCGCGGTTGGCGATGCCCTCGAGCTCCTGCCAGCCGATCGGATACAGGTACTCGACGTCGCTCGTCGCGGTCGAGTAGTGGCTGAGCTCGTCGGGGTCGTGCGCGCGCAGGCGGAGGTGGTCGGCCCGGATGCCGAGGTCCACGTACCAGTCCAGGCGGGCCTGCAGCCAGTGCTCGTACCACCGCTGCGCCTCCTCCGGCGGCACGAAGAACTCCATCTCCATCTGCTCGAACTCGAGCGTCCGGAAGATGAAGTTGCCCGGCGTGATCTCGTTGCGGAACGACTTGCCGACCTGCGCGATGCCGAACGGCGGCTTGCGCCGCGCGAAGCCCAGCACGGTCTTGAAGTCGAGGAAGATGCCCTGCGCCGTCTCGGGCCGCAGGTACACCGTCGAGCCGGCCTCCTGCACCGGGCCGATCGTCGTCTCGAACATCAGGTTGAACTCGCGCGCCTCGGTCAGGTCGCACTCCGGGCCCTGGCCGGGCAGGACGCTGGGCTTGCGCGGGCAGCGGACGTCGTGCTCCTCGTCGAGGTGGTCGGCGCGGAAGCGCTGCTTGCACGTGCGGCAGTCGACGAGGGGGTCGGTGAAGCCCGCGAGGTGCCCGGATGCCTCCCACGTGCGCGGGTGCTGGATGATCGCCGAGTCCAGCGCCACGATGTCGTCGCGGTCGCCGATCATCGCCTGCCACCAGGCGTCGACGACGTTGCGCTTCAGCAGGACGCCGTAGTGGCCGTAGTCGTACGTGTTCGCGATGCCGCCGTAGATCTCGGAGGCTGGGAAGATCACGCCGCGCCGCTTGCACAGCGCGACGACCTTGTCCATGGTCACGACGTCGTCGGGCATGAGGGCGGGATCCTAGGCGGTGCGCCGCCCGACCGGCGGTTGGCGCTCTCCGATCCCGCACTCGACGATCGTTGAGTCGAGCCCTGGCCACGATCCTGGGCCAAAGCTAACCGGGCGCACAGCGACACGCGCCCCCGGCCTCGGTACGGTCGGACGCTCTGGACGGCCCTGTCGGGGGGTAGGGAATGGATTCGACGTATCGGTACGGGCGCCTTGGCATTCGTGCGGCCCGGGGCTTTGTGATGCTGGCCGTGGCGCTCCTTGCGCTCGGGTTCGGCGCGACGGTCGCGCGCGCCGACATCGGGGTGGCCGGTGACTCGTACGCGCCGCTGGGCGACTCCCCCACCGGCTCGAAGCCCGAGAGCAAGCTGTGGTTCAACGACGACGTCTGGTGGGCGAGCATGTTCGTGCCCGCCACCGGCGCACACCACATCCACCGGCTCGACCGCGAGTCGGATCAGTGGATCGACACCGGCACCGCGCTCGACGCGCGGCAGCGCTCGTGGGCCGACGTCCTCTGGGACGCGGATACGCGCAAGCTCTACGTGCTGTCCCACGGCCGGGCCGCGAACTCGCTCAACGCGGCGAGGCTGTTCCGCTTCAGCTATAGCTCTGTCACCGGCGAGTACACGCCCGACGACGGCTTCCCGGTCGAGGTCAACTCCGCCGGGTCCGAGTCGGCGGTCATCGACAAGGACTCGACCGGCACGCTGTGGGCGACCTGGACTCAGGGCGGCCAGGTCTTCGTGAACCACACGGTGGACCGCGATGACACCGTGTGGGGCACTCCGTACGTGGTGCCCGGCTCGACGGCGCTCGCGGCCGACGACATCTCATCGCTGATCCACTTCGGCGGCGACAAGATCGGGGTGATGTGGAGCGACCAGTCGACCGGTGAGCCGTTCAGGTTCTTCTTCTCCGTCCACGCCGACGGCGCGGACGACAGCGCGGCGTCGTGGTCGGACGCGCCCGAGGAGCCCGCCCCGGACGTCATCTCCGACGATCACATCAACCTGAAGACGGACGCCGTGGGCCGGGTGTACGCCGCCGTCAAGACGGGCGAGGACCTCGCTGCCCGACCGCTGATCATGCTCCTGGTGCGTGACGCCGACGGCGGATGGAGCGACCACGTCGCCGGGCGCGTGTCCGACAGCCACACGCGACCGATCGTGGTTCTCGACGAGCAGCACGACACGGCGGAGATCTTCGCCACGTGCCCGCAGCCGCCCGGCACCAGCGGCCAGTCCGGCGGCGACATCTGCCGCAAGTCGTCGCCGCTCGACGGCATCTCGTTCCCGACGGGAATCGGCGACGCCGTCATGCAGGACGAAGGCTCCCCCGGGATGAACGACGCCACGTCGACCAAGCAGTCGGTGGACTGCGCGAGCGACCTCGTCGTGCAGGCCAACAATCCCGACACGAACGTGTACTGGCACGCGGACATGGCGCTCGGCGAGCCCGACGGCCTCTGCGCGGCCTTCACCGCCACGCCGAGCGACGGCCAGGGTCCGCTCACGGTGCAGTTCGCCGACACCTCGACGGGCGAGCCGAGCTCGTGGAGCTGGGACTTCGGCGACGGCGCGAGCTCCACCGAGCAGAATCCCGCCCACACCTACACTGCGGCGGGCGTCCACACCGTCACGCTGACCGTCACGGACGAGACCGGGACGCACGCGCACAGCGACACGATCACCGTGACCGGCACGGCCGCGCCGCCGCAGCAGAGCCCGCCGCCGCAGCAGAGCGCGCCGCCGCAGCAGAGCGCGCCGACGCAACGCGCTGCTGCGCCGCCGGTCACCGCTCGGGCGCCCCGAACCTCGGTCCGCGGCACGAGGATCGTCAGGGCGCCGAGGGTCGGCCTGCGCGCGGTTGCCGTGGGCGCTCGTCGTGTGCGTCTTCGCGGGAACACGATCGGCGTGCCGCCGGGTCGCCGCGTGCTGCTGCAGCGGCGCAGCCCGAACGGCTTCTGGGTCCGCGTCGGGCGCACGAGGCTGCGGCTCGTGCGGGGCGACACCACGCGGTACTCGTTCCTCGTGCGTCGTCGCGCCCGCCGGTCGACCTACCGCGTGGTCATCCCGCCCAGCGCCAGCCGGCCGCGCGGGGTCAGCCGCATCGTCACCGTCCGCGGAGCGCCGCGGCCCACCGCAGCGCGGCGCCGTTGAGCGGCTGAGGCCTCGCGAGTAGGGGCGGCACCGGGCGCCGCGACCGCCTGCCCCGCGGGCGGTCCGACGCACGGAGCGGGAGATCGGCACTCATATACTGCGAGTGCCATGCCGATCTACGAGTACCGCTGCGACAACGGCCACACGTTCGAGGTCATGCAGAAGATGACCGACGACCCGGTGTCGGCGTGCAGCACCTGCGAGGCGCCGGTCCAGCGGGTGTTCCACCCCGTCGCGGTGCACTTCAAGGGCAAGGGCTTCTACAACACCGACTACGGCACGAAGCGGCGCAACCGCGAGCTGGAGCGTACGGGCGCGGGCGACAAGGCCGAGGCGTCCTCGTCGTCGTCGGAGTCCTCGTCCTCGTCGGACGGCGGATCGGGCTCGAGCGCGTCGGAGTCGGGCGGCGGCAGCGCGTCTACGTCCTCGGGCTCCTCGTCCTCGAAGGACGCGTCGTCCGAATAGGAACGCTCAGGCGGCCCTCCTATCCCAGGAAGCGCCGCACCTCGGCCTGCTTCTCGGCGTCCGAGACCGTGAGGCCGTCGCCGCCGTTCGGCAGCCGCGTCACCCCGCTCGGCCTCAGCACGCGCGTCGGCGCGTCGCCGTTGAGCGCGAGACCGAGCGCGTAGCCCATCAAGCGCGGACCGCCCATGTCGGACACGACGGACTTGGGCACGTTCCAGGAGATGAGCGGCAGGCGGACGAACCCGCCGAGCGAGAAGACCTGGTCCTTCATCGAGCCCAGGATCTTCTGCTGGCGCCGGGCACGCGTGCGGTCGTCCTCGCGCGGGTTGCACTCGTTCTTGCGCGTGCGCGCGAGGGCGAGCGCCTGGCGGCCGTCGATGTGCGTGGTGCCGCGCTTGAGGCGCAGCGTGTAGCCGCCGTTCTTGAAGCCGCCGTTGATCCGCGACACGACGCAGCCGCCGGTGTAGTCCACGCCGCCCATCGCGTCGATCAGGGCGGGGAAGTTGGCGAAGCTGACCTCGAAGACGTGGTCGACGTCCACGCCGAGGTACCGCTTGACCGTCTGGATCGTCAGCGCGGCGCCCCCGAGCGCATAGGCGGTGTTGATCTTGTCGCGGCCGTGGCCGGGGATGTCGACGACCGTGTCTCGGGGGATCGACAGCTTCGCGCTGTGGCCGCCGCCGAACCGCATGAGCAGGATGCTGTCGGCGCGGCTGGGGCCCGAGGTGGAGCCGCCGGGCTCCTGCGTCTCCTCGGTGCGGCGGTCGGAGCCGAGGATGAGGGTCGTCTGCGGGCCGCCGATGCCGACGCCGCCGCCGTCGAGCTGCTCCTCGGCCGCGCTGGAGACCTGGTCCTGCTGGAGGGCCGCGCTGACGAGGAAGAGCGCGGCCGACAGCGCGATCCAGCCGATGAGCGCGAGGACGAGCCACATGACGACGCGGCCGGGGGCGATGCGCCGGCGCCGGCGCGGCGGCGCGCCGCCGGGGGGCCCGCCGCGCAGGTCGTCGAGCAGCGAATCGCCGTCTGCCGACCCGCGCTGCAGCAGCTTCGGACGGGTGCGATAGAGCTTGTACTGGGGGGGTGCCGCGGTGTCTCCGGGGTCCGGCATGAGCGGTGTATGGTGGCAGGGCGATGGCCGACGCCTGCGTGATCGGCGTCGACCTGGGAGGCACCAAGCTGCTCGCCGGGACGGTCGACGCGCAGCTTCGCGTGCACCACCGCGCCTACCGGCTGGCCCGGCGCGACGCCGTCCTGGACACGATCGTCGAGGCGGTGGCGGAGGCGCGCGAAGCCACCGACCGCGAGGTGCGCGCGGTCGGCGTCGGCATGCCGTGCCTCATCGAGCCGCGCCGCGGCGTCGCGATGGCGTGCAACCACCTGCCGCTCGTCGACGTCCCGGTCCGCGATCTGCTCGCCGAGCGCCTCGACCTTCCCGTGGTGGTCGACAACGACGCGACCGCGGCGCTCGTGGCCGAGACTCGCTGGGGCGCCGCGCGCGAGGCGCGCGACGCCCTCATGCTCACGATCGGGACCGGCGTCGGCGGCGGCGTGCTCGTCGATGGCCGCGTGCTGCGCGGGCTGTCCGGGGCGGCGTCCGAGCTCGGCCACGTGGTGATCGACGCCGACGGCCCGCAGTGCCCCGGCAACTGCCCGAACCGCGGCTGCCTCGAGGCGTTCGTGTCCGGCCCCGCGCTGGCGATCGAGGGCCTGCGGCGGGCTCGGGCGCAGCCGGAGTCCGGGCTCGCCAGGGCGCTCGCGGCCGGGCGCGAGATCACCGGCCCGCTGGTCACCGAGCTGGCGCACGACGGGGATCTCGCCGCGCGCGAGGCGCTCCTGACGCTCGGCCGGCATCTCGGCGTCGGGATCACCAGCCTCGTGAACGTGTTCAACCCCGAGGTGGTCGTCGTCGGCGGCGGGCTGATCGCGGCGGGCGAGCTCCTGCTCGACCCGGCCCGCGCGGTCGTGGCCGAGCGGGCGCTCGCCCCGGCGCGGGACCAGGCGCGGATCGTCGCGGCGCGCTACGGCGACGAGAGCGGCATGCTCGGGGCGGCCGGGCTCGCGTTCGACGTGGTGGGCGATCTCGAGTCGATCGGCTAGGGGCCGCCGCGGGCGACGCCCGCGGCGATCGCCAGCGCCCGGTTCAGCGTCCCGCGGTCCAGGCGCCGCCACGTATCGCACGGGCGGTGGCGGCAGGCCTCGGTTCCGTGCCACGGGCCGAGCTTCGCCGCGGGCAGACTGCTGAGCTCGAACTCGCGGTGGTCCGAGTTGCCGGTGCCCGAGTCGGGGGAGAAGCGGACGGTGACCCCAGCTCTGCGGGCCGCGCCGAGAATCGCGCGCTCGACGCCAGGCCGCGGCCGCGGGTGGGGCGACTGCAGGAAGAAGCGCCCGCCGCGACCCACCTCGTCGAGCGACAGCGCGAGCCGGAGGTCGGCGCGCCGTCGCAGGCGCGTCACGCGGCGCACGAGGGCCAGCGCGCCCAGGTGGTCGGGCTGGCCGGTGAACGGCCGCTCCTCGGCGCCGGTGGCGACGAGCCAGACGTCGCACGGCGGCTGCGTGCCGGCGCGCAGCCGGGCGGCGAGCGCGACGAGCACGCCGACGCCGCTGGCGTTGTCGTTGGCTCCGGGCCCGGGCGGAACGGTGTCCGCGTGCGCCATGAGGATCGTGAGGCAGCGCGCGGGGGTGTCGAACGCGCCGATCACGTCGCGCGAGCGGCCGCGGCCGGGGACCGCGAAGCGCTCGAAGCCGACGCGCAGTCCGGCAGCGCGGAAGCGCGCGGCGACGTAGCGGTGGGCGCGTCGCTCGCCGGCGCTCGCGGCCGGACGGGAGCCGATGGTGCGCGCGAGGTGCAGGGTGGCCTGGTAGGCCGTGGGCTGCTGCTGCTGCTCCGCCGGCACCGGGCGGGCAACGGCCGCGCCGGGCAGCGCGAGGACGGCGGCGATCAGCGGCAGGCGGCGCATGCGGGGCGGGCGCGATGATGATCCCATGAGCGGTCCCGGACGCCTGGTCGTGTGCCCGACGCCCATCGGCAACCTCGAGGACGTCACGCTGCGCGTGCTGAGCGCGCTGCGCGACGCCGACGTGATCGCGTGCGAGGACACGCGCACGACGAAGGTGCTGCTCGACCGCTACGGCGTCGCGGCGGAGCGCGTGCGCTACGACGCGCACGTGGAGCGCAGGGCCGCCCCGCGGCTGGTCGAGCGGATGCGAGGCGGCGACGTGGTGGCGCTGGTCAGCGACGCGGGCATGCCGCTGGTGAGCGACCCGGGCTTCGTGCTGGTGCAGGCCTGCGTGGCGGCCGGACTGGCCGTCGAGGTGCTGCCCGGGCCGAGCGCGGCGCTGGCCGCGCTGGTGGCGAGCGCGTTGCCGGCCGAGACATGGCGGTTCGCGGGGTTCCTGCCGCGCAAGCGCGGCGAGCTCGAGGCGGCGCTGCAGGTGCCCGAGACGCTGGTCGCGTTCGAGTCGCCGCGCCGCGTGGGCGCGACGCTCGCTGTGCTGGCGGCGCTCGACGCCGACCGGCCGGTGGCGGTGTGCCGCGAGCTGACGAAGGTCCACGAGGAGGTCGTTCGCGGGACCGCGGCGGAGCTCGCGGCGCGCTACGCGTCGGAGGAGGTGCGCGGCGAGGTGGTGCTCGTCGTCGGACCCGCGCCGGCGGAGGCCGCGGCGCTCGAGGCGGGCGTCGCGGCGCTGCGGCGGTTGGTGGACGCCGGCGCGCGCGCCCGACCGGCGGCCGGGGTGGTCGCGGAGCTGACGGGCCTGAGCGCGAATGCGCTGTATCGCGCGCTGACCGCGCCGGATGCGTGACGATTCTGTTCCAAGACACGCGCAGATCGTCGATCCCCGGCGGCGCGGGCCTATGGTCGCCGCCATGCCACCTCCGCGCGCCCCCGGATTCCTGATCCTCCTGCTCGTCCTGGCCGGTGCGGCCGGGCCCCTGCTGCTCACGGCGGGAGCCGCCGCGGCCAGCGGGGCCGGGCCGCGCGCGGCGTGGCGATGGCCGCTGCAAGGCGAGCTCGCGCAGCGCTTCGCCTACACGCGGGCGCATGCGTTCGCGGCGGGCGCGCGCCGCGGGATCGACATCGCCGGCGTGGCGGGCGCCCGCGTCGGCGCCGCCTGCGGCGGGCGCGTGACCTTCGCCGGACGGGTGCCGTCGTGGGGCCTGGGCGTGAGCGTGCGCTGCGGCCGCCTCATTGCGACGCATCTCGGGCTCCGGGTCGTGGCCGTGCGCCGCGCCGCGGCCGTGGCGCCGGGGAGCCGGCTGGGCCGGCTGGGCGCCGGCGGGCGGCTGCGCCTCGGCGCCCGTCGGGCCGCCGACCGGTTCGGCTACGTCGATCCGCTGCGCCTGTTGGGCGACCCGCCCGCCGGCGCTCCGGTCCCCGCGGTGCCGCTCGGGCGCGCGCCGCGGGATCGACATCGCCGGCGTGGCGGGCGCCCGC
>DATAAR010000066.1:0-9298 GCA_036259975.1 Solirubrobacteraceae bacterium | reverse complement strand
GCGCGCCGTCGTGGTGCTGCGGGACGGCTTCGCCGCGTCCGACGGCCTCGCGCGCGAGCTCCAGGACCACGTCAAGGCGCAGACCGCGCCGTACAAGTACCCCCGGATCGTCGACTTCACGGGCGAGCTGCCGAAGACGCCGAGCGGCAAGATCCGCCGGGCGCTGCTGCGCGAGCAGCCGCGCTGAGGCGCACCCGGTTGCCGCCGGCGCCGCGGCCTGGTTGGCTGGCGCCTGGGCGTTCTCGGCCGTCGCGGCGGTCGCCCCGTCGCTGCCCGTGCTGCTGGCCGCCCGCGCGCTGATGGGCATCGGCGGTGCGCTCATGTGGCCGGCCGTGCTCGGGATGACCTTCGCGGCGCTCCCCGCGGACAAGGCCGGCCTCGCGGGCGGGCTCGTCCTCGGCGTGGCGGGTCTCGGCAACGCCTTCGGCCCGCTGCTCGGCGGCTTCCTCAGCCGACGCGCTGAGCTGGCGCTGGGTGTTCGCGGTGAACCCGCCCGTCGCCGCGTTCGCGGTGTACGTGACGTGGCGCGAGATCCACGACCCGGCCGGCGGCGAGCGCGCCGGCGCGTCGACGCCGCCGGCGTCGCGACGCTCAGCGTGGCGCTGGTCGCGCTGCTGCTGGCGCTCGACGAGGTCACGTCGCTCGGGTGGGGAGACCCGGCGATCGTCGGCCTGCTCGCGCTCTTCGGGGTCGCGCTGGCGGTGTTCGTCGTCGCGGAGCGCCGGATCGGCGCGAGCGCGCTCGTGCCGCGCGACGTCATGCCCAGCCGCGAGTTCGCCGCCGGCTGCGCGGCGCTGCTCCTCACCGCCGGGACGGTCTTCGCCTCGCTGCTCTACCTGCCGCAGTTCTTCCAGAAGCTGCTCGGCGAGTCCCGCTCGGCGCCGGGTTGCCGCTGCTGCCGCTCATGGCGACGTTTGCCGTCGTCTCCTTCGTCGCGGGCTGGCTGTACGGCCGCCTCGGGGCGAAGCCGATCCTCGCGACCGGCGGCAGCCTCATCGTCGCCGGCATCCTGCTGCTCTCGCTTGTCACCACCGACGCCGGCTACACGGACACCGTTCCCGGCATGGTGGTGCTCGGCGTCGGCTTCGGCCTGTTCGTCTCGACGATCACGATGGCGGCGGTCACGGCGCTGCCGGCCGCGCGCGGGAGCCTCGGCGGGGCGATCCTCTACATGTTCCCGAGCGCGATCGTCGTGCCGACCGCGCTCATGACGAACGCGTCGGGGAACCGCGTCGCGAGCCGATGGACCGCTCGCCACCCGGTGCAGTGGGCGGGGACCAGGAGCGAGGGCGAAAGCTCGGCGAGCGCATCGACCGTCGGGTCGATGATCCGCTCGAACATCGGACCGCTGAGGTGGAAGCCGCCGACGACCGCGGCCACCGCGTCGATGCCGGTGAGCCGGCGGGCGTATCGAACGGTGTTGACGATCCCGGCGTGTCCGCAGCCGCTGAGGATCACGAGGCCCCGGTCCCCGACGCGGACGACCAGCGCCTGGTCGTCGAGGATCAACGGGTCCGGCCGCCATTCGCCGTTGCGCAGGGCCTCATGGCCCTGGAACCCCGTCTCGAACGCCGTCGTGCGGTCCACCTCGCCCGTGATCAGCACCGCGCCGTCGAGCAGGAACGACGGCTGGCGCTCCTCGACGATCGAGAAGCCCATGCCCTCGAGCGCCGAGCGACTGGTGGCGGGCAGCTCGGCCGGCTCGAGCCCCGGGAAGCGCACCCGGCGCCGGCTCCAGAACTCGGGATGGATCATCACCGGCAGGCCGGCGCGTCCGAGCTCGCGGACCATGCCCTCCATCCCGGTGACGTGATCCCAGTGGCCGTGGCTGAGGACGATCGCCTCGACCTCCGCCGGCGCGATGCCGAGCCGGCGCATGTTCTGGACCATCCCGTTCGGGGACACGCCGGTGTCGAAGAGAAGCGTTCGCTGCCGCCCCTGGTACTCGACCCGCACGAGCGCCGAGAAGCCCGGCTCGGCGATCAGCGCGTCGGGCACGCCGCGGTCGGGACTCACCCCCGCAGCCGCGGTGGGAAGCGCGCCCAGGAGCGCCTTGGGCCAGTTCATTCGCTGCACGGCGTCCTGATCGACCAGCAGCGGATCGGTCACGTTGTCCATGAGGACCGTGATCTCCACGCGGTCGACCGGCTCGATCTCGACGCGGCTCATCGCTCTCTCCTCGCGCTCGCGCAGCGCGATTCTCGCGCGCGACGAGCGGCGGGGCGACCCCGCCGCTACTGCACCGGCGGCGGCACGTACGGCGGGCAGCGCTGCGGACCGGGCCGGTACGGCAGCCTCACGACGCGCGCCGAGACGTTGTTCACGTCGTCGACCTCGAAGATGCGGTTCTCGGGATCCGCCCGCTGCAGCACGACGAAGCAGCCCACCAGGCCGCTCACGTCGATGAAGTTGCCGGGATAGGACGCGGGGTAGACGTCGGCCCAGCCCACGGACGTGCCGAGCGTGACCTCGGTCTTGCGGGCGCTCTGGTTGCACGCCGGGAACACGCGCCGGCGCGGCACGAGCGACCCGGGGCCGGGCCGGCCGACCCGATCGAGGTCGCGCAGGCAGTAGCGCAGCTTCGGCCCGATGCGCACGAGGCCGGCCCGCTGGCCGTCGGGCAGTAGCGCCCACAGCTCGAAGCGGGCGGCGTCGTCCATCTTCCAGTAGTCGCCGCCCCGCGACGGCACCGACGTGTAGTACACCTCGGCGCCGGTCACGTAGCGCCGGCGAAAGCCGGCCGCGTCGGCGATCACCTGGCGTGCGCTCATCTCGCGCGGGCCCGTGCGCTGCGCGAACAGCTCCACGGGCCCACGGCCGACGTTCACGATCACGTTGCGCATGCGCAGCAGCCGCCGCCCCGAGCGCGTGCGCTCCGCCCTGAACTCGCGCGGCGGCGCCATGACCAGGTCGGGGCACCGCAGGGCGAGCGCCGGATCGGCGCACGGCGACGGCACCGCCGGCGCCTGGAGCGCCGCGAGGATGGCTGCGAGGGCCAGCACGGGCGCGGCATGGTAGGAGAGCGGCCCGACGGACGCCCCGCGGGGTCCGGATCCCTACGCGGTCAGGTCGCGCGCCATCTCCTCGAACACCGCCACGTAGCGGTCGACCGACTCGTCGGTGTGCGTGACCGACAGCGTCCACTCCTCCTCGCGGCCGGGCGTCATGAACACGCCGCGGTTCATGTTGAACAGCCAGGCGAGGTCGGCGAGCTCGGCGTCCTGGGTCTCCTTGAACGTCTCGTAGTCGACGATCTTCTGCGGCGAGAACGTCACGCAGCCCTTCGCGCCGACGCCGATCGCGTAGCCGGGGAGGTCGTACCTGCGGATGACCTCGGTGCAGCCGGCGAGGATGCGGTCGTTGAGGTGGTCGAGGTGCTCGTAGGCCTGGGGGGTGAGGACCTCCTCGAGGCTCGCCCGCGCGGCGGCCATGCCGAGCGGGTTGCCGTTGTACGTGCCGACCTGGTAGACGCGCCCGTTCTCGACGACCGACATGACCTCCTCGGTGCCGCCGATCGCGCCGGTCGGCAGCCCGCCGCCGAGCGACTTGGCCAGCGTGACGATGTCCGGCACGACGCCGAAGCGCTCCACCGCCCCGCCGGCCGCGATGCAGAGGCCGGTCTTGACCTCGTCGAAGATCAGGACGATCCCGTGGCGGCGGGTGATGTCGCGCACCGCCTCGAGATAGCCGGGCTCGGGCAGCACGATCCCGAGGTTCATCATCGCCGCCTCCATGATCACGCAGGCGGGCTTGCGGCCCTGGGCGTCGAGGCGCTCGATGCGGCGCTCCATCGCGTCGGCGTCGTTGAACGGCACCGGCACGGTCATCTCGGCGGTGGCGTTCGGGATTCCGGCGCCGTACGGCAGCGAGGCGAGGTTCTCGCGGTCGCCGATCTTGTCGTACTCGACCCCGATGGACACCATCACCGTGTCGTGGTGGCCGTGGTAGGAGCCGAAGATCTTCATCACGGTGTCGCGGCCGGCGTACGCCCGCGCGATTCGGATCGCGTCCATCGTCGACTCGGAGCCCGAGTTCGTGTAGCGCCAGCGCGGCATGCGGAGGCGCCGGGAGAGCTCCTCGGCGACGGCGATCGCGTCCTCCGTCGGCGCGGCGAAGTGCGTGCCCTTGCCGTAGCGCTCGCGCACCGCGCGGCCGATCGCCGGGTGCGCGTGGCCCTGGATCATCGAGCCGAAGCCGTTGTGGAAGTCGAACAGCTCGTTGCCGTCGACGTCCCACACGCGCGGGCCCTCGCCGCGCTCGAGGTAGATGGGCCACGGGTCGCGCAGCTGGTAGGACGAGGCCACGCCGCCGCTGAGCACCTCGTGCGCGCGCTCGTACATCGCTCGCGAGCCCTGGGTGCGCTCGTTGAGGCGCGCCTCCTCGCGCTCGGTGAGCTCCGTGACCCGCTGGCGGTCGATGTTGCGCGGCGTGGTGGCGGCCATGCGCCGGAGTCTAGGCGCGGCCGCCCGGCCCTTCGGGACAACCCGGCGACCGGCGCGCGTCGGTCCGGCGTGGCCGCGCCGGGACCTCAGGCGCCGCGCAACGCCCCGATGACCAGCGAGTCGACCGACGCCTGCGCCGCCGACCCGGGATCCATCGCGCGCGTGCGGCCGAGGAAGGCCTTGACGTCGCGCAGGGCGGGCGCGCTCAGGGCGGCGAGCTCCTCGATGCGCTCGTCCACGCGTCGCTCGAGCCGGTCTCGCCGGACGACCTCGGTGAGCAGCCCGTCACGGTGCGCGGTCCGGGCGTCGGTCCAGGCGCCGGTCGCCACCATCTCGAACGCGCGCTTGCGCGGGACGTTCGTCCGCAGCCAGCTCATCACGATCGAGGGCGCGAAGCCGGTGAGGATCTCCGGGAACGAGAAGCGCGCCTCCTCCGCGGCGACCGCGACGTCCGCGTTGCCGACGAGGCCGGCGCCGAAGCCGGCCGCATCGCCCTGGACCTCGGCGACGACGACGAGCGGCGTGGTCTGGCAGAGCTCGTTGACCCGCACGATCCCGCTCGCCAGCGCGCGGATCGCGTCCGGCGAGGGCCTCCCGCCGTTGGCCGGCGGGGCCTCGCGGCCCAGGCAGAACGCCGGCCCCCGCGCACGCAGGCGCACGAAGCGCATCTCGGGGTCGCGGCCGGCGTCCGCGATCGCGTCGCCGAGCGCCTCGATCATCGCCGGCGTGAACTTGTTCTCCTCGCCCCGGTCCACGGTGGCCACCAGCGTGTGGCCCTGGCGCTCGATGAGCAGGTCGGTCATCTGGGTCAATTGAGCCTCGTCGGCGCGTTCTCGCTGTACCAGTCGACGTCGTCCTCGGCCGTGCGGACGACGATGCTTTGGATCTCGGTGAACTCGTGGAACGACTCCCAGCCGCCCTCGCGGCCGACGCCGGAGTCCTTGACGCCGCCCCACGGCGACGCGGGATCGAGCCGGTGGTGGTCGTTGATCCAGGTCATGCCCGCCTCGATGCCGGCGGCGACCCGGTGCGCGCGGGCGACGTCGCGGGTCCAGATCGCCGATCCCAGCCCGAAGCGGACGTCGTTCGCCTTCCGCAGGCCGTCGGCCTCGTCGGTGAACGGCACCACCACGGCGACGGGGCCGAAGATCTCCTCCTGCGCGACGCGCATGTCGTTGGAGACGTCCGCGATCACGGTCGGCTCCACGAAGAAGCCGCCGTCCAGCGGCGCGGCCAGCGCCGGCGAGCCGCCGCCCGCGACGACGCGGCCGCCCTCCTCGACGCCGAGCTCGACGTAGCCCAGGACGCGCGTGCGCTGGCGCTCGGAGATGACGGGGCCCATCTCGGTGGCCTCGTCCGTCGGATCGCCCACGCGCAGGCGCTGCGCCGTCTCGGCCAGGCCGGCGACGAGGTCGTCGTAAATGCCCTCCTGGGCGATGATCCGCGCGCCGCAGATGCACGTCTGCCCGGCCGCGATGAACGCGCCGAACGCGGTGCCCTTGACCGCGCGCTCGACGCCCGCGTCGTCGAACACCAGGACCGGGCTCTTCCCGCCGAGCTCGGTGGTGGCCTTGGCGAAGCGCTGCGCCGCCGCCACGCCGATCGAGCGGCCGACGTCGGTGCCGCCGGTGAACGTGAGCTTGGCGACGTCCGGGTGCTCAGCCAGCGCCCGGCCCGCTGTCGCGCCCAGGCCCGTGACGATGTTGACCACGCCGTCCGGGATCCCGGCCTCGGTCGCGATGTGTCCGAGCTCGAGGGTGGTCAGCGGCGTCAGCTCGGACGGCTTGATCACCACCGTGTTGCCGGCCGCGAGGGCCGGGGCCAGGCTCTTGGCCAGGATCATCAGCGGGTGGTTGAAGGGCGTGAGCAGCCCGCACACGCCGATCGGGTGGCGAAGGATGTAGTTGAGGTACGGACCGGGCATCGGGATGACGTCGGTCCGCTCGGCGATCAGCAGGGCGGCGTTGTAGCGGAACCACTCCGGAAGGCGGCCGACCTGCGCGCGGGTCTCACGCAGCGGGCGGCCGTTGTTGAGGGTCTCGAGGCGGAACAGCGCGTCGATCCGCTCCTCGATGTGGTCGGCGAAGCGGTTGAGGATCGTCGCCCGCGTCATGCGGTTGAGCGTCCGCCACGGGCCGTCCTCGAACGCCCGGCGCGCCGCCGCGACCGCGCGGTCGACGTCGGCCTCGTCGCCCGCCGGCGTCGTCGTGATGACCTCACCCGTGGCCGGATTGAGGATGTCCAGCCGCTCGCCGGACGCGCTCTCGACGAGCTCGCCCCCCACGAGCATGTGCCCCGCCTCGCGCTCGGTCCTCGCCGCCTGTTCAGTCATGGCGCTCCGCTCCCCGTTCGTCGTTGCATGATCGCGCGGCGGCCGGCCCGCGCGCGTCGCCGCGGCCCCGCGACATCCCTCCATCGGACGGCGCGTGAGGATATAGCCGCGCGCCCGCCCCGGGACCGCAGATCCGACTGCGGCGCGGCCGGCCCCGCCGGCGGTTGCGTCAGCGTCCCGTTCTCGGGGGCGGCGGCACCTCGGAGTGCTGGTCGGTGTCGCCCAGCGGGGTGTCGTCGTCCTTCGACGGGGCAGCCGGCAGGGTGTCGGCGTTCTCGTTGTCGCCACCCTCCGCGCCGATGCCGCCGGTGTCCCTGACTTCCTCCGTCTCGTCGTCGGTCATGGCTCCGTCCTACCCGATCGCGGCGTGTAGGTTTGCGCCATGGCCGCGGACGCCGCCGTCGCCGCCGTCTTCGAGCCGGTGCAGACGCCCACGACGTTCGAGGAGACCGTGGAGCGGCTCGGCACCGCGATCCGGCTCGGGATCCTCGCCCCCGGCTCGCGGCTGCCGCCGGAGCGCGAGCTCGCCGAGCAGCTCGCGATCTCCCGCTCGACGCTGCGCGAGGCGCTCGGCGCGCTCGTCGACAGCGGCCACCTGACCGCCGCGCGCGGCCGCGGCGGCGGCACGTTCGTCGTCCCCGAGCCGCCGCTGGCCGAGGGCACGGCGGGCCCGCTGCCCGAGGGCTGGCGCGACGTGCTCGGGCTGCGCGTCGCCGTCGAGATCGGCGCCCTGACGCTCGCGGCCGAGCGCATCGGCCCCGAGCCGCTGCGGATCATGCACGAGGCGGTCGAGCGGATGGACGCCGCCGCCGACTTCGAGGACTACCGCCGCGCCGACGTGCGCTTCCACATCGCGATCGCGCAGGCCACCGGCGTGGCGCGCATCGCCGCCCTGATGACCGAGGTGCAGGCCGAGGTCACCGAGCTCATCGCGCACATCGCCCACCCGCCGCAGGTTCTGCGCCACTCCAACGCCGACCACGCGCGGCTCGCCGAGGCGCTCGCGCGCGGCGACCGGGACCGCGCGGTCCGCGTCCTGCGGCTGCACCTCGCGGGCACCGAGCACATCCTGGCCGGGCTCATGCTCGGGGCGCCGGGGGACGCGCCGTGAACGTCCTCGCGATCGACCAGGGCACGTCGGCGACGAAGGCGCTCGTCGTCGGCGACGGCGGCCGGGTGCTCGGGGAGGCGAGCGCGCCCGTCCACCCGCGGCACGGGGCGGGCGGCGCCGTCGAGCAGGATCCGCAGGAGCTGCTCGACTCGATCGTCGCCGCCGGCCGGGGCGCGCTGGAGGCGGCCCGCGAGCCGGTCGAGGCGGTCGGCATCGGCAACCAGGGCGAGACGGTGCTGCGCTGGGACCGCACGTCCGGCCGGCCGTTCGGGCCCGCGCTGAGCTGGCAGGACCGTCGGGCGGTCACGATCACGCAGGAGCTGGCCGAGCACGCCGACCGGCTGACCGAGATCACCGGCCTGCCGCTCGACCCGTACTTCGCCGCGCCCAAGATGGCGTGGCTGCGCCGCCGCGACGCGACCGACGAGGGCGTGGTCACGGGCGTCGACGCGTGGCTGAACCACCAGCTCACCGGCGCGTTCGCAACCGACGCGTCGACGGCGTCGCGCTTCCTGCTGCTCGACCTCGAGCGCGTCGAGTGGTCCGAGGAGGCGTGTGCGCTATTCGGCCTGGACCGGGCCGACCAGCCGGAGATCCTCGACTGCGATGCCGCGGTCGGCGAGACCGCCGCCTTCGGCCCGACGCTGCCCGTCACCGGCCTCGCGGTCGACCAGCAGGCCGCGCTCTTCGCGGAGTCGTGCTTCGCCGCCGGCGACGCGAAGTGCACATACGGGACCGGCGCGTTCATCCTCGCCAACGCCGGCGTGCGGCCGCCGCGCTCGGCGTCGCGGCTGGCCGCATGCGTCGCATGGCGCGTGGGCGGCGCTACCAGCTACTGCCTGGACGGCCAGGTCTACACCGCGGGCTCGGCGATCACGTGGCTCGAGCAGCTCGACCTGATCCGCGAGGCGGCGGACATCGACAGGATCGCCGGCGAGGCCGCGCGCGACGGAAGCGACGCCGTGTTCGTCCCCTCGCTGGCCGGGCTCGGCGCGCCGTTCTGGGCGCCGGAGGCGCGTGGCGGCTGGGTCGGGCTGTCGCTCGCCACGCGCCGCGAGGACCTCGTCCGCGCGGTCGCGTTCGGCATCGCCGCGCAGGTCGCGGTGCTCGGCCACGCGATGGCCGAGGACGTCGGCCGGCCGCTCGAGCGCCTCCGCGTCGACGGCGGCCTGTCGCGCTCGGCGGTGCTCATGCAGGCGCAGGCCGACCTGCTGCAGGTCCCCGTCGAGCGCTACCCGTCCGCCGACGCGACCGCGCTCGGCGTCGGCGCGTTCGCGCGCCTGGGGGCCGGGGCGGCGGCGCGCCCCGCCGAGGCCGTCGGCGACTGGGCGCCGGCCGGCGTGTTCGAGCCGCGCCTGGCGCCCGACGAGGCGGCCGAGCGGCTCGACCGCTGGCGTGCCGCCGCGGCCGCCC
>DATAAR010000065.1:0-5337 GCA_036259975.1 Solirubrobacteraceae bacterium | reverse complement strand
GCCTGAGCGGGGCGGCGGCCCCGGCGGCGCGGCCGGCGCGTACAGTGCCGCCATGCCGCCCCGCCCGCCGCTTCCCGCGCAGGCCGGCGAGCGCTCGGTCCGGCGCATCGGGCTCGGCCTCGCCGCGCTCGGCCGCCCGGGCTACCTGAACCTCGGTCACGGCGCCGACCTCGGCGCGGACCGCTCGGTCGAGACGCTGCGGGCGCGCAGCTTCGAGGTGCTCGACGCCGCGTACGCACGCGGCGTGCGGTACCTCGACGCGGCGCGCTCGTACGGCCGCGCGGAGGAGTTCCTTGGTGCGTGGCTGCGCGACCGCGACCCGCCGGACGTCGTCGTCGGCTCGAAGTGGGGCTACGTCTACACCGCCGGCTGGGAGGTTGACGCCGACCCGCCCGAGGTCAAGCACCACGACGTCGAGACGCTGCGCCGCCAGCTCGCCGAGACCCGCGAGCACCTCGGCGAGCGCCTGGCGCTCTACCAGATCCACTCGGCCACGCCCGACAGCGGCGTGCTGGAGGACGACGACGTGCTCGCCGAGCTTGCCGCCCTGCGCCGCTCCGGCGTCGCGATCGGCCTCACGACGAGCGGGACGTCCCAGGCGCAGACGCTCGAGCGCGCGCTCGAGCTGGACCTGTTCGACA
This sequence comes from Solirubrobacteraceae bacterium, assembly GCA_036259975.1. GTDB lineage: Bacteria > Actinomycetota > Thermoleophilia > Solirubrobacterales > Solirubrobacteraceae > JAOPZW01. Next base: position 4,696 of record DATAAR010000065.1, on the reverse strand, counting down.
CGGCGCAGGTGACGTGGAACCTGCACGAGCTCGCCGCCGGCGCGGCGCTCGAGCGCGCGCACGCCGCGGGCCTGGGCGTGATCGTGAAGGAGGCGCTCGCCAACGGCCGCCTGACGCCGCGGGCGGCGCCGCCCGCGCTCACCGCCGTCGCCCAGCGGGTCGGCGCCACGGCCGATGCGGTGGCGCTGGCGGCGGTCCTCGCGCAGCCGTTCGCGGACGTCGTGCTGAGCGGGGCGGCCACGGTCGACACGCTGGCCTCGAACCTCGCCGCGGCCGGCGTCGAGCTCGACGCGGCGAGCCTGGCCGAGCTCGGCGCGCTGGCCGAGCCGCCCGACCGCTACTGGACGGCGCGGGGCGGGCTCGCCTGGAACTGAGCACGGCAGGAAACCAACATCGGTGGTTCTTCGGGGGCCGGTCCCGGGCACGACCGTTGTCCTGGAACACCGGTGGAGGTCACGACCATGCAGTCCCCGCAGAGGAACCAGACTCGCGCCTCGCTGCCCGGTCCATCGCGCCGCATCACCGTCGAGCCGATCGAGGTGCCCGCGCCCGCGCAGCCCCGCGAGACGCCCGCCCCGGAGCGCGAGCCCGATCGCGAGCCCGCCCCGCGCCGCGAGGAGCCGGTGCCCACGCCATGACCGCGGAACCCGCCGCCATCCACGCGCCGGACCTGGTCGAGCGCGTGATCGGATACCGCCACTGGCGCCTCGACGACCAGGGGCTGTGGTCGCCGTACCTCGAGGAGCGCTGGGGGCGCGGCGTCCACACCGCGACCTGCCGGGCCGACGGGGCCGGGCACGCCGAGCCGGCGCCCGGCCATGACTGCACCTGCGGCATTCACGCCTGGTACCAGCCGTGCCCGATGCTGAGCTGGGCGGCGACGCGTAACCTGGTCGCCGGCGCGGTCGCGCTGTGGGGCGCGATCGAGCTTCATCCTTTCGGCATGCGCGCCGAGCACGGCATGGTGATCGCGCTGGCGCTGCCGCCGTGGCGCGGCACCAAGCCGCGCCGTATCGTCGAGATCGCCGCCGCGCTCGACGTGGAGGCGGTGCCCGCGCGCAGCCTCGAGGCGGTCGCGCTGCGGCACGGCGCGCCGGTGCCGGGCGAGTTCATCCCCGACCCGCAGATGTCGCGCGCCGCGTACGCGGTCGAGCAGCACATGCGCGAGAACGAGGGCGCGTCCGGGTGGCGGCCGTCGTCGCTGGTCTCGCGCACTCGCTCGCCGGACTGAATGCTCCACGGGCGTCACCGGTTCGTCTAGCGTTGGCGGCGACCTCGAGCGCCCGGGAGGGAGCATGGCCGCCGTCAACACCGTCATCGCACCGGAGCGGTTCAACGCCAGCGTGCTGCTCGACCGCAACCTCGACGCGGGGCGCGCGGACAAGCCGGCGGTGCACGCCGCCGACCGCTCGCTGACGTACGCGGAGCTGCTCGCCGGGGCGTGCCGCGCCGGGCACCTGCTGCGCGCGCTCGGCGTCGTCCGCGAGGAGCGCGTGCTGCTCGTCCTCGACGACACGACCGCGTTCCCGCGGATGTTCCTGGGCGCGATCCGCCTGGGCGCCGTCCCGGTGCCGGTCAGCCCACTCGACAAGGCCGAGAACTTCCGCCACTTCGTCGACGACAGCTACGCGCGCGTGGTCGTGGCCGACGCCGGCTGCGTGCCGATGCTGCGCGAGGCGCTCGACGGGCGCGACCTCACGTTCGTGTCGGCCGGCGGCCCCGCCGAGGGCGCGCTCGACCTCGAGGCCGAGCTCGCCAAGCACGATGCGGAGCTCGCGCCCGCGCCGACGCACCGCGACGACATGGCGTTCTGGCTCTACAGCTCGGGCTCGACGGGCCGGCCGAAGGGCGTCGTGCACCTCCACCACGACATCGAGGTCACGTGCGAGACGTACGCGCGGCAGGTGCTCGGCATCCGGGAGGACGACGTGCTGTTCTCGACCACCAAGCTGCAGCACGCCTACGGCCTCGGCAACGGCCTGTCGTTCCCGTTGCACTTCGGGGCGACCGCCGTGCTGAGCGCCGGCCCGCCGCGCCCGCCCGCGATCCTCGCCGCCCTGCGCGCGCACCGCCCGACGATCTTCTTCTCCGTGCCGGCGCTCTACGGCGCGCTGCTGCGCGAGGAGGGCATCGAGGACGCGTTCTCGTCCGTGCGCATGTGCGTGTCCGCCGCCGAGGCGCTGTCGCCGGTCGTGTTCGACCGCTGGCGCGAGCGCTTCGGCCTGGAGATCGTCGACGGCATCGGCTCGACCGAGATGCTCCACATCTTCTGCTCGAACGTCCCCGGCAAGGTGGTGCGCGGGAGCACCGGGCGGCCGGTCCCCGGCTACGAGCTGCGGATCGTGGACGAGGACGGCGCGGTGCTCGACGGCGAGGCGGTCGGCAACCTCGAGGTCCGCGGCGACAGCTGCGCAGCGTTCTACTGGCACCAGCACGAGAAGAGCAAGTCGGCGATGAAGGGCGACTGGTTCACGACGGGGGACCGCTACCGGCGCACCGCCGACGGCGTCTACGTCTACGAGGGCCGCGCCGACGACATGCTCAAGATCGGCGGCCTGTGGGTGTCGCCCGTCGACATGGAGAACGCGCTCATGGAGCACCCGCTCGTGCTCGGCGTCGGCGTGGTCGGCGTGACCGTCGACGAGATCAGCCGCGTCGCGGCGTACGTGGTGCGCGACGAGGGCGAGCAGAGCGACGAGGAGCTCGCCGACGAGCTTCGCGCGTGGTGCAAGGCGCGACTGCGCCGCTACGAGTACCCGCACGTGGTGCGCTTCGTGGACGACCTGCCGCGGACGGTGAACGGCAAGGTGCAGCGGTTCCGCCTGCGCGAGCTCGCGGGGAGCGGGCTGCCGGCGGGCTGAGAGGGGCCGGCGGCGTTCCGCGCGGCCGCTCGGGCCGGCGGGCGACGCGTGCGGACTGCGCATCGACGGCAGGGAGGCCCGGACCTCGGGGCGCTCAGGAGGACGACGGAGTCGTTTCCCGCATCTGAGGCGTCCAACCGACCTCTCGCTTGGCGAGTCGCACGTTCACCATCCATGTCGACGCAAACGTGCGACTCGACCATTCGCTAAGCTAATTAGCGATGCTAAGCACCCCGCCGGTCACCGACGTCGCGAGCCACCTGCGGCTCGTCGTCGCGCGCACGGCCCGGCGGCTGCGCCAGGAGGCCGGGCAGGACCTGAGCCCGTCGCTCACGTCCGCGCTGGCGTCGATCGACCGCCACGGGCCGCTGACGCCGAGCGAGCTCGCCGCGCTCGAGCGCATCCAGCGCCCCACCGCCACGCGCATGCTGGCGCGGCTCGGCGAGCTGGGCCTGGTCGAGCGCGCCGCCGATCCGGCCGACCGGCGCTCGGCGCTCATCTCGTCGAGCCCGGCCGGCCGCACGCTGCTGCGGCGCCTGCGCACGCGCAAGAACCAGTACCTCGCCCGGCGCCTGGCCACGCTCGCGCCCGACGAGTTGGCGACGCTCGACCGCGCGGCGGCGATCCTCGAGCGCATGCTCGACGCGGAGAAGTGCAGGTGACCGCCGCGCTGCGGCGGTCGTTCGGATCGCTCTCCGTCCCCAACTACCGCCGCTACTTCGCCGGGCAGGTCGTCTCGGTCAGCGGCAACTGGATGCAGACCGTCGCCGAGGTGTGGCTCATCCTGCACCTCACCGGGAGCGGGACCGTGGTCGGTCTCGCCGCCGCGCTCCAGTTCCTGCCGATCCTCCTGGCCGGCGCGTGGGGCGGCCTGCTGGCCGACCGTGTGCCCAAGCGGCTCCTGCTCAGCGCCACCCAGATCCTGAACCTCGCGCCGGTGCTCGCGATGTGGGCGCTGACCGCCTCGGGGGCGGTGGAGGCGTGGATGGTGCTCGGGCTCATCTTCATGCGCGGGGCCGTCAACGCCATCGACAACCCCGCGCGCCAGAGCTTCGTCGTCGAGATGGTCGGCGCCGAGCGCGTGGTCAACGCCGTCTCCCTCAACAGCGTCCTGGTGCACACGGCCCGCATCGTCGGGCCGGCCACCGCCGGGCTCGTGATCGCGCTGTTCGGCGTCGCGCCGTGCTTCCTGCTCAACGCGCTGACCTTCCTGGTCATGCTGGTCGCGCTGCGGCGCATGGAGGCGGCCGAGCTCCAGCCCGCGCCGCGCGCGGCGCGCGCGCCGGGCCAGCTGCGGTCGGCGCTGCGCCACGTGATCGCCACCCCGGCGTTGCGGATACCGCTGGCGATGATGGCCGTGGTCGGGATGCTGTCGTTCAACTTCCAGGTCCTGCTTCCGCTGCTGGCGAAGTTCACCTGGCATGGCACCGCCTCGGCGTACGCGGCCCTGACCGCGGCGATGGGCGTCGGCTCGATCGCCGGCGCGCTCGCGTCCGGCGCCCGCGGGCGGGTGAGCCCGCGCCTCCTGACCGCCGCCTCGGCCGGCTTCGGCGTGACGACCCTGGTGGCGGCCGCGGCGCCGACGTTCGAGCTTCAGCTGCTGGCGCTCGTCCCGCTCGGCGCGATGAGCGTCACCTTCGCCGCGGGCATCAACTCCGCGCTCCAACTCGCCGTGGCGCCCGAGCTGCGCGGGCGGGTCATGGCGCTGTACTCGGTCGTGTTCCTCGGATCGACCCCGGTCGGCGGGCCGATCGCGGGCTGGCTGGCGGAGATTGCGGGCCCGCGCGCCGGGCTCGTGCTCGGTGGCGTCGCCGCGGTGCTCGCAGCGGTCGTGG
>DATAAR010000064.1:0-2678 GCA_036259975.1 Solirubrobacteraceae bacterium | reverse complement strand
CCAGGCGTTCGGCGCGCTGCTCATCGGCCTCGGCGTGTACACGCTGCTGTCGACCGAGGACGCCTTCGGCGGCATCTGGTGGCTGCTGCTGGGGTACCTCATCTTCGCCTCGGCGCGCGGGGCGGCGGTGAGCGCGCGCGTCAGCGACCGGCTGGAGGGCATCCGCGTCGAGGACATCATGACCCGCGACCCGCTCACGATGCCCGCCCACACCACCGCGATGCAGGCCCACGACGAGTGGTTCACGCGCGAGGGCGGCTGGGGCTGGTACCCGGTCGTCGACGAGGACGGGCGCTTCCTCGGCATCGCCGAGCAGGGGGCCGCCGAGGAGGCGATCGGCACCGGCCGCCCGGCGCTCCAGGTGCGCGATCTGCTCGACGAGCAGGCGCCCGCGGGGCAGTCGGTCGGCGTCGACCAGCCGCTCGAGGCCGCCTTCCGCTCCGAGCCGCTGCGGCGCCTGGGCGCCGTGATGGCGGTCGACGCCGACGGCCGCCTGCGCGGCGTGCTCACCCGCGAGCAGCTCTACCGCGCGCTCAACATCTCGGTCTCCGGCCGCGCCTAGGCCGCAGGCCGCCGAGCGGCCTCGCCCGTATATCTTCCAAGCCGATGCCCGCGCACGACGTCCTCATCATCGGTGCCGGCCTCGCCGGCCAGCGCGCCGCGCTCGCCGCGGCGGACGCGGGCGCGACGGTCGCGATCATGAGCAAGGTCCACCCGGTCCGCTCGCACTCGGTCGCCGCCGCCGGCGGCATCAACGCCGCGCTCAACCCCGAGGACACGTGGGAGTCGCACGCCTTCGACACCGTCAAGGGCTCGGACTACCTGGGCGACCAGGACGCGATCGAGATCATGGCCCGCGAGGCGCCCGAGGAGATCCTCCACCTCGAGCACATCGGCGTCACCTTCCACCGCAACGAGCACGGGCAGCTCGGCACCCGCGCGTTCGGCGGCGCGTCGCAGGCGCGCACGTACTACGTCGCCGACATCACGGGGCAGGCGATCCTCCACGTGCTCTACGAGCAGCTCATGAAGTACAGCGACAGGGTGGACCGCTACGAGGAGTGGTTCACCACCTCGCTGGTCCAGGACGAGGACGGCGCCTGCGTCGGCTGCATCGCCCGCGACATCCGCACCGGCCAGATGGAGGTCTTCAAGGCCAAGAACATCATCCTCGCCAGCGGCGGCTGCGGCCAGGCGTTCAAGCCGACCACCAACGGCCTGATCGTCACCGGCGACGGCATCTCGCAGGCCTACCGCATCGGCGCGCCGCTGATGGACATGGAGATGGTCCAGTACCACCCGACCACGCTCGTCGAGAACGGCTTCTTGATCACCGAGGGCGCACGCGGCGAGGGCGCGCACCTGCTCAACGGCGACGGCGAGCGCTTCATGGAGAAGTACGCGCCGAACAAGCTCGAGCTGGCCTCGCGCGACGTCGTCAGCCGCGCCGAGCAGACCGAGATCAACGAGGGTCGCGGCGCCGGCCCCGAGGGCGTGGGCATCTACCTCGACGTGACCGTCGTGCCGCGCAAGCGCACGCTCGAGGCGCTGCGCGAGATCGTGAACATCGGCAAGGACTTCGCCGGCGTCGACATCACGCGCGACCCGATCCTCATCCGCCCCGGCCAGCACTACATCATGGGCGGCGTCAAGACGGACGCCTGGGGCGCGACGCCGATCCCGGGCCTCTACGCCGCCGGCGAGGTGGCGTGCGTGTCCGTCCACGGCGGCAACCGGCTCGGCGCGAACTCGCTGCTCGACACGCTGATCTTCGGCAAGCGCGCCGGGGTGCACGCCGCCGAGCGCGCGGCGTCGATGGCGATGCCCGACGGGGCGATCGGCGACGCCAAGCTCGAGGAGGACGTCGCGGAGATCGACGCGATCATCGCCCGCCCGCAGACCGGCCGCCGCATCTCGGCGATCAAGGACGAGCTGGGCGAGACCATGAACAAGTACTGCGCGGTCTTCCGCGACGAGGACGGCCTGCGCCAGGGCTACGAGATCGTCCGGCGCCTCAAGGAGGAGGCGAAGACGGCGTACATCGACGACCGCGGGACGGTCTTCAACCAGGACGTGCTGGGCGCGATCGAGCTGGGGTACATGCTCGACTGCGCCGAGGCCATCGTCGTCAGCGCGATCGAGCGCAAGGAGTCGCGCGGCGCGCAGTTCCGCACCGACTTCCCCGAGCGCAACGACGACGAGTGGCTCAAGCACATCAACGTGTCGCTGAACGGCGGCGAGGAGCCCGAGATCTCGTATTCACCCGTGACCATCACGCAGTGGCAGCCCGAGGAGAGGAAGTACTGATGCCGGAGTTCACGCTGAGGCTCCGGCGCTACGACCCCGAGTCGGGTGAGGCCCCCTACTGGGCGGAGTACACCGTCGACCTCGAGGGCCACCGCTCGGTGCTCGAGGGGATCCTCCAGGCCAAGGGCGAGCAGGACGGGTCGATCGGCATCCGCTGCTCGTGCCGCGCCGCGATCTGCGGCTCGTGCGGCGTGCTCATCAACGGGCAGACCGGCCTCGCCTGCCACACCCACCTCGACAAGGCGGCGCGCCACGCGAAGGACGGCGTGATCGAGGTCGAGCCGATGAACAACATGCCGGTGATCAAGGACCTGATCGTCGACATGGACGCGGTGCACTGGAAGAAGATCCAGCGCGTCACGCCGTGGCTC
>DATAAR010000063.1:0-20437 GCA_036259975.1 Solirubrobacteraceae bacterium | reverse complement strand
ATCTCCTCCGGCGAGCTCGGCGAGATCACCAACTACCGCGGGCGCTTCTTCTCGATGTACGGCAGCGACCCGCTCGGGCTGCTGTCGTGGCGGTTCAAGCTCGACGAGGGCGGCCACGGCGCGACGAGCGACCTGCTCAGCCACGCCGTCGACCTTGCGCACATGCTGCTCGGCCCGATCACGCGCGTTGTCGGCACGACGGCGACGTTCATCGGCGATCGGCCCCTGCCCGTACCCGGCCACGGCACCCACTACGGGCGCGGCGCGGCCGGCGACCCGACCGGCGCGGTCACGAACGAGGACTACGCGGGCATGCTGTGCGAGTTCGCCAGCGGGGCGCGCGGGACGTTCGAGGCCAGCCGCACGATCGTCGGGCCCGAGAGCCAGATGGCCTTCGACGTATACGGCACCCAGGGCGCCGTGGGCTGGAACCTCGAGCGGCTCAACGAGCTGCGGCTGTACCGGCTCACGACCGACAGGGGCTCCGGCTACACGACGGTGTTCGGCGGCGAGCGCTTCCCCTACCACGGGAGCTTCGTGCCGGGCAGCGCGAACGGCATCGGGTTCGAGGACCTGGTCGCGATCGAGGACCTCGAGTTCTGCCGCTCGGTCGCCGAGGGCCGGCCGCATGCGCCGGGGTTCGCGGAGGCCGTGGACTACGTCAGCGTGCAGGCCGCGCTGCTGCGCTCGGTGCGGAGCGGGCGCTGGGAGCCGGTCGTCTCGCTGCGGGAGGAGTGATGCCGGTGACAACGACGCAGACGAGAGCCGGCCGGGACGCGAACGTGGCGGCCGCGCAGCGCTCGCAGCGGATCGGCGTGGTCGGGGTCGGGCGCATCGGCCAGATGCACGCGGAGCTGCTGTCGCGGCGCGTGGCCGGGGCGGAGGTCGCGGCGGTGTTCGACGCGCGCCCCGACGCCGCGCGCGCCGTCGGCGGCGAGCTGGGCGTGCCGGTGGCCGGCTCGGCCGCGGACCTCGTGCGGTCCGACGACGTCGACGCGGTCGCGATCTGCTCGACCACCGACACGCACGCGGACCTCATCGTCGCCGCGGCGCAGGCGGGCAAGGCGATCTTCTGCGAGAAGCCCGTCTCGCTCGACCTCGCGGAGGTCGACCGCGCGCTGAGCGCCGTCGACGCGGCCGGCGTGCCCTTCCAGATCGGCTTCAACCGCCGCTTCGACCCCGCGCACCAGTCGGTGCACGACGCGGTCGCCTCCGGCGCGGTGGGCGAGCCGCACCTCGTGCGCATCTCGAGCCGCGACCCCGCCCCGCCGCCGCTCGAGTACGTGCGCACCTCCGGCGGGCTGTTCCTCGACATGACGATCCACGACTTCGACATGGCCCGCTACGTGGCCGGCTCCGATGTCGTCGAGGTGTACGCGCGCGGCGCCGTGCGCGTCGATCCCGCGTTCGCCGACGCGGGCGACGTCGACACGGCGCTGATCACGCTCGTGCACGAGGACGGCTGCCTGACCGCGATCGACAACTCGCGCCAGGCCGTGTACGGCTTTGACCAGCGCGTGGAGGTGTTCGGCTCGGGCGGCATGGCCGCCTCGGACAACCCGGTCGCCCACTCGGGCGTGGTCCGGACGGCGGAGGGCACGCGCGCGTCGACGCTGCCGTACTTCTTCCTCGAGCGCTACGTGCCGAGCTACGTGCGCCAGTGGGAGGCGTTCGTCGCCGCGCTGCACGAGCACCGGGCGCCGCCGGTGGGCACGGCCGACGCCCGCGCGCCACTCGTCATCGGCCTGGCCGCGTGGCTGTCGCTGCACGAGGACCGGCCGGTGCGGATCGACGAGGTCGACCGGACGTGATCGCCGCGGAGGACCTCTTCGGCGATCAGCGCCTCGACAGCAAGGTCGTCGTCGTCACCGGCAGCACCCAGGGCCTCGGAGCGGCGATCGCCACGCGCGTCGCGCGCCTCGGCGCGGCCGGCGTCGTCGTGACGGGCCGCGACCGCGCCCGCGGGCAGCGCGTCCGCGACGGGCTCGCCGCGATCGGGGCCGACGCGCTCTTTGTTCCCGCCGACCTCGCGCAGGAGGGCGACTGCCGCGGGGTGATCGCCGCGTGCGCGGAGCGGTTCGGCCGCCTCGACGGGGTGGTCAACGCCGCCGGCCTCAGCACGCGGGGGACGCTCGAGGACACGAGCGTCGAGCTGTGGGACCTCCTCTTCGCCGTCAACGTGCGCGCGCCGTTCATCCTCATGCAGGAGGCGGCGCGGTTGATGCGCCGGAGCGGGCGCGGCGGCAGCGTGGTGAACATCATCACGATGGCGAGTCACGGCGGCGAGCCCGTGCTCACGGCCTACTCGGCGTCGAAGGGGGCGCTGGCGACGCTCACCCGCAACGCCGGCTACGCACTCCAGCCGGATCGCATCCGCGTCAACGGCCTGAACATCGGCTGGACGGCGACCGAGGGCGAGCACAGCGTGCAGACCGGCACGGGGCGGTCGGCCGACTGGCTCGCCGAGGCCGACACGAGCCGTCCGTTCGGGCGGCTGCTGCGCCCCGACGACATCGCGCCGATGGTCACCTACCTGCTGAGCGACGCCGCCCGCATGGTGACCGGGTCGGTCGTCGACTTCGACCAGACCGTGCACGGCCCCTACGGCGCGCATGCCGTGCCGCGGCCGGCGGAGGCTGCATGAGGGTCTTCCTCACCGGCGCGTCGGGCTTCGTCGGCTCGAACTTCGCGCGCGTGTTCGATGCGCGCGGGGCGGAGCTCGTGCGGCCGGGCCGCGACGACGTCGACCTCGTGGACGCGCGCGCCGTCGCGCGGGCGGTGGCGGCGGCGGCGCCCGACGCGATCGTCCACGCCGCGATCTGGAACGACCCGGCCGGCCTGCGCCGAGACCGGCGGCGGGCGTGGGAGGCGTACGTCGGCGCGACGCGCAACGTCGTCGTCGCCGCGAACGCCGCCGCCGCCCACGTCGTGCTCGTCTCGACGGACTGGGTGTTCGACGGAGCCAGCCCACCCGCCCCGGCGGCCGAGGACGAGCCGCCCCGGCCGGTCAACACCTATGGGTTCCTGAAGGCCGCCAGCGAGCTGGTCGTCACCGAGCGCGCCGAGCGCGGCACGGTCGCGCGCATCGCCGGCGTGCAGGGCGTGCACTGGGCCCGCCCGGCGACCCCCCGCGCGCAGGACGCGGGCTTCGGCTACCTGGCCGCGTCGATCGTCGACGCGCTGCGCGCGCGGCGCGAGTTCACCGTCTGGCGCAGCGCGCGGATCAACGGCGTGGCGACGCCGACGCTGGCGAGCGACGCCGCCGACCTGATCTGGCGGGCGCTCCAGCGCGGATGCACCGGCGTGCTGCACTGCTGCGGGGGCGAGCACGCCGACCGCGAGACGCTCGCCCGCGCCACGGTCGAGGCGTTCGACCTCGACGGCGACCTGCTGCGCTTCGGGCCGCCGGACGACGCGGCGGTCGGCAGCGAGCCCATCCCGTACGACACGCGCCTCGATGCGCCGGCCACCGCCGCCGCGCTGGGCGTCGCGCTCCCCGACCTGCGCACGCAGCTGCGCCGGCTGCGCGCCCAGATCGACACCGGGCGCATCGAGCTCGAGGAGACGATCACCGCATGAGCTTCGACCTGATCACGATGGGCCGGGTCGGCGTCGACCTCTACCCGGAGCAGATCGGCGTCCCGCTGGCCGAGGTGCGCACGTTCGCGAAGTCGCTCGGCGGCACCGCCACGAACGTGGCCGTCGCGGCGGCGCGGCTCGGCGCCGACGCCGCGGTGATCACGAAGGTCGGCGACGACCCGTTCGGCGCGTACGTGCGCCGCGCGCTTGAGGGCTTCGGCGTCGACACGCGCTACGTCTCGACCCATCCGTCGCTGCGCACGCCGATCGTCTTCTGCGAGATCTTCCCGCCGGACGACTTCCCGCTGCTGTTCTACCGCGAGCCCAAGGCGCCGGACATGGAGCTCGCGGCCCAGGACCTCGACCTCGACGCGATCCGCGCGGCGCGGATCTTCTGGGTCACGGGCACCGGGCTGTCCGACGAGCCGAGCCGGTCGGCGACGCTGGCGGCGCTCGAGGCGCGCGGCCGGGTCGGAATCACGGTCCTCGACCTCGACTTCCGCCCGATGTTCTGGCGCTCGCGCGAGGACGCGCGGGCCGCGGTCCAGGAGGCGCTCCCGTACGTCACCGTCGCGGTCGGCAACCAGGACGAGTGCGAGACGGCGGTCGGCGTGCGCGAGCCGCGCGCGGCGGCCGCGGCCCTGCGCGAGCGCGGCGTCGAGCTGGCGATCGTCAAGCAGGGGCCGCGCGGCGTGCTGGCAGTCGACGGCGAGACGAGCGTGGAGGTGCCGCCGGTCCCGGTCGACGTCGTCAACGGCCTCGGCGCGGGCGACGCGTTCGGCGGCGCGCTCTGCCACGGGCTGCTGCGCGGCTGGGACGTCGAGCGCACGATGCGCTTCTGCAACGCGGCCGGCGCGCTGGTCGCGTCGCGGCTGACGTGCGCGGACGCGATGCCCTCCGAGGACGAGGTCGACGCCATGCTGGGGCAGGCCGTCGATGCCTGAGCGGGACGCGCACCTGCGGGCCGGCGAGACGGCCACCGGCGCCTTCGCGCTCGAGCTCACCCCCGAGCGGGCCGGGTGGGCGTTCAGCGGCCTGCGCGTGCTCGAGCTGCCGGCCGGCGGCACGCAGGCGTTCGACACGGGCGAGGAGGAGCTGGTCGTGCTGCCGCTGGAGGGCGCGTGCACGGTGACCGTCGACGACGAGACGCACGGCCTCGAGGGCCGCGACGGCGTGTTCGCAGCGCTGACGGACTTCGTCTACGCGCCGCGCGACGCGCGGGTCGAGATCGCCGCCGTCGGCGGCGGGCGGTTCGCGCTGCCGAGCGCGCGCGCGGCGCGGCGCGGGAAGCCGCGCTACGTCGCGGCCGACGAGGTCGCGGTCGAGCTGCGCGGGGCGGGGCGCGCGAGCCGCCAGGTCAACAACTTCTGCGGGCCCGACGTGGAGATCGCCGACCGGCTGATCGCGGTCGAGGTGCTCACCCCGGCCGGCAACTGGTCCTCGTACCCGCCGCACAAGCACGACGAGGAGCGCCCCGGGATCGAGACCGCGCTCGAGGAGATCTACTACTTCGAGGTCGCGCCGAGCCCGGCCGGCGCGCCCGGCCTCGCCTACCAGCGCGTGTACGGCTCGGGCCCGGACCGTGAGATCGACGTGACCGCCGAGGTGCGATCCGGCGATGCGATCGTGATGCCCCACGGCTACCACGGGCCGTCGATGGCGGCGCCCGGCTACGACCTCTACTACCTCAACGTGATGGCCGGTCCCGGCGAGCGCGCGTGGCGGTTCACCGACGACCCCGACCACAGCTGGGTCCGCTCCACGTGGGAGGGCGAGGAGCTCGACCCGCGGCTGCCGTTGACGAGCGCCGCGAGGAGGACGACGACATGAGACTGACCGTGGCCCAGGCGCTCGTGCGCTTCCTGGCCGCCCAGCACACCGAGCGCGACGGCGTGGAGCAGCGGCTCGTCGCCGGCTGCTTCGGCATCTTCGGGCACGGCAACGTCGCCGGGATCGGGCAGGCGCTGCTCGAGGCCGAGCTGAACGGCGAGCCCGATCTGCCGTACTACCTCGCGCGCAACGAGCAGGGCATGGTGCACGCGGCGGCGGCGTACGCGCGGATGCGCAACCGCCTGTCGACGCTGGCGTGCACGTCGTCGATCGGGCCCGGGGCGACGAACATGGTCACGGGTGCGGCGCTGGCGACGATCAACCGTCTGCCGGTGCTGCTGCTCCCCGGCGACGTCTTCGCCACGCGCGTCGCCGACCCGGTGCTGCAGCAGCTCGAGGACCCCGCCTCGCCGGACGTGTCGGTCAACGACTGCTTCCGCCCGGTCTCGCGTTGGTACGCGCGCGTCGAGCGCCCCGAGCAGCTGGTGGCCGCCGCGCTCGAGGCCATGCGCGTGCTCGCCGACCCGGTCGACACCGGCGCGGTGACGCTCGCCCTGCCCCAGGACGTGCAGGCCGAGGCGTACGACTGGCCGGAGGCGTTCTTCGAGCGCCGCGTCTGGCACGTGCGCCGCCCGCCCGCCGAGGCCGAGGTGGTCGCCGACGCGGCCGGGCTGCTGCGCTCCGCCCGCCGGCCGCTGATCGTCTCCGGCGGCGGGACGATCTACTCGGACGCGACCGCCGCGCTGCGCGAGCTCGCGGAGGCGACAGGCATCCCGGTGGCCGAGACCCAGGCGGGGAAGGGCTCGCTGCCCTACGACCATGCGAACGCCGTCGGGGCGATCGGCGCCACCGGCACGACCGCCGCGAACGCGCTCGCCCGGGATGCCGACGTCGTGCTCGGAGTGGGGACGCGCTGGAGCGACTTCACGACCGCCTCGCGGTCGCTCTTCGCCCAGCCCGGCGTGCGGTTCGTGAACCTCAACGTCGCGCCGGTGGACGCCCACAAGCAGTCGGCGGTGGCGCTGGTCGCCGACGCGCGCGCGGGCCTCGACGCGCTGCGCGGCGCGCTCGACGGCTGGGCCGCCAACCCGGAGCTCGCCGAGCGCACGCGAGCGCTCGCGGCCGAGTGGGACGCGACGGTCGAGCGTGCCTACACGCTCGGCCACGGTCCGCTGCCGGCCCAGAGCGAGGTCATCGGCGCGGTCAACCGCGTGAGCGGCCCGCGGGACGTCGTGGTGTGCGCGGCCGGCTCGATGCCCGGCGAACTGCACAAGCTGTGGCGCACGCGCGACCCGAAGGGGTACCACGTCGAGTACGGCTACTCGTGCATGGGCTACGAGATCGCCGGCGGGCTCGGCGCGAAGATGGCCGACCCCGAGCGCGAGGTGTTCGTCATGGTCGGCGACGGCTCGTATCTGATGATGGCCCAGGAGATCGTCACCGCCGTCCAGGAGGGCGTGAAGCTCACGATCGTCGTCGTGCAGAACCACGGCTTCGCCTCGATCGGCGCGCTGTCGGAGTCGGTCGGCTCGCAGCGCTTCGGCACCCGCTACCGCTATCGCGACCCGGCGACCGGCGCACTCGACGGCGACCTGCTGCCCGTCGACCTGGCGGCCAACGCGGCGAGCCTCGGCGCCGAGGTCCGCAGCGTCACGACGATCGCCGAGCTCGAGGAGGCGCTGCGGGCCGCGCGCGACTCCGAGCGCACCACCGTGGTCCACGTGGAGACCGATCCGCTCGTCCCCGCGCCCAGCTCCGAGGCGTGGTGGGACGTGCCGGTGGCCGAGGTGGCGGGCATCGACAGCACGCGCGCGGCGCGCGCCGCCTACGAGCAGGACAAGCGCGCCCAGCGCATCTACCTGAGCACCCGAGAGGAAGTGAAGACCCCGTGAGCACCACCGTCACCCCACGCACCCGGCTCCTCGACAACTACGTCGCCGGCCGCTGGACGCCCGCGTCGTCGGACGACGCGCTGGACGTCACGAACCCCGCGACCGCCGAGGTACTCGCGCGCGTGCCGCTGTCGTCGAGCGCCGACCTCGACGCCGCCGTCGAGGCCGCGCGCGCGGCGCTGCCGGAGTGGCGCGCGGTGTCCGTCATCGAGCGCGCGCGGCGGCTGTTCACGCTGCGCGAGCGCCTCGACGCGCGCCGCGAGGAGCTCGCGCGCTCGGTCACGACCGAGATGGGCAAGACGATCGCCGACGCGCGGGCCGAGGTGGCGCGGATGATCGAGATGGTCGAGTGCGCCTGCGCGGTCCCGACCACGATGCAGGGGCGGATCGTCGAGGACGTCGCGACGAACGTCGACTGCGAGACCGTCCGCCAGCCCGTCGGCGTGTGCGCCGCGATCGTGCCGTTCAACTTCCCCGCGATGGTGCCGTTCTGGTTCTTGCCGTTCGCAATCGCGTGCGGGAACACGTTCGTGCTCAAGCCCTCCGAGCAGGTGCCGCTGACGCAGCAGATCGCCTTCGAGGAGCTCGACGGGCTCGGGCTGCCGCCCGGCGTCGTCAACCTCGTCAACGGCGGCCGCGAGGTGGTCGAGGGGATCCTGGACCACCCCGGGATCGATGCGGTCTCGTTCGTGGGCTCGGCCCCGGTGGCGAAGATCGTCTACGAGCGCGCGGCGAAGGCCGGCAAGCGCGTGCAGGCGCTCGGCGGCGCGAAGAACCACATGGTCGTGATGCCCGACGCGGTCGTCGACAAGACCGTCGGCGGCGTGATCGGCTCGGCGTTCGGCGCGGCCGGCCAGCGCTGCATGGCGGGCTCGGTGCTCGTGACGGTCGGCGCCGCGCACGACCGCGTCGTGCCTGCGCTGCGCGAGGCGACGGAGGCGCTGACGGTCGGCGACGGCCTGGACGAGCGAACCGACGTCGGCCCGGTCGTGTCGCAGAGCGCCTGCGAGCGCATCCGCGGCTACATCGACCGCGGCGAGCAGGAGGGCGCGACGCTCGTCGTCGACGGCCGCGACGCGGGCGCCGCCGGCGGCGGCTCGTTCGTCGGGCCGACGATCGTCGACGACCTCGCGCCGGAGTCCGACCTCGTTCGCGAGGAGATCTTCGGCCCGGTGCTGTCCGTGGTCCGCGCCGAGACGCTCGATGAGGCAATCGACATCGTCAACGCGAGCCGCTTCGGCAACGGGGTGTCGATCTTCACCGAGTCGGGGTCCGCGGTCCGCCACTTCCGCCACGACGTCGAGGCCGGCATGGTGGGCGTGAACATCGGCGTCGCCGCGCCCGTCGCGTTCTTCCCGTTCTCGGGCTGGAAGGACTCGTTCCTCGGCGACCTGCACGCGCACGGCCCCGATGCGGTCGAGTTCTTCACCCGCAAGAAGACCGTCACGAGCCGCTGGTTCTCGAGCGGCCAGGGCCACGGGCAGTACTTCGTCGAGGACTAGCGCGGACCGATGCGGAGCGCCGCGTTCGCCGCCGCCACCAGGCGGCGGCGGGCACCGGCGTTCGTGCGGTCGGGGACGTTCGCCGAGATCTCGTACAGCACGCCGCGGCGCCGGTACTGCAGCACCGGCGGCGAGCAGGACGCCCCGCAGCTCAGCGGCTTGAACCAGCCCGGGATGCCGCCGCGCAGGCGCACGCGCGTGCGGAATGCGGGCGTGCCGCCGCGCTCGGCCGAGAACGACGCCAGGAAGCACGCGGTCGCGCCGCCGCAGTTCGGCGCGCCGGCGAGCGCGAACGACCAGGCGCGCTGCCCGCCCGTCCCCGACGCGTACACGCGTCCGTCGAAGTCGAGCTCGAGCGTGTCGGGAAGCAGGATCGCCAGCGGCGTGCGCGCGTCGACGCGGGCGAGCGTGCGACCGAGCGAGCCGGGCACGTCGACGGGGGCGGCGAGCGCGGGCGGGGCGGCGGCGAGCGACGCGGCGGCGGCGAGCAGGGCGGCGCGGAGCATCGCGGCAGGATGTCAGACGGCCCGGCGTCCCGGCCGGCGTCAGCGATCATCCGTCGCATGACCACACCGGACCCGCCGGCGCCGCGCACGACGCCGGCCGACATCACCGCGGCCGTGGTGGCGAGCTTCGACGGGGCGCCGGACGTGCGGCTGCGCGAGCTCATGCAGGCGTTCGTCCGCCACCTGCACGCGTTCGCGACCGAGGTGGGCCTGACCGAGGACGAGTGGCGGGCCGCGATCGCGACGCTGACCGCGACCGGCGCGATAACGGACGAGCACCGCCAGGAGTTCATCCTCTGGTCCGACGCGCTCGGGCTGTCGATGCTCGTCGACGCGCTCGCGAACCTGCGCCCGCCGGGCGCGACCGAGTCGACCGTGCTCGGGCCGTTCTACGTCCCCGGCGCGCCGCTGCGCGAGTACGGCGCGAGCATCGCCGCCGAGCCGGCCGGGACGCCGACGTGGGTGCACGGCCACGTCCGCGACCTCGACGGCGCGCCCATCGCGGGCGCCGAGCTCGACGTGTGGCAGAACGGCGACGACCGCCTGTACGCGGTGCAGAAGCCCGAGGGTGCCGAGGACCACCTGCGCGGCCGGTTCCGCACCCGCGACGACGGCTCGTACGCGTTCCTCGCGGTGCGGCCGGTGCCGTATCCGATCCCCGACGAGGGGCCGGTCGGGCGCATGCTCGCCGCGACCGGCCGGCACCCGTGGCGCCCGGCGCACATCCACATGATCGTGCGCGCCGAGGGCTACGAGACCGTGACGACCCACGTCTTCGACGCGGCGAGCGAGTACCTCGACTCCGACGCCGTCTTCGCAGTGAAGCCGTCGCTGATGCGCGAGATCGTGCCGCGCACCGCCGGCGACCCCGAGCGGCCGGCCGGCGTGGCCGGCGAGTGGGCATCGCTCGAGTGCGACTTCGTGCTCGTGCCGGGTGGCGATGCGCGCGAGCCGGCCGACCCGGGGCGCACGGCTTGAGTGCCCGGCGCGGTCAGGCGGGGTCGCCCCGGCGCCGGGCAGCGCAGCAGCCACGCCGCCGCTCCGAGCACGACGCCGGCCGGGATCCAGAGTGGTCCTGCGCTGAGCAGCCCGGCGAGCGCGGCGGTCGCGGGCAGCCGGCTGGCCGTTACCGCCCCGTCCAGGTCGGGCCGCGCTTCTCGAGGAACGCGCAGACGCCCTCCTGGGCGTCGTCGGCGAGCATGTTCATCGACATCACCGCGCCCATGTGGTCGTAGGCGCGGCGCTCGTCGAGGTCGACCTGGTCGTAGAACGCGCGCTTGCCGATCCCCACGACGAAGCCGCTCGATGCGGCGATCGCGTCGACGAGCTCGGACACGGCGACGTCGAGCCCCTCGGCCGGCACGACGCGGTTGACGAGCCCCCAGTCGAGGGCCGTGGCCGCGTCGATCGGGAGCCCCGTGAGGAGCATCTCGAGCGCGCGCTTGCGACCGATCGCCCGCGACAGCGGCACCATCGGCGTCGAGCAGAAGATCCCGTTGCGAACGCCCGGGGTGGAGAAGCGCGCCGTGTCGGCCGCGACCGCGAGGTCGCAGGCGGCGACGAGCTGACAGCCCGCGGCGGCAGCGGCGGCGTGCACGCGCGCGACGACCGGCTGCGGGACGGCGTGGACCGCCTCCATCATCTCCTGGCAGGCATCGAAGAGCCGCTGGTAGAAGGCGAGGTCGCGGCCCACCATCTCGCGGAAGTCGTGCCCGGCGCTGAATGCCGGCCCGGCGCCCTCGATCACGATCGCGCGCACGTCGTCGTCCTCGCCCAGACGCCGCAGCGCCTCGGTGAGCCGGCCGAGCACGTCGAGGCTCATCGCGTTGCGCTGGGCCGGGCGGTTGAGGGTGATCCGCGCGGCCGGTCCGTCGGCGCGGACCAGCACGGGGGCGGCGGTGTCTGTCGTCTCGAGCACGCTCATGCCCGCGACGATACGCCGATCAGTCCAGGACGAAGCGGAAGCGCGCGCGGCGCGTCGAGCCGGCCCGGCGGATGTCCATCAGCAGCGCGTCGTCGAAGATGCCGTCGCTGCGGTTGCGCGGCTCGCCCGGGAAGTAGAGCTGCGTGGTCAGCACCTGGCCGTGCGGGCGCTGGACCTTGACGTGGATGTGGCGGGTGCGGCCCGGATACAGCCCCGGGACGATCGTGCGCAGCCCGAACCGACCGCGGGCGTCGGCGAACTGGTGCCCGCGCAGGCGGAAGCCCTCGTTGTCGTACCGCCCGCGCGCGTCGGCCTGCCAGAAGTCGAGCAGCGCGCCGCGGACCGGCCGGCAGCGCGTGTCGACCACGTCACCGGTGAGCAGCAGCGGTGCGCCGCTGACGCCGTCGATCACGAGGTTGGAGCGGCGCGGCGTGTCGGGCGTGTAGAACGGGCCCTCGGTCTGCTCGGGCGTGGGGTCGTCGCCGTCGTCGCAGCTCGGCGTGGCCCGCAGCTCCCCGGCCTCGGCGGCCGCCTCGGTCGACGTGCGCGCGCTCGTGGTCGCCGGCTCGGTGGTTGCGCTCGCGGCGTCGCCGCCGCCCGCGGCCGGCCTCTCGTCGTCGGCGCCGCACGCCCCGACCGCGAACACGATCGGCACCAGGGCGGAGCCCTCCAGGAAGCGCCGGCGCGTCAGGCCGCGGCGGTCGTGTTCGTCTCGATCGATGGGCGGCATGGTGCGCAGACCATGGCCGATCGCGCGTAACAGCGGCATAAGCGCGAAGCGACTCTTAGGATCGCCGGCGGTGGTCGCTCCGCATCCCGACATCGTCGCCGCGACGCGCGCGCAGCTCGCCGCCCGCCGCGCCGCCCTGGAGGCGGGCGCGCGGCGCGTGGGCTGGAAGATCGCCCTCGGCATCGCCGAGGTCGAGGAGCTGATCGGGACGGAGCGGGCGATCGGCCACCTGACGGCCGCCACGCTGCTCGAGCCGGGTGGCACGTACTCCTCCGCGGACGACCGCGAGCTGCGGGCGGAGACCGAGGTCGCGATCGAGGTGGGCGAGGGCGAGCGGATCGCGGGCCTGGCGGTCGCGCTCGAGCTCGTCGACGTCGCGCGCCCGCCCGACGGCATGGCGGGGATCGTGGCGGCCAACGTGTTCCACCGCGCGGTCGCGTTCGGCCCGACCCGGCCCGGGGCCGGCCTGGCCGGCGCGCGGGCGCGCCTGCTGATCTCGGGCCAGCTCCGCGACGAGGGCCCGGCGCGCGCCGACCCGGCCGCGACGGTGCGCGCCGCCGCGCGGCTGCTCGGCGCGGTCGGCGAGCGGCTGGAGCCGGGCGACCGGATCCTCGCCGGCTCGGTCTGTCACGTGCCGGCGGGGCCGGGCGACGCCGTCGCGGCCGAGATCGACCGGCTCGGGCGCGTCGAGGCGCGCATCACGGGCTAGCCGACGCGTTGCAGCCGGTCGGCCCCCGAACGGCGCGAGCGCCCCGCGCGCCGCCCTCGACGCTCGGACGCCGACGGCGGCGAACTGCGGCCCGCGTACGATCCCGGTGATGGACCGGCATCCGGATGGCTCACTGCGCATCGCGCTGATGGACGGCAACAGCGTCCGTCTCCGGCCGGCCCCGGACGGGAGGACGGCGCTGTCGATCTACGGCCCGGCCGGGGGACACAAGATGACCATCCGCCTGAACGGGACCGAGCTGCAGCGCGTGATCGCCGCCCTCGCGCTGAGCGCGGTCGAGGGCAAGCCGTCGCACGCATACCGCGACGCGATGACCCCCTGACATCGGGCCGGCGTCACCTCGGGCCGCTGAGAAGGGTGATCCCTCCGACCGCGGTTGATGCTGTACGCGCGCGGAACGAGCCCGAGCTCGACGTGATCGAACGCGTCCATCACGTAGACGCGCAACCCGTACCGGACCGTGCAGCGGCGCTCCGCAGTGGTGTTCGTCCGCGGGTCGGGCGTCGTGCTTCTCGGCGTCCCCGCGTGCTCGCGGCAGACCCGCGCGAAGTTCGCGTCGGCGTTCGAGCGGACCGGCGCGGCGTCGCAATCCAGCCAGCGTGGGAGCCGAACGACAGGAACACGCCGACGAACCAGGAGCAGGCGACCCCTGCGCGCGGCGCCGATGAGCCGCCGTGGCGGGCTCACGCGTGGCCGGCCTCCGCAAGCGCGGAACCCCACATGCGCGAGTCGCCACGCACGGTGGCAGATGGAGACGTGGCCGGCAACACGGCGGACGGCGCGACGCCGTCGCGGACCGCTGGGTGCCACTCGTGCGGCGCTCGGCGCAGCGCGCCGCGGAGCGGGTTAGGCTGGGACGCGACCGGTGATGAGCGACTGGGAGCCGTCCTACCTCGCGCTGTACCGCTCCGGCGAGCTCGGCGAGCGCGTCGGGCGCGCCCTGGGGCTGCTCGACGGCCGCTGCGTGGTGTGCCCGCGCCTGTGCAAGGTCGACCGGCTCGCCGACGTGGCGGGCCTGTGCAAGGTCGGTCGCCAGGCGGTGGTCGCCTCCTACTTCCCGCACTTCGGCGAGGAGAACTGTCTGCGCGGGTGGCGCGGATCGGGCACGATCTTCTTCAGCGGCTGCAACCTGCGCTGCGTCTTCTGCCAGAACCACGACATCTCGTGGAAGCTGCGAGGCGAGCGCGTGAGCGCACCGCGGCTGGCGTCGATGATGCTGGAGCTGCAGGGGCTTCGCTGCCACAACATCAACTGGGTCACGCCCGAGCACGTCGTGCCGCAGATCCTCGAGGCGCTGCCGCCGGCGATCGCGCGCGGTCTGCGGCTGCCGATCGTCTACAACACCAGCTCGTACGACAGCCTCGACAGCCTCGCGCTGCTGGACGGGGTCGTCGACGTCTACATGCCCGACTTCAAGCTGTGGTCCAGCGAGGTGTCGCGGCGCTATCTCGCCAAGCGCGACTACGCCGAGGTGGCGCGCCGCACCGTCAAGGAGATGCACCGCCAGGTCGGCGAGCTCGTCCTCGACGACGATGGCCTGGCCCGTCGCGGCCTGTTGGTACGGCACCTCGTGATGCCGGGGCTGGTGGACGAGACCGAGGCGATCCTCCGCTGGATCGCCGAGGAGCTCGGCCCGGACACGTACGTCGACGTGATGGCGCAGTACTACCCCGCCGGGCGGACCGGCGAGTTCCCCGAGATCGACCGTCACCTCTACCGCTCCGAGTTCGAGCGAGCCCTGGCGCTCGCCGACGAGCTCGGCCTGCGGCGCCTGGATCGGCGCAGCCGCGGCGCGGTGACGCGACTCGCCGATCAGCCGACGCGAGCGGCGATGCCCGGGTAGTCGAGGACGAGGCCGTGCTCGTCGTAGACGAGCTCGCACTCGAACTCGAATCGGGGCGCGCTGTACCGGTAGCGGCTTCTGTTGCGGTCGTCAGGGAGACGCGCATAGCGCTGCTCGAGCCGCTCGACGCGCAGATCAAGGGCGCGAACGTATGCCCCCGGCGCGTCGCACTCGTGACCGACCTCGAGCCGCAGGCGGCGGACCGGGAAGGCGTTGGTCACCGCGGAGGACTCGAGATCGACGTCCAGGCAGCCGTCGAGCTCAGGGGCCGGGGCGCCGTTGACGCGCCAGTGGCCGGCTCCGCGGGTCTCGAGATCGAGCTGGTGGCTGCCCGCTGCCGACCGCCCTTCGACATGCGCGCTGCGGGTGGTTCCGTCCGGCGCGAGATCGATGCCGTAGCGCACCACCCAGGCCACACCGTCCTCGACGGCGGTGGTGACGCCGTCGGCGCGGAGGCCGTCGCCGGCGGTTTGCAGGAAGACGACCTCGAAGCCGTCTCGGGCGTCGCGGTGTCGCCAGGCCGCGACGGGGGGTGGGGGAGGCAACGGCATACTGCTTACGTCCCCGGACGGCGTTTCGCGTTTCGCCCGCGCTCCGGGGACATCGAGGCGGCCGCCATGTTCCCGGGATGCGACGTGCGTATGGGTCTCTGTGCCGGCGGGACGCCGCCAGCGGAGCTGCTCGGCCCGGCCCGGCGGATGCGCGAGCCGCTCGGCGTGGCGGCGCCGCCGTACGAGCGCATCGTGCGCGAGCGCGGCGTCGCCGCCGTCAGGGCCGCGCTCGAGCACGACGCGCTGGCCGGGGCATGGGAACGCGGCCGCGACCTCGGCTTCGAGGATGCGATGGCGCGCGCCCGAGCGCTCGCCGAGCGGCCCACCTCGACAACCCTCGCCGAGCACTGAGGAGCGCGAGGCATCCGCGGTTCACCGCAGCCGGTTCGACGTTGCGCGGTATCACTCACCCCATGCCGCGCGTCTGTCGCGCGCTGGCCAAGAACGGCGTGTTCGTGATGACCGGCGGGGCCGCGGACTACCGCATTTGCTCGCAGGCGGCACGGACTCGCCAGGTTCTCGCGACCGCCTTGCCGAACCCGGCCGCGTCGCCGAACCGCCGCCAAATGCCGATCGCCAGAGACCGGCGGACGGTGCCGCGCGGCTACTCCAGGACGATCGCGGCGCCGTCGCTGCGCGGGTCCGCGCCGGCCGCGAGCGTCCCGTCCGAGCGCAGCTCGATGGCGTGCGCGTGCCCGAGGCGCTCCTCGTGCTCGGCGGCGACACGCGGGGCGAGCCCGCGGCGCTCCAGCTCCTCGATCACCTTGGCGCCCATCGTCGCCTCGACCGTCAGCTCCTCCGGGTCGTCCTCGGCGGCGAAGCGCCCGTGCAGGATCCGCGGGGCGGACACCGCCTCCTGCGGCCCGGCGCCGGCGAGCCAGCGCTCGAGCACCTGCACGGTGGTCTGGGCCTGGCCGTCGGCGCCCATCGTGCCGAACACCAGGCGCAGGCCGCCGTCGCGGAACGCCATGCTCGCCATGAGCGTGTGCAGCGTCCGCTTGCCCGGCTCGAGCCGGTTGAGGTGGTCCGCGTCGAGCGAGAAGAAGTGGCCCCGGTTGTGCAGCAGCACGCCGCTCGAGCGGGGCACGAAGCACGAGCCGAAGGCGTAGTAGGTGCTCTCGATCAACGAGCACGCGTTGCCGGCGGCGTCGACCGCGCACAGGTACACGGTGTCGCCGGCGCTCGAGCGCGCGGGGGCCGCGTCGCCGCTGCCCAGCAGCGCCTCGCGGGCCAGATCCGTCGAGAGCAGGCGGTCCACCGGCACGTCCACGAACCGCGGGTCGGCGACGTGGGCGTCGCGCTCGGCGAACGCGAAGCGCTTCGCGCGCACGAGCGCCTCGACGAACGCCGCGGTGCCCGGCGCGCCCGGCTCGAGCACCGTCAGCGCGTTGAGCATCATCAGCGCGGTGATGCCCTGGCTGTTCGGCGGCGTGGTGACGACCTCGAGCCCGCGGTACGCGTGGCGCAGCGGCTCGACCCATTCCGGCGAGAAGGCGGCGAGGTCCTCGGCGCGCAGGAGGCCCCCGGCCTCGCGCACGCCCGCGTCGATCTCATGCGCGAGCTCGCCCCGGTAGAGGTCCGCGGCGCCCGCGTCGATGAGCCGCCGCAGCGCGGCGGCGACCTCGGGCTGGGCCAGCGTCGTGCCCGGCGCGGGGGCCCGGCCCGCGTCGAGGTAGCGCTCGCGCAGGAGCGGGTCGGCGGCGAGGTCGGCCGCGTTGTCGTCGATCCAGCGGGCGATCCCGGCAGTGACCTCGATCCCGCCCTCGGCGGCGCGGGCCGCCGGCTCGAGCAGCTCCCCGAGCGGCCGGCTGCCGAAGCGCCCGAGCGCCTCGGCCCAGGACGCGACGGCGCCGGGAACGGTCACCGACAGCGCGCCGCGGGCCGGGATCTCGTCCAGCCCGCGGGCGCGGTAGGCCTCGCGCGTGGCCAGCCGCGGCGCCGGCCCGGTGCCGTTCAGGCACCAGACGCGGCCGTCGGACGCGTCGCGGTAGAGCAGGAACAGGTCGCCGCCGATGCCGCACATGTGCGGGTAGACGACGGTGAGCATCGCATTGATCGCGACCGCCGCGTCCAGCGCGGTGCCGCCGTCGGCGAGGACCTCGGCGCCGACGCGCGTGGCGGCGGCGTGGGGCGAGGCGGCGGCGCCGCTCACTCCGGCACCTCGCCGGCGTGGGCGAGCGCCTCGGCGAGCGTGGCATGCACGGGCACGGCCTTGTCGAGTCCCACCAGCGCCACCATGCGGATGATCGGCGAGCCCTCCGCGACGACGAGCGAGAGACGCTGCTGGCGGCCGCGCAGCTCCTCGCCGAGCGCGAACAGCAGGTTGAGGCCGGCGCTGTCGAGATACGTCGTCGCCGTGAGGTCGACCACCAGCGCAAGCGAGCGGTTCGTGAGGAGCGACCGCAGCCGGTCGCCCATCTCCTGGACGTTCGACGCGTCGACCTCGCCCTCGACGCGCGCCACCGGCACCTCGTCGTGCCACTCCTCGACCACCCGGGCCAGGGTCGTCGTCACCGCGGCGACCCTCCGCCGAGCGTGCGCCGCAGGACCACCGCGGTGCCGTCGGAGGTGTGCTGCACGTGCACGCTTTCCATGAGCGCCTCCATCATGGGCATCCCGCGGCCGCGGTGCGTTCCGCGTGCCCGTCGCCACTGCCCGCGGTCGCGCACGGTCACCTGGACGGCGCCGCCGGCGTGCACGGCCTCGACCTCGAAGGCCTCGGGCCCCGGCGCGTACGCGTGCTCGACGGCGTTCGCGCACGCCTCCTGCGCGGCGACGGTGATGTCGTAGGTCTCGTCGTCGGTCGCCCCGTGGTGGCGCAGCCAGCGACGGAGGATGTGACGCAGCCCGGCGAGCGCATCGGCCTGGGCGGGCCAGCGCGTGATGAGCCGCTCGCCGAACGCGACCGGCCGGGCGGCGAGCATGGCGACGTCGTCCGCGGGGCTTCCGCCGCCGACCATCTCGGCGACGATGGCGTCGCAGAGCTCCTCCACGCCGTCGTGGCGCTCTGCCAGCGCGCGCAGCCGATCGAGCCCGGCGTCGAGCGACTCCCCGCGGACCTCCACGACGCCGTCGGTGTAGAGCAGCAGCGTCGAGCCGACCGGCACGTCGAACCGCTCCTCGACATAGCGCGTCGCGCGCGAGACGCCGAGCGCCACGCCACAGGCGGGGAGGTAGTGGGCGTGACGCGCGGGATCGACCACGAGCGGCGGCGGGTGGCCGGCGCAGCCCATCGTCACCGACTCGTCCTCGGGATCGAGGACCAGGTACGCCGCGGTCGTCATGGTCGCCGGCGCCACATGGGCGAGCATGCGGTTGACGCGCTCGAGGACCTCGGCCGGCCCGTGGCCGTCGAAGGCGTACACCCGCAGCGCGGTGCGGAGCTGCGCCATGAGCGTCGCGGCCGGCAGGCCCCGGCCGACGACGTCGCCGATCGCGACGCCGACGCGCCCGCCGCCGACGGGGAACACGTCGTACCAGTCGCCGCCGAGGCCGGTGGCGCTCGCCGCGGGCAGGTAGCGCGCGGCGACCTCGAGGCCAGGGATCCGCTCGAGCCGGTCGGGGAGCAGGCTGCGCTGGACCGATTCCGTCACCCGGCGCTGCTCGTACAGGCGCGCGTGCTCGATGGCGAGCGCGGCGCGGTCGGCGGCGAGCTGGAGGAGGTCGCGATCGGCCGGCGTGAACTCGCGGTGCCGGAGCGTGCCGACGTGCAGCACTCCGATGACGCGGCCCTCCACGAACAGCGGGACGCCGAGCAGCGAGCGGATGCCCTTCTGGCGGAGGATGGGGTTGAGGATGTCCGCGTGGTCGACGTCGGGGATGGTCACGGGGCGGCGCTCGGCGGCGATGCGCCCGGCGAAGCCGCGGCCGACGGGGATGCGGACGCCCTGCTCGACCTCCTCCTCGATCCCCTTGGCGGCGCGCGCATGGAGCATCTGTCCCTCGTCGTCGAGCATGAGGATCGCCGCCGTGTCGGCCGACAGGATCTCGGTCATGCGGTCGAGCAGCTCGGCGAGGAGCTCCTCGAGCGATAGGTACGCCAGCGTCGCGTCGGTCACCCGCTGCACGGACTGCAGCCTGTGCACGGCGGCCTCGGCGGCCGCGCGCGCCGCGCGCTCGAGCTCGTAGACGCGCGCGTGATCGATGGCGAGCGCGGCGCGGTCGGCGGCGAGCTGGAGGAGGTCGCGATCGTCCTCGTCGAACAGGCGGGGCGTCAGCGTGCCGACGTGGACCACGCCGATCGGGCGGCCGTCGACGAGCAGGGGGACGCCGAGCAGCGAGCGGATGCCCTTCTGGCGCAGGATGGGGTTGAGGATGTCCGCGTGGTCGACGTCGGGGATGGCGACCGCCCGGCGCTCGGCGACGATGCGCCCGGCGAAACCACGGCCGACGGGGATGCGGACGCCCTGCTCGACCTCCTCCTCGATCCCCTTGGCGGCGCGCGCATGGAGCATCTGCCCCTCGTCGTCGAGGAGCAGGACCGCCGCCGTGTCGGTGTCGAGCGCCTGCGTGAGCCGGTCGAGCAGCGCGGCGAGAAGGTCGTCGAGGGCCAGGTGCGCCAGCGCCGCGTCGGTGATCTGCTGCAGGTGGCTCAGCCGCGGGTCTCGCCACTGCGCCGCGGGCTCGGGGGTCACGTCTGGCTCCGTACCGGCCACATGCAGCAGAATAGGTGGCACGTGCCCGTCGGCTGCGCCCGCCCCGGCCGGGTGCCGGCGCGGGCGAGAACGGGTAGGGGCACGGATTCGAATGGTGTTCAACGACGTCCTGGCGCCCGAGGCGCCCTCCGCGGTCGCATTCGAAGCCGAGCGCTTCGAGTGGGCCGCCCCTGGGCGCCTCGAGGTCACCGGCCGGTGGTACGGGCTGCGCGGCCACCGCTTCATGCGCCCGGCGCTCGTGGTCTGGCAGGGCGACGAGCGGCGCCGGCTGCTCGCGGTGCTCGAGCACAAGCCGTGGGCGGCGGACGAGGGCGAACCCTGGATCGCCGCCTTCGAGTGGGACGGTGAGCCCGTCGAGCTCGATGCCGCCGAGCTTTCGGTCGCGCCGACCGTGGCCGTCGAGTTGCCGCCGCCGGCGCTCCCGGGCGACCGGCGCCACAACGCGCGGACCGCCCCGCGCTCCTCGCGCGCCTCTGCGGCGGGCGCGCCGCGGCTCATCGCTCACGCCGAGCGGCGGACCGAGGCGCTCGAGCGCGAGCTCGGCGAGGCCCGCCGGGAGCTCGAGCGCGTGCGCGGCGAGCGCGACCGGGCGGCCCGGGCGCACCGCGAGGAGGCCGGCGCGCTGCGGGCGCGGGCGAGCGCGGCGACGGAGGCGGCCGAGGCGGCGGTCGCCCAGCGTGACGACGCGCGAGCGG
>DATAAR010000062.1:0-12444 GCA_036259975.1 Solirubrobacteraceae bacterium | reverse complement strand
AGCCGATAGGCGCGCTCGCGCGTCTCGAACATCGTCTCGGCGTCGTCGAGCCACCAGGCGGCGTGGCTCCGTCCCTCAAGCGCCTCGGCGCTCGGCTCCCTCTCCACCGCCGCGTCGAAGCTCGCGCGTGCCCGCTCCCAGTCGGTGGCGGCGAGGGCCTCCCAGCCAGCCCTGAGCGCTTCATGCGTCACGGCTGTGTCGGCGGGCGTGGGCATCTGACGGCGCCAGGGCTCAACTCGAGCGGAGCCAGCCTAACTATTCGCCATCGATAGAGGCGGCGCTCAGCCTTGCTTGTGGTCTACGACTCAGCGACCTCGCGATGCCACGCGTCGCCCGAACTCCGCGATCCCCGCGTCGAGCGGACGGCCGAGCGGCCGGCATTCGCCTCCGGACAGGAGATGCGGGACTGGGTCTACGACGGAAACCCGATCGCGGAGATGATCGTCGGGGACCTCTCGGGCGAGCAGCAGGCGACGCTGCGCGAGGTCCTCGACGGCATGCTCCGCGAACGCACCGGGGTGAACGGGCGAGCGGTCATCACGAACGCGGTTCACATCGGCATCGGGACCAAGTGACCCACCCGGCCGTCTCCCGCCGGCCTCCGTGCCGTCGGTACCGCGTACTGGCGTGCGGAGAGCGCGTTCCAGGGCTCACGATCCCCCACGGGGTCCAAGGCGGGATGGCGGCGCGATGAACCAGATGATGTCGCCGTAGCACCGGGACGAGGTGCACCGGGCCGCGGCGACTGCGCCTAGCACCAGCTCGAGCGCAGACGGGTTCGCGGCGCCGGCGCGCCTACGTCCGACGGCCTACGTCGAATTGCGGATCGAAACCCGCCGCGCCGCGCGGGACGATGCAGCGACCCGACCCGCATGCCAGCCGAGGAAGACACCATGGGCGCAGCACACCACGCGAACCGCCGGATAACCGAGGAGGTCACGTCGTGGCCGGGCGTCACCGCCGGTCCCGGCAGCCGCGGCGAGCACGCGTTCACAGTCGGTCGCCGCCAGATCGGGCATCTGCACGGCGACCACGCCGCGCACTTCTCGTTCCCCAAGGACGTCTGGGCGGAGCTGTTCGCGGCGCGCCGGATCACCCACCACCCCGTGTTCCCGGGAAAGGCGGGGCCGGCCGCGCGGCGGATCGCGACCGAGGCCGACGTCCGCGACGTCGTCGCGCTGCTGCGGCTGAACTACGACCGTGTGGTGGCGCGGCACGGCGTGCCCCAGCCGCCGGGCGCCGCGCCGCGGGAGTGAGGCGGCCGCATTCGCCAACCGGCCGGGCGCGCCGCTACACTACGCGCGTCAGAGAGCCGGGGGACGTCCCCGGTCAAGTTGTGCCAGCGTCCGCGTCGTTGCCTCTAAGCGCACCCTCCGCGATCGCAGCACCAGAACATCCCAGGAGGGACACGAATGGCAACCGGAACCGTGAAGTGGTTCAACGACGAGAAGGGCTACGGCTTCATCACGCCGGACGACCAGGGCAAGGACCTGTTCGTGCACCACACCGGCATCAACGCCCAGGGCTTCAAGAGCCTCGCCGAGGGCGCGCGCGTCAGCTACGACGCCGAGGCCGGGGACAAGGGCCCCAAGGCCGTCAACGTCACGACGCTCTAGGCTGCGGCCAGACCCGTCTGTTCGCGGACGGCCCGCTCCGGCGGGCCGTCATCGTTCTCGGGCCGAAAGGTCCGCACGCGCATGTGCGGACGCTCAAGGAACACGTGAGAGCTGCCGACATAACCGTCATGGACGTCTACGCCCGCCCCGACCTGCATTCGCAGGCTCCGCCCACGGCGGGGCAGGAGCGCGACGCGCCCATCTTCAGCGGCACGCCGGAGGAGGTCGCGCGCTTCCTCGGCCCGCGCATGTCCCAGCGCACCCACACGCTGGCGCTCCTCGCCGCGGAGCTGAAGCACCTCGCCCGGAGCGCGTGGCAGACCGACTCGCTGACGTTCGTCCTCGCGGACGAGACGAGCGTCACCGTCTGGCCCTGACCGGCCGCGGGCGGCGCGCCCGCCGCCCGTTCAGTCCGCCGTCGCCAGCATCACGTCCGACGCCTTGACGATCGCGGTGACCGGCGCGCCCTCGCGCAGGTTCAGCTCGCGCACGGCCTCGACGGTGATGGACGCCACGACGCGCTGACCGCCGACGTCGAGCTCGACGTTGGCGATCGCGGCGCCCTCGCTGATGTTCGTGACGGTGCCGGAGAGCTGGTTGCGCGCGCTGATCTTCACGGCGCGTCCTCCTGGTGGCCGCGGTCGGTGCAGAAACCGGTGCCCGGCTGGTCGAGGCAGAGCAGCCCGGCAATGGTCTCGCCGTCCGCGTCGAGCACGATGAGGCGGTTGTCGCCGCGGCTGTCGAGCAGCGCGATGGCGTCGGCCATCGTGGCGTCGGGCCCGACGGTCGGCACGTCCGTGCGCGCGTGGGCCCTCGCCGGCTCCGAGCCGGCCGCGCCGGCCGGCAGCTCCTCGGGCGCGATCGCGCCGGCGAAGCGCCCCCCGTCGGCGAGCAGGGCCGTGCGCACGCGCGGGTTCTCGAAGTGGGCGCGCAGCTCGGCGACCGAGGCCTGCGCCGGCAGCGTCTTGGGGCGGCGGACCATGACGTCGCGCACGAGCAGCCCGGCGGCGCTCTCGCGGGTGACCTTCTCGTTGACGGACATGGCGCGGATGCTACGGCGCGGGCCGCTCGACGATGACGGTGGTCGCCTTGATGACCGCCGTGGCGGTGACGCCGGGCTGGAGCTCGAGCTGGTCGGCGCTCTCGCGCGACATCAGCGACACGATGCGCTGGCTGCCGCAGGCGATCTCGACCTGCGCCATGACCTTGTCGCGGGTCACCGAGATCACCGTGCCGGTGAGCCGGTTGCGGGCGCTCGATCGCCCCGTGCCGGCGCGCTCGGTCAGCAGGCGCGTGAGCTCGGCGGCGTGGACGAAGCGCTGCCCGCTGCGCCGCTCGAACGCCACCCGGCCGTCGCGCTCCCAGCGGCGCAGGGTGTCGACGCTCACGCCGAGCGCACTCGCCGCCGCGCCGATGCGGATCAGGTCTTCCATCGCCCGCGCAGCCACCCTACCGCGGGTCGGTCGGCGTGAAGCGGATCGCGTACGGGAAATCGCCGAACGTCACGTCGACGTGGAGGCGCCCGCGCAGGACGACGCTGCGCCGCCCGGT
This sequence comes from Solirubrobacteraceae bacterium, assembly GCA_036259975.1. GTDB lineage: Bacteria > Actinomycetota > Thermoleophilia > Solirubrobacterales > Solirubrobacteraceae > JAOPZW01. The sequence continues at coordinate 9,277 of DATAAR010000062.1, read as the reverse complement.
GCGCGCCGCCGCTCGGAACAGCCGCACGCTGGCCGGACCGGTCACGCCGGCCGCGCGGTTGGCGGCGGCGACGAAGGCTGTCTGGGCCGTGAAGTCGAGGTCCGGATCCTCCGGCGCGAGCTGCTCGAAGCGCACCGAGTAGCGCCCGTCGAACGCGTACGGTCCGTGCGTGGCCGGCGACGCCTCGCCGACCAGGACGATCTCGCCCGGCCGGCGCGGGCCCGCGGCGAGCGCCGGGCGCGCGGCCTCGGCAGCGGCCCGCGGCGCCGGCGCCTCGCTCGCCCCGGAGCGCTCGCCGCACGCGCCGAGCGCCACGGCGGCGAGGAGGCACATCAGCGCGAGCGGGGGCCGCATCGCGACCGATCCTAGCCTTGACGCGACGTCGCTGCCTAGGAGATGCTTAGGCGCGTGCCTGCCAAGGCAAAGACTAGGCATGCGGGCGCGGTGCTCGTGCTCGCTGCGGTGCTCGGGCTCTGCGCGCCGGCCGCCGCGCACGCGCTCACGGTCTACGCGGCGGCCTCGCTCAGGGGCGCCTTCCCCCGCATCGACCGCTCGCCGACCTACAACTTCGCCGGCTCCAACCAGCTGCAGCTGCAGATCGAGCGCGGCGCTCCCGCCGACGTGTTCGCCGCCGCGAGCGCGGCCGAGGGGCGTGCGCTGTTCCGCGCGGGCCGCTGCTCGCGGCCGGTCACCTTCGCCACGAACGTGCTCGTGATGATCACGCCGCGCCCCAACCGGGCGCGCCTGCGATCGGCGTACGACCTGCGCCGCGGCCGCCACCGGATCGCGGTCGGAAGCGCCCGGGTGCCGGTCGGCGCCTACACCCGCCGGCTCCTGCGCCGGATGGGGCTCGCGTCGATCCTGCGCACGAACACGGTCAGCCAGGAGCCGAACGTCAACAGCGTCGTGTCGAAGGTCGCGCTCGGCTCGGCGGACGCCGGCTTCGCGTATGCGACCGACGGGCGCGCCGCGCGCTCCCGGCTGGGCCTTGTCCGCCTGCCCGCGCGGTTCCAGCCCCCCGTGCGCTACCTGATGTGCGCGGTGCAACGCGCCGGCGCCGACAGCCGCGGGGCCCAGCGCTTCATCGCGCGCGTGCGGTCCGAACGCGGGCGGCGGATCCTGCGCAGCTTCGGCTTCGGGCTGCCGCCACGTGGGTGAGGCGCGCTCGGTCATGCAACCGCCGCGAGCGGGCGCGGGGACGGCCGCGTTCGCCGGGAGCCTCGCACTCGCTACCGGCCTCGCGATGACGTTCCTCGCGCTGCCGCTGCTGGCCCTGTTCACCGAGGTCCCGATCGGCGACGTGCCATCGTTGCTCGGCGACCCGGCCGTGCGCGACGCGATCGCGGTGACCGCGCGCACGAATGCGATCGCGAACGTGCTGATCCTGGTGGTCGGCACGCCGGTCGCGTACCTGCTCGCCACCCGCGCGTTCCCCGGCCGCACGCTGGCGATCACGCTCGTGGAGCTCCCGCTGGTACTGCCGCCCGCCGTCGCCGGGATCGGATTGCTGGCGGCGTTCGGCGCCGGCGGCCTGCTCGGCGGCCCGCTCGGCGACGCCGGCATCGTGCTCCCGTTCAGCGAGTGGGCGGTGGTGCTCGCGGTCGCGTTCGTCGCCTCGCCGTTCTACGTGCGCCAGGCGATCGCCGCCTTCGAGGGCGTCGACCGGGCGTACGTCGACGCCGCGCGGACGCTCGGCGCCTCGCCGGCGCGCACCTTCGCGCGGATCTCGCTGCCGCTCGCCGCGGCCGGCCTGCTCGCCGGGTGGGTGCTCGCGTTCGCACGCGGCGTGGGCGAGTTCGGGGCGACGATCGTCTTCGCGGGCAACGTGCGTGGCGAGACGCAGACGCTCACCCTCGCGATCTACGAGCAACTCGACGCGAGCTTCGACGTCGCACTGTCGATCGGCATCCTGCTCGTCGTGCTCAGCGGCTCGGTGCTGCTCTCCTACAAACTGCTGTCGTCGTGGCGACGCTCGAGCTCGACATCGCCTCCGCCCTTCGCTCCTACGAGCTCGACGTCCGCCTGAGCGTCGGCGCCGAGACCGTCGCGCTGGTCGGGCCGTCCGGCGCGGGCAAGACCACGGTCCTGCGCGCGATCGCCGGCCTGCGCCCGCCGGATCGCGGGCGTATCGCGCTCGGCTCGGAGGTCTGGTTCGACGCGGCCCGGCGGGTCGACCGCCCGCCCGAGGCGCGGTCGGTCGGGCTCGTCTTCCAGGAGTACGCGCTGTTCCCGCACATGACCGTGCGCGCGAACGTCGGCTTCGGCGGCACCGCCCGCGCCGGCGAGCTGCTCGAGCGCCTCGGCATCGCCCACCTCGCCGGCGAGCGCCCGGCGCGGCTCTCGGGCGGCGAGCGCCAGCGCGTCGCCCTCGCGCGCGCGCTCGCGCGCGATCCTGGCGTGCTGCTGCTCGACGAGCCGCTGGCGGCGCTCGACGCGCACACGCGCGCGAGCGTGCGCGCGCACCTGCAGGACGTGCTCGGCCGGCTCCGGCTGCCCACGATCGTCGTCACCCACGACTTCGGCGACGCGACGGCGCTGGCGGACCGCATTGGAGTGCTCGTCGACGGCCGACTGCGCCAGCTCGCGCCGGCGGCCGAGCTCGTGCGCCACCCGCGCGACGCGTTCGTCGCTAGCTTCACCGGCGGCAACGTGCTCGCGGGCGACGCGCGCCCGTTGCCGGCCGGCGGGGCGGAGGTGCGCCTCGATGGCGGGGCGACGGTCCGCTCGGCCGACGCGGGGGACGGGCGCGTCGGCGTGGCCGTGTACCCCTGGGAGCTCGAGGTCGCACTCGAGCCGCCTGCGGCGAACGGCGTCAACGCGATCGCGGGCGTCGTGGCGGCGGTGGAGCCCGCGGGCGACCGCGTCCGCGTGCGGGTGGGCGAGCTCGTCGCCGAGTGCGGCGCGGCCGACGCCGAGCGCCTCGGCCTCCGCCGCGGGAGCGCGGTGCACCTGCTGTTCGACCCGGGGAGCGCGCGGATCGTCGATCCCGCTTAATACCCCTATGGGGTACGCGGCACGGTAACGCATGGAGCGCGCCGCCGAAGTCCAGCCGCCCGCCGGCCTCAACCGCCTCGCGCTCAGCGCGACGGTCCACTGCCTCACCGGCTGCGCCAGCGGCGAGGTCCTGGGAATGGTGATCGGCACCGCGCTCGGATGGTCGGACCTCGCGACGGTCGCGCTCGCGGTCGCGCTGGCGTTCCTGTTCGGCTACTCGCTGACGAGCGTGCCGCTGCTGCGGTCGGGCATGGCGCTGACCGCGGTCGTCTCGGTCGCGCTCGCGTCGGACACGGCGAGCATCGCTGTCATGGAGGTCGTCGACAACGCGATCATGCTGCTGATGCCGGGCGCGATGGAACTCGGCGCGACCGATCCCGGCTTCTGGGGCGCGCTCGCCGTCGCGCTGCTCATCACCGGCGTCGTCGCCTATCCGGTCAACCGCTGGCTGCTCGCCCGCGGGCGCGGGCACGCGGTAGTGCATCAGCACCACGCGCACTGAGCCGCCTCAGCCGCGCGCGAAGCGCCGGCGCGGATAGGGTCGACGCGTGACCTCGTTCGAGACCGTCCGCGTCGCCGCGATCCAGGCGACGCCCGTGATCCTGGACGCCGAGGCGACCGTCGATAAGGCGGTCGGCCTGCTGGCGGAGGCCGCCGCCGACGGGGTGCGGCTGGCGGTGCTCCCCGAGGCGTTCGTGTCGCTGTACCCCTCGAACGCGTGGGCCCGCTCCGCGCCCGCGTTCGGCGGCTGGGACGCGCTCTGGGAGCGCATGTGGGCGTCGAGCGTCGACGTGGGCGGTCCGCTCGTCGCGCGGCTGGTCGCCGCCTGCCGCCAGCACGACATGCACTGCGTGATCGGCGTCAACGAGCGCGAGGACGAGCGCCCGGGGACGCTCTACAACACGATGCTCACGCTCGGGCCGGCCGGCGTGCTGCACCGCCACCGCAAGCTCATGCCGACCATGCAGGAGCGCGTGTTCCACGGCTTCGGCGCCGGTGACGACCTGCGCGTGAGCGCCCTCGAGGGGATCGGCCGCGTCGGCGGCCTCATCTGCTGGGAGAACCGCATGCCGCTCGCCCGGTACGCGCTCTACCGCCAGGGTGTGCAGATCTGGGTCGCGCCCACGGCGGACGACTCAGACGGCTGGCTCGCGAGCATGCGCCACATCGCGATCGAGTCCGGCGCCTACGTCGTCTCCGTACCGCAGTACATCCCCGCGGGCGCGTTCCCGGACGACTTTCCGGTCGCGCTGCCCGCGGGCAAGGACGTGTTCGGCGACGGCGGCGCGGCGATCGTCGAGCCCACGTGGGGCGAGGTGATCGCGGGCCCGCTGCGCGGCCGCGAGGGGATGGTCGTCGCCGAGTGCGACCTGCGCGCGGGGTTGCACGCCAAGCGCTGGTTCGACGCGGTCGGCCACTACAGCCGCGCCGAGGTGCTCGACCCGCCCCGGGGGCTATCCGCCGACGCGGACGACCGTGCGGCCGCGCGCCCGCCCGGCGAGCACCTCGTCCAGGAACGGGTCGAGGTCGTCGAGTGAGATCTCGCGCGTGATCTGGTCCTCGAGCGCCTTGGGGCGCAGGTCGCCGGCGAGACGTGTCCAGACCTCGCGGCGCACGGCGGGCGGCGTGGCGACCGAGTCGATGCCGAGCAGCGACGCGCCGCGCAGGATGAACGGGAACACCGTCGTCCGCACGTCGGTGCCGCCGGTCAGGCCGCTCAGCGCGACCGCGCCGCCGTAGCGCGTGGTGCGCAGCGCGTAGGCTGTCGCCGCGCCGCCGACCGGGTCGACGACGCCCGCCCAGCGCGTCTTCTCCATCGGGCGCTCCGGCTCCGCCGACGTCTCCTCGCGCGAGAGGATCTCGCTCGCGCCCAACGAGCGCAGGAAGTCGGCCTCGTCCGCCTTGCCCGTCGCCGCGTGCACCTCGTAGCCGCGGCCGGCCAGGATCGAGACCGCGGTCGAGCCGACGCCGCCGGTCGCGCCGAGCACCAGCACCGGCCCGTCGTCCCTGGTGAGCCCGTTGTCCTCCAGCCGCACCACCGACAGGGCGGCGGTGTACCCCGCCGTGCCGAGCGCCATCGCGTCGCGCGCGCTCAGGCCCTCGGGCAGCGGCACGACCCAGTCGGCCGGCACGCGCGCGACCTCGGCGAAGCCGCCGTGGTGCGCGACGCCGAGGTCGTGGCCGTGCACCAGCACCTGCGCGCCGGGTCCGAGGTCGCCGCCGTCGCCGGCGATCACCTCGCCCGCGAGGTCGATGCCGGGCACGAGCGGATACGCCTTCGCGACGCGGCCCTTCGGGCTGACGGCGAGCGCGTCCTTGTAGTTCACGCTCGACCACGCCACGCGCACGGTCACGTCGCCGTCGGGCAGATCGTCGGCCGACAGCTCGCGCAGCTCGCGGCGGACGTCGTCGCCGTCGCGCTCCGCGAGCAGCGCGCGAAATCGCTTCGGAAGCTCGGTCATCGGGCGCCAACCTACCCGCCCGCGAGCGTGTCGGATACTTGGTGCACGTGCCGACGCAGACCCGCTATGCCGAGAACGGCGAGACCACGCTCGCCTGGACCGCCGTCGGCGAAGGACCGACCGACATCCTGTTCCTGCCCGGCATCATCTCGCACGTCGAGCACGTGCTGGAGGACCCGGGGATGGCCGGGTTCTTCGAGCGGCTCGCGACCTTCGCGCGCGTGATCCTCATGGACCGCCGCGGCAGCGGGCTCTCGGATCCGCTCGACGGGTCCGCCACGCTGGCGGCGGAGGTCGACGACGTCATCGCGGTGCTCGACGCCGTGGGCACCGAGTGCGCGGTGCTGTTCGGCTATCTCACGGGCGGCCCCCTGGCGATCAAGGTCGCGGCGGAGCGCCCCGAGCGCGTCCGCGCACTGGTGCTCTACGCCGCGATGGCGCAGTCGGCCTCGGCGCCCGGCCCCGACTGGGCCGGCGACGCGCGCGAGCGCTCGGAGGCGTTCGAGCGCATGATCGAGCGCTGGGGCAGCGGTGCGCTGCTCGACGACCTCGCGCCGACGCGGGCCGACGACCCGCGCCTGCGCGCCTGGCTCGGCCGCCTCGAGCGGCTGTCGTCGAGCCCGGGCGAGGCGCGCCGCGTGGCCCGCGCGCTGACCGCGTTCGACGTCCGCGCGGAGCTCGGCGAGCTCCGCGTGCCGACGCTGATCCTGCACCGCATGGGCGACCGGCTGATCGACGTGCGCCACGCGCGCTTCCTTGCCGAGCGCATCCCCGGCGCCCGCTACGTCGAGCTCGACGGCGTCGACAACCTGCCCAGCGCCGGCGACAGCGCGGCGCTGCTCGGCGAGATCGAGGAGTTCCTGACCGGCGGGCGGCGGCGGATCGTGGAGCGCGAGCTGCTCACGATCCTGTTCAGCGACATCGTCGGCTCGACCGGCCACGCGGCGCGGCTCGGCGACGCCGCATGGCGCGACATGCTCGTCGGCCACGACGCGGTCGTGCGCCGCGAGCTCGACCGCTTCGGCGGGCGCGAGTTCAAGACGATCGGCGACGCGTTCCTCGTCGCCTTCGAGGGCGCGCCATCGCGGGCGGTGCGCTGCGCGCAGGCGATCGTCGAGGGCCTCGAGCCGCTCGGCCTGACCGTACGGATCGGCCTGCACACCGGCGAGTGCGAGGTCCTCGGCGACGACGTCGGCGGGATGGCCGTCCACATCGCCGCGCGCGTCGCGGCGCTCGCGATCCCGGGGGAGGTGCTCGCGTCCGGGACCGTGTACGGGACGGTCGTCGGCGCGGGGGTGCGCTTCAAGGACCGCGGCACGCATCGGCTGCGCGACGTGCCCGGCCGCTGGCCGCTGTTCGCGGTGCTCTGACCGGCCGCGCTCTGACACCGGCCGCGCCGGACCGCAACCTTCCCGCAACCCGCCCTGTTGGGGGTGCAGAGGCAGGGAGTCGACGCACGCCGGCCGCGTGCGCGCGCCTGCCGGTTCCGTCCCCCCAAGGAGGTCGATTTCCCGATGCTGACCCGCATCCGCAGGCGCCTGCCCGGCAGTGGCAACGGTCCCTGGATCGTCATCGCCGCCGGCGCGGCCGCGATGATCATCACGCCGTTCGCGGTCGCCGCCGGCGAAGGCCGTCCGATCGACGGCGGTGCCCGCAACCCGTCGAGCAACGAGACCCTCTCGTACAACCGCGAGACGGAGATCATCGCCAACACCGCGACGTACGGCACCCGCCAGTCGAACAAGTCCTCGAGCGGCGGTGGCGCCATCTACGGCTGCCGCGCCCGCAGCGGCACGAGGTCGTGCGTGCGCGCGAGCAACCTGTCGAACGGGCGCGCGTTCTCGTTCGCGTCCAACTCGGGCGGCGAGGTCGGCCGCATCGACGGCCCGACGACCGCCGCTCCGTTCACCACGAGCGCCACGGGCCTGGCCACCGGCCTGAACGCCGACCGCGTCGACAACAAGAGCGCGAACGAGCTGACGACCGACGCCGTCGCCGCGGCCAACCGCTTCGCCGTCGTGAGCGCGGCGGGCACGCTCGGCGCCAACCGCGGCGCGACCGCGGCCGCGAACCCCGCCGGCGCCGGCACCTACACCGTCACGTTCGGCGACAACATCTCGAACTGCGCACTGGCCGCGACGCTCGCCCAGACTGCGGGGGGCGAGATCGGAGTGACGCTCGCGGCCGACAACCGGACCGTCAACGTCACCACCCGGGACTCGAACGGCAACGCCGCGGACCACCCGTTCCACCTGACCGTCACCTGCTGAGCCGTCGTACCGCTCGCTCCGGTGCTCCGCTCGGGCGGGGCGCCGGGGCGCCGGGGCGCGGCGCCGCCCGCACCGCCGGGGCGCCCCGCGCCGGCGGACCGCCTGACGCGGCGCGTCCGGTCAGCATCGAGGGGTGTCGGATCGACGTCGGCGGCTGAGCTCGAGGCGACGCGTTCGACTTGTGCAGCCATGGCGTGCAGAAGGTCGACCGCGTCGGCTCGCCCATCACGACACGGGACTCTCGTCCTCGATGCACCGAGTCCCGCTCGCCGCGCCCGCGCCGAGGCGGGGCGCGACTGCGCCGGCACCCCAACGGCAGCGCGCGCGGCGGCTCACATCGAGGGTGGCGCGGGACGCCACCGCCCGATGCGCGCGCGCACGCGCGCGACCACGAGCCGCGCGAACAGCGCACCCCAGTCGAGCACCCCGCCCCACAGGTGCCCGAGCGGTCCGGTGACCAGCCACGCGGCCGCGCGCGTGTGGATGGGAAGGCGCGAGGTGGGGTGGGGAGAGGGCCCGATAATCGGACGCTATCGTTGCCCGGCCATGCCAGCCGCCGTCAAGACGACCGTCACCGAGCTGCCCGAGTCGCGCGTCCGCGTGGAGGCCGAGGTGCCCGCGGAGGAGGTCGAGCGCTCCGTCCAGCGTGCGGCCCGCGCGCTCGGCAAGGACCTGCGGATGCCGGGGTTCCGCAAGGGCAAGGTGCCGCCGCCCGTCGTCATCCAGCGCCTCGGGCGCGAGAGCGTCGTCGACGAGGCCATCCGCGGCCAGATGGGCCAGTGGTACGTCGACGCGATCGACGCGTCCGGCATTCACCCGGTCGGGGACCCGCAGCTCGACCTCGGCGACATCCCCGCCCTGGGCCAGCCGCTGACCTTCACGATCGAGGTCGGCGTGCGCCCCACGGCCACGCTGGGGACCTACAAGGGCCTCGAGGTCGGCCGCCGGGAGCCGGGCGGCGACGAGGAGGCGGTCGAGGCCCAGCTCCAGGAGCTGCGCGAGCACGCCGCGCGCCTCGAGACCGTGGACGAGCCCGCGGGCGAGCACGACTTCGTCGTCATGGACTACCGCGGCACGCTCGACGGCGAGCCGTTCGAGGGCGGCGAGGCGCGCGACCAGCTCATCGAGCTCGGCTCCGGCCGGCTCGTGCCCGGCTTCGAGGAGCAGCTCCAGGGCGCGAAGGCGGGCGACACGCGCACGGTGCGGATCACCTTCCCCGACGACTACGGCGCCGAGCACCTCGCCGGCAAGGAGGCCGAGTTCGAGGTCACCGTCAACGAGGTCAAGCGCAAGGAGCTTCCCGAGCTCGACGACGACTTCGCCTCCGACGCGGCGGGCTTCGACACGCTCGACGAGCTCCGCGAGGACATCGCGGCGAAGATGCGCGAGGCCGACGCGAACAAGGTCGACGCGGAGTTCCGCGAGGCGGTCGTCGACGCGGCCGTGCGTGAGTCGACGGTCGACGTGCCGGAGGCGCTCGTCGACGCCCGCGCGCGCGAGCTGTGGGACCGCATGCTGCACTCGCTCAGCCACCAGGGCATCTCGCGCGAG
>DATAAR010000061.1:0-23280 GCA_036259975.1 Solirubrobacteraceae bacterium | reverse complement strand
CGCCGCCCGGGCCCGGCGCCTGATGGACAGGTGGCGAGCGGCGTCGGTGGCGGTGACCCTCGGGGAGGAGGGCGCCGTGCTGGTGAGCGGCGACGGCCCGCCCCTGGTGGTGCCCGCCCGCCGCGTGCACGGCGACGCCTGCGGCGCCGGGGACAGGTTCTCCTCGGCGGCCGCGGGGTTGCTGGCTGACGGGGCCGTCCTCTCCGAAGCGGTGATCGGCGCCGTCGAGGCGGCCTCTTCGTTCGTGGCTGCGGGCGGGGCGGCCGCCTGGCGACCCACGTCCCCGGCAGGGACCGGGCGGCCGCCTCCGGCCCGGCGCGACGCGCTGTCGGTGGTGGAGGAGGTGCGCGGGCGGGGCGGCACGGTGGTGGCCGCCGGTGGGTGCTTCGACCTGCTCCACGCCGGCCACGTCGGCATGCTCGAAGCGGCCAGGGCCCTGGGCGACTGCCTGGTGGTGTGCCTGAACTCCGACGCCTCGGTGCGGCGGCTCAAGGGGGAGGGGCGGCCGGTCGTCGGCCAGGCGGACCGCGCCGCGCTGCTGCGGGCGCTGCGCTGCGTCGACGCCGTCATGGTCTTCGAGGAGGACACGCCGGTTGCGGCGCTCGAGCGCCTGCGGCCAGAGGTGTGGGCCAAGGGCGGCGACTACGCCGGGCGCGAGCTGCCCGAGGCCGCCGTGCTCGAGCGCTGGGGCGGCCAGGCGGTCGTCCTGCCGTTCGTGGACGGCAAGTCGAGCACCCGACTGATCGAGGAGGCCTCGCTGCGTGCCGTCCGCTGAGCTCGATGGGACCGTGATCGTGACCGGCGGGGCGTCCGGCCTCGGCGCCGCCGTCGCGGGCGCGGTGGAGGCGGCCGGCGGGACGCCGGTCGTGCTCGATCTCAACCCGCCGCCGAACGGCTACGCGTTCGAGCGCGTCGACCTGTCGGACACGCGCGCGGCCGAGGCCGTGGTCGCGCGGGTCGCGGAGGTGAGCGGCGGCCTGCGCGGCGTCGTGACCGCGGCCGGCACCGATGCGTGCGGGCGCCTCGACGACGTCCCCGGCGACGCCTGGGAGCGCGTCGTGGCGGTGAACCTGCTGGGCACCGCGGCGGTCGTCCGCGCGGCGCTGCCGCACCTGGAGCGCAGCGGGGGGCGGGTCGTCACCGTGGCCTCGACGCTCGGGATCAAGGCGGTCAGCGACGCGACGGCGTACTGCGCCTCGAAGTTCGGCGTGGTCGGGTTCACGCGGGCGCTGGCGGCCGAGACGGCGGGCCGCGTCGGCGTGACGCTGCTCATCCCCGGCGGCATGCAGACGGCGTTCTTCGACGGGCGCACCGAGCAGTACAAGCCGCCGCCGGACGCGAAGCTCGCACCGCCGTCGGAGATCGCCGCGGGGGTCGTGTTCGCGCTGAGCCGGCCGCCGGAGGTCGAGCTGCGCGAGCTCGTGATGGCGGTGCCCACCGAGCCGTCGTGGCCGTGACGCCGGGAGGGGCGCCGCGGCTCGTCGTCCTGCGCGCGCTGGGGCTGGGCGACTTCCTCACCGGCGTGCCCGCGCTGCGCGCGCTCGCGACCGCGTTCCCGGACCACGAGCGGCTGCTGCTGGCGCCGGCGTTCGTCCGCCCGCTGGCGGCGCTGCTGGGCGGCGTCGTGCACGACGTGGTCGACACCGAGGGGCGCGGCGCGCCGCCGGCCGCGCTGCCGGTCCAGGCGCGCGGCGCGGACGTCGCGGTGAACCTGCACGGGCGCGGGCCGCAGAGCCACGCCGCGCTGCTCGCCGCCAAGCCGCGCAGGCTGATCGCGTTCGCCTGTCCGGCGGCCGCGTTCGCGGATGGGTCGGAGTGGCGGGCCGAGGAGCACGAGGTCGCGCGCTGGTGCCGGCTGCTGACCGAGTCGGGCATCCCCGCCGACACGGCCGCGCTCGACCTCGCCACGCCGCCGGGCACGGAGCACCACGGCGCGACCGTGCTCCACCCCGGCGCGGCGGCGCCGGCCCGCCGCTGGCCGGTCGACCGCTGGGCGGCGGTCGCGCGCGCCGAGCGCACCGCCGGGCGGCAGGTCCTGCTCAGCGCGGGGCCGGGGGAGGAGGACGCGGCGCTGTCGGTGGCCGCCGCGGCCGGGCTGCCCGCGGCAGCGGTGCGCGCGGGCGGCGACCTCGAGGACCTCGCCCGGCTGGTCGCGGGCGCCGGCCGGGTCGCGTGCGCGGACACGGGCGTCGCGCACCTCGCCACCGCGCTCGGCGTGCCGTCGGTCGTGCTGTTCGGCCCCACGCCGCCGGCCGAGTGGGGTCCGCCGCCCGAGCGCGGGCGCCACCGCGTGCTCTGGGCGGGCCGTCGCGGCGACCCGAACGGCCTCGCGCCCGACCCGGGCCTGCTCGAGATCGAGCCGGCGGCGGTCAGCGCGGAGCTCGCCGCGGCTGACGCGACGCCGACGCACGAGGCGTCGAGCGTCAGGCCGTGACGCTGGGGGCAGGCGCGCGCGACCCAGACACGTACGGTCTGGAGGCCGAACGTTCCAGTGTTCGGTCGTGGGATCGAACCCGCGCTGATCGGGGCGGCAGGGATTCGGTTGCGGGAGCTGAACCGACGGTACGCCGAAGCCCTGCGTCGGCCGTTCGTGCGCACCCCGGGAGACGAGATGCAGGCCGTTGCCACGACGGTCGACTGGCTCGTCGACCTCGTCGTCGCCGGCGCGCGCGACGAGCGCTGGTGGATCGGCATCGGGATCGGCGCCGTGGAGCCGCTCGCGGCGGTCCTGGCCGCGGTCGGCGTGCGTGCGCTGCTGGGGCCTATCGCCCTTCTGACGTCGGCGCGCGCAGCCCCCGTGAGGCCCGCCGCTCAGCCGCCCGGGCTGACCACCGGCGGGCGCGGGCGCTCGTCCACGCTCAGCGTGAACACGTCCGGGCGCGCGTAGTGGCCGACGACGTCGAAGTCGTACTTCGCCTCCGCGATCCGGCCGAGGTCGAGGTCGGCGCGCAGGATCGCCTCCTCGCCGAACGCCGGCCCGGCCAGGATCTCCCCGAGCGGCGACACGATCACCGAGCCGCCGCGGCAGAGCACGGCGCCGGGTTCGCCGCCGTCGTCGTCGAGCGGGTAGTCGGCCGGGTAGTCGCCGCGGGTGGCGAACTGGTTGGCCGACAGCACGAAGCAGCGGCCCTCGCAGGCGATGTGCTGCATCGTCGCGATCCACGTGTCGCGCGCGTCGGCGGTCGGCGCGCACCACACCTGGACGCCCTTCGCGTACATGGCCATCCGCAACAGCGGCATGTAGTTCTCCCAGCAGATCACCGCGCCGAGGCGGCCGGCCGGCGTCTCGAAGACCGGCAAGGTGGAGCCGTCGCCGTAGCCCCACACGAGGCGCTCGGCCGCGGTCGGCATCAGCTTGCGGTGCTTGCCGAGCAGCGCGCCGTCGGGCCCGAGGAACAGCGCGGTGCAGTACAGCGTGCCCCCGTCGCGCTCGATGACGCCGATCACGACGTGCACGCGATGCTCGCGCGCGACCGCGCCCAGGCGCTCGACCACCGGGCCGGGGACGTCGACCGACGACTCCCAGTAGCGCCGGAACCACGCGCGGCCCTCGGCGGTGCGCGACCCGACCGTCGCGCCGAACGTGATGCCGCGCGGATAGCACGACACGAACGCCTCAGGGAACACGACGAGCCGCGCGCCGCCCGCGGCGGCCTCGGCCGCGAATCGCTCGAGCTTGCCCAGCGTGGCCTCGACGTCGAAGGCGACCGGGGCGGCCTGGACGACCGCCGCGCTGACACCCGTCATGCCGCCTGCGCTAGTGCGCGTGGCCGCACGCGCCGCCGCAGCACCCGCCGCCGGCCGGCATGCGGCCCGTGCCGAGGCGCGAGTGGTCGGGCGTCGCGGCGCTCTTGCCGCCGCCGACGCCGGCGAACACGGACAGCAGCCGCTCGACGTCGGCGCCGCCGCACTCGGGGCAGGCGACGGCGTCGTCGGGCCGGCGCACCAGCTCCTCGAAGCGCTCCGAGCAGGACGCGCAGCGGTACTCGTAGATCGGCATGGCGGAAGCATCGCAGGCCGCGGCGCGGGGTGCGCGCGCTTGGCGCGCGCGGCGCAGACCGTGATCATGTGCGCGGACCGGCCGCCACCGAGGAGCGCGACGAATGGCGCACGAGCTCGAGCACGCCGAGGTGCTCTCGGACTACCAGAACGAGATCTACGCGAGCGGGCAGGCGCCGCCGCACCCCATGCGCTGGCGCGAGCTCGAGGCGGCGGCCCTCGCGGCGCTCCCGCCCGAGGCGGCCGACTACCTCGCCGGCGGTGCGGGCGGCGAGGAGACCGTGCGCGCCAACCGCGAGGCGTTCGACCGCTGGCGCATCGTGCCGCGGATGCTCCGGGGCGTCGGCACGCGCGACCTTCGCACGGACGTCCTCGGCACGTCGATGCCCGCGCCCGTGCTGCTGGCGCCCGTCGGCGTGCAGCGCATCCTCCACGACGACGCCGAGCTCGCCACCGCGGCCGCCGCGGGCCGCGTGGGCGTGCCGTACGTCCACTCGACGGCGGCGAGCACGAGCATCGAGGACGCGGCGGCGGCCAACGGCGACGGGCCGCGCTGGTTCCAGCTCTACTACCCCACCGACCGCGAGATGGCCGTGAGCTTCGTCTCGCGCGCGGCGGCGGCGGGCTACACCGCGGTCGTCATCACCCTCGACACGCTCGTGCTCGGCTGGCGCCCGCGCGACCTGAGCCACTGCTACCTGCCGTTCCTCGAGGGCATCGGCCTGGCCAACTACACCTCCGACCCGGTCTTCCGCAGCCGGCTCGGCGCCGACGCCGACCCCGACGCGCTCGCGCCGACCGTCGCGCGCTGGATGGAGGTGTTCGCCAACCCCGACCTGAGCTGGGACGACATCGCGTGGCTGCGTGAGCGCACCGACGTGCCGGTGCTGCTCAAGGGCATCTGCTCCGCCGACGACGCGCGCCACGCCGGCGAGGTGGGGGTGGACGGGCTGATCGTCTCCAACCACGGCGGGCGCCAAGTCGACGGCGCGGTCGCGGCGCTCGACGCGCTGCCCGACGTGTGCGCCGCGGTCCCGCCGCGGCTGCCGGTGCTGCTCGACAGCGGCATCCGCACCGGCGCCGACGCCGTCAAGGCGCTCGCGCTCGGAGCGCAGGCGGTGCTGCTCGGGCGCCCGGCGATGTGGGGCCTTGCGCTCGGCGGCGAGGAGGGCGTCCGGCACGTGCTGCGCGCGTTCCTGGCGGAGCTCGACAACACGCTCGCGATGGCGGGGTACCGCAGCCCGCGCGAGCTGTCGGCGCAGTCGCTGGCGGTGCGGCCGGCGTAAGCGGCCGGCCGGCGGCGTCCCGCTCGGGCGCGGACGCGGGTCGCGGCGTCGGTGGACTGCGCAGCGAGGCGTGAGGGACGAGGGTCGGCGGGTGCGTCAGATAGGACGACGAAAGGCGTCCTCAGACTGACACACCCTCCCGGAGCCCTACGCCACGCTCGCCCGCTCGCTCACCCCGAGCTCCCCGCGCGCCTGCTCGAACACGTGCCCCGCGCGCAGCACGGTCGCGTCGTCCCAGTGGCGCCCGACCATCATCAGCCCGACCGGCAGGCCGTCCGAGAAGCCGCACGGCACGCTGAGCGCCGGGTTGCCCGTGACGTCGATCGGGGCCGTGTTGAAGAGGTTCCCCAGCGCCGCGGCGAGGCGCTCCTCGATGGGGGCGTCGATCGCGGGGCGGCGCATCGCCTTCATCGGCGTCGTCGGCAGCACGAGCACGTCGAAGCGCTCGAGCGCCGCGCCGTACGCCGCGCGCAGGCGGCGGCCGAGGTTCTGCGCCTTGGCGTAGTAGTGGTGGTTGTACGTCTCGGACAGGTAGTGACCGAGCAGCACGGTGAGCTTCACGGTCACGGAGTAGTCGCGCCCGCGGGCGCGGCGCGCGCGCCCGTAGAAGTCGACCAGGTCGGTCGTGTAGTGGCCCTTGTGGTTGGTGCCGAACGCGTCGCCGCGGACCATGACGTCGGTCGCGCCCTCCATCACGACCGCGTTCCAGATCGCCAGGCCGTCGCGGTGCATCGGCACCGACGCCTCCTCGACTGTCGCGCCCGCGCCGGCCAGGCGGTCGGCCGCGTCGCGCACCGCGGCGTCGACGTCCGGCTCGGAGATGTCCGGCAGCTCGAAGCCCTCGACCAGCACGCCGACCCGCAGGCCGTCAGGGCCGCGCTCCAGGCCCTCGACGTACCGCTCGACGCGCACGCCGGCCTGCCGCGGGTCGAGCCCGTCGTCGCCCGCGATCGCCTCGAGCATCAGCGCGCAGTCGCCGACCGTGCGCGCCATCGGCCCCGTGTGGTCGAGCGTCAGCTCGATCGGGAAGATGCCGGTGTACGGCACGAGCCCGTAGGTCGGCTTGTGCCCCACGCAGCCGCTCCACGACGAGGGCAGCCGGATCGAGCCGCCCTGGTCGCCGCCGAGCGCCATGTCGGCCTCGCCGGTCACGACCACCGCCGCGCTGCCGTTCGACGACGCCCCGCACAGGTACGTCGCGTCGTGGGGGTTCGTCGGCTGCGGCTCGGGGTGGCCGGTCAGGCCGCCGCCGTCGAAGCAGAACGCCGGCACCGCGGTCTTGCCCACGATCTCCGCGCCCGCGTCGAGCAGCCGCGTCACGACGGTCGCGTCCTCGCGCGGGACATAGCCCTCCATGATCGGCGAGCCGTTGAGCATCGGGATGCCGGCGACGCACGCGTTGTCCTTGATCCCCACCCGCTTGCCCGCCAGCGGGCCCTCGGGCGCGCCGGGGATCGAGCACTTCCACGTCCACCCGTTCGACGGGTTCTCCGCCTGGGTCGGCCGGTGGCCGAGATCCGCGCGCGGATAGCGCACGGGCAGCATCTCGTCCGGGAGCTCGTCGAGCCGGCCGAAGCCGGCGAGCGTCACCGGCGCCACCGCGGCGAACGTCTCGAGCTCGGCGTCGGAGAGCTCGAAGCGGTATTCGCGGGCGATGCGCTGCAGCTCCTCGCGGGACGGCGGGTGGACCGGCACGGCGACCTCCTCGGCTGACGACGGGCGGGCACGGCCGACCGTAGTCCCGCGGCGCCAGGCTGGCAACCCGCCCCGGCCGTCAGATCTGCGGTGGCGTCGGGTCCGGCGGGCCGGGGTCCGGCGGGCCGGGCGGCTCGGGCGCCGGCACCGGGCCGGGCTGCGGCTCGGAGGGCCCGGGCGGCGCCGGCGTCGGCGGGCTCGGATCGGGCAGCGGCGGACCGGGCGGCCCCGGCGTCGGCATCGTCATCGCGGGGCTCAGAAGCGCAGGAGCGCCGCGATGTGGCCGTGGGAGGCCAGCTCGGGGCGGTCGCGGAGGATGTGGACGTCGGCGGACTGCGTGATGGTGCGCTCGATGCACTTCTCGACGATGTCCTCGCGGCGTTCGACCGGCGTGCCGTCGGCCTGGCACTCCGAGAACCCGGCCCCGCCGAGCCAGCCGCACTGCGGGCACACGACGCCCGGCGCGCGGAAGCCGCGGTCGACGAGGAGCACCTCGACGCGCTGCTCGTGCACGGCGGTAAGCACGTCGGCGAGCTGGCTCGCGGCGCGTCCCTCGCGCGCGTACTCCTCGGCCAGCCGGGCGAGAGCCTCGTCCTCGCGCTTGCGCGCAACGGCGGCGATCTTGTCCACCGCGCACTTGCGCACGTCCTCGGGGGTGCTGTTCTCGACGTCGATGTCGATGCGTCCCGCGAGGCGCTCCTTGAGGTAGGGGTGCAGCGCGTTCTCGAAGTCGCCCGCGAGCTCCTGCGGCGCGCCGATGAGGATGCCAGCCGGCATCTCGCGCTTCATCTGGAGCATGACGACCTCGGCCACGTGCTTGAGGTGGTCGGCGACGTCCTTGTCGATCGAGCGCTGGTAGCGGGCCTGCGACCAGCCGCCCTGGTCGTGCTGGCCGGGGACGTCGTCCTCGACGAGCGCGACCTCCTCGAGGCCCTCAGGCGCCCCGCAGAACAGCCGCGCTGTACGGCGGTTGACGAGCACGGCGCACCAGAGCTCCGGCGCGGCGATCGTCGACAGCGGCGCGAGGCACGGCCCGTCGGCGATGACCGGCTCGTGGTCGACCGGCTCGGGCAGCCGCAGCACCTCGAACAGCTGCGCCGGGCTCGAGGCGAAGACGGCCAGGCCGTGGGCGCCCTTCGTCCCGGCGCCGTTGCCGAGCTCCTGCTCGGCGCGCTCGAGATCCTGGCGCAGCGCCGTGCGCTGCTCGTGCGTGAGCTCCTCCTGCTGCTCGCGCAGGAGCCGCGCAGCCCGGTCCAGCACCGAGCGCATCTCGGTCTGCCGCGCCGGCGGCGTCGCGAACTCGCGTGGATCGAGGTTGACGAACAGCGAGAGCACCTTCGCGTCGCCGACGCGGGCCTCGGCGAGCCGGCGCAGGCGTTCGCGGGTGATGTCGTTGGCCTGCATGAGTGCGACACTACCCCTGCCGCGCATCGGGTACCCGCCTGAGAGCACCCCAACGATCCTCGAGAGGTGATCGACGCATGTCGAAGATGACCACCTTCCTCGCCGGCGCAGGCTTCGGCGCCGCGGTGACGTACTTCCTCGATCCGCGCTCCGGCGGTGAGCGCCGCCACGTGGCGAAGGACAAGGCCGGCCAGGTCGCCGGCTCTGCGCCGCTGCAGACCGTCGCCCAGACGGCCGCCGCGCAGGCGCAGGGCGTGGCCGCGAAGGCGAAGCAGGCGGCGACCGGCGGCGACAGCGCGCCGGACGACGACAACACGCTGAAGGCCAAGGTCGAGACCGAGATCTTCCGCGACGCCGACGCGCCGAAGGGCTCGGTCGTCGTGACGGTCGTGAACGGCATCGTCGAGCTGCGCGGCGAGACCGACGCGCAGTGGTCCGAGCGCCTCGAGACCGAGGCGGCCAAGGTCAGCGGCGTCCAGGGCGTGCGCAACCTGACGCACCGGCCGGGCGAGACGCCGCCGAACCTCGCGGGCACGCCCGGCGTGTCGGGCTCACAGTCCTAGGCCGGGTCGCGGCGACCGCGCCCGCCCGGGGCTCTAGTGCACGGGCGCGGTCGCCCTGTCCAGGCCCGCGACCTCGAAGACCCAGAAGTCGCGCTCCATCACGGGAACCGACACGTTGTAGACCGGCACGGTCCCGATCGCCCCCTCGAAGCGCCCCGCGTGCGCGTGGCCGTGCAGGACGAGGTCGGGCTCGTGCGTGGCGATGGGCGCCGCGAGGCGGTCCGAGCCCAGCATCGTCCAGATCGTCTGCGGCTCGCCCTGCAGCGTCTGCTCGGTCGGCGCGTAGTGCAGCAGCACGATCCGCAGCGGGCAGTGCGCGATCGCGCGCAGCCCCTGGTCGATCGCCTCGACGTCGCGGGTCGTCTCCGCGTAGACCTCGCGCATCAGCGGCTCGCCGAAGTCGGGCAGGTGCGAGCCGGGGAACCCGCCGACGAACCCCTTCGCGCCCACGATGCCGATCTCGACGCCCGCGACGCACGGCGTCGCGTGCGAGCGCTCGAGCACGGTGATGCCCGCCTCCTCGAGGACGGAGGCGAACTCGTCGGCGCGGTTGACGTGCCAGTCGTGGTTGCCGAGGACGGTGAAGATGGGCACATCGAGGTCGCGCACCGCGTCGGCGAGGATCTCCGCCTGCTCCGGCTCGCCGTGCGTCGACAGGTCGCCCGCCAGGAGCACGAGATCGGCGCGCCCCTCGAGCGCCCCGAACGCGGCCGCGGTCTGCTCGCGGTTGCCCTCGTGGCAGTGGATGTCGCCGGCAGCGGCGATCCGCACGGCGCGCGCGCGCGGGCGGTGGCCGTTCGTCGCGTCGCTCATGCCCGCAGGCATACCCCACTGGGCGCCGCGGGTAGCAGATCGCCATGGGCAGCAAGAGCGCGCCGGCAGAGACCGCCGAGATCACCGAGACGCTGAAGCGCGCCGCCGCGGCGCTGCGCGGCGCGGACGTGCCCTTCGCGCTGGCGGGCAGCGTCGCAGCGTGGGCGCGCGGCGGGCCGGCGCCGTGCAACGACCTCGACTTCGCCATTCCCGAGGAGCACGTGGACCGCGCCGAGCGCGCGCTGGCCGACTACGGCATGCGCACCGAGCGCCCGCCCGAGGGCTGGCTGCTCAAGGCGTGGGACGGCGACGTCCTCGTCGACCTGATCTGGGACCTCGAGGGCCTCGAGGACGCGGAGGTCCTGCTCGCGCGCGCCGACGAGCTCTCCGTGCAGGCGGTGCGCATGCCGGTGCTGCGCCTGAACGACGTCGTCGTCTCGATGCTGTGCGCGTTCGACGAGCACGAGCTCGACTTCGCCGGCGCGCTCGCCATCGCGCGCGCCCTGCGCGAGCAGATCGACTGGCGCGACGTGCGTGAGCGCACCGCGCACTCGCCGTACGCGCGCGGCTTCCTGGCGCTGCTCGAGGCGCTCGAGATCGTGCGTCCCGCCCCCGTGCCCCGCAGCGGCGAGCCCCGCGTGCGGGTCATCCCGGGCGGGTAGCGCGCGGGCATGCCCGTCGCGATCATCACCGGCTCCGACTCCGGGATCGGCAAGGCGACCGCGGTCGCGCTCGCGCGTGACGGCTACGACATCGGCATCACGTGGCACGAGGACGACGCGGGCGCCGAGGACACCGCGCAGGAGGTGCGCGCCACGGGGCGCCGCGCCGAGGTGCGCCGGCTCGACCTGTCCGACGCGACCAACGGCCCGTTCGTCGTCGACGAGCTCGCCGACGCGCTCGGCGGCCTCGACGTCCTGGTCAACAACGCCGGCACCGGCGAGGACACGCCCGTGCTCGAGCTGGACCTCGGCACCTGGCGCCACATCCTCGAGACCGATCTCACCGGTGCGTTCCTGTGCGCGCAGGCCGCGGCGCGGCGGATGGTCGCCGCGGGCGGGGGCGGGCGGATCGTCAACGTGACCTCCGTGCACGAGCACATCCCCAAGGCGGGCGCGGCGCCGTACTGCGCGTCGAAGGCCGGCCTCGGCCTGCTGACGAAGGTCATGGCGGTCGAGCTCGCCCGGCACGGGATCACGGTCAACTCCGTGGCGCCGGGCGAGATCTCGACGCCGATGACCGGCCAGGAGGATGAGGACCCGCGCGCGCGGGACCGCCCGGGGATCCCGGCCCACCGGCCCGGCCACGCCCATGAGATCGCCGCGCTGATCGCGTTCATCTGCCGCGACGAGGCCGCCTACCTGACCGGCGAGTCCGTCGTCATGGACGGCGGCCTGACGTTGATGGCCGCGCAGCAGGACCGGCAGGCGCCGTAGCGCACCGGGCGCCGGCGCTTGGAGCGGCGGACGCCTACCTGTTCGGCATCGAACGCGGCGCGGTGGCAGCGCCGTCGTCCTCACGGTGCTCGTCGCCTCGGCGACCGCGCCGCGCAGATCGCGACGCAGGAGCAGCACGTCGGCGCCCTCGGCGCGGGCGCGGGCGACCGCGTCCTCGCGGGTGGCCGCCTCGGTCACCGTCCAGCCGAGCGGCTCCAGCACGTCGCGCATCGCGCGCCGGGCGTCCCACGAGCGATGCGTGATCAGTACGCGCGTCCCCTGCAGCGATCCGTCCGTGGTCACTGGCCCGATGATGCCCCCGAGGGCAACGGCGACACCTCGAGCGGACGGACCTACGAGTCGCCGGCACGCCGCGGCCGCGCGCTACCGTGGCGGCCGTGACGTCGCGGCGCATCGAGCTCGAGCCCGAGGAGGTCGCCGGGCTCATCCGCGGCTCGCGGCTGCTCGACCTGCGCGCCGACACGCCCGCCGATGTGCGCCGCCGCTACACCGAGACGGCGCTCACGGCGATGGACGCGCTGTGCGGCCTGGCCGAGCGCCACGGCACCGACGCGGTGTGGGACGCGCTCGGGCTCGTGACCCATCGCGAGCTGCTCGCCTTCGCGACGCTGATGGCCTCGGAGCTGGCCGACTCCGGCTTCGCGCTGCCGGTCCTCGGCGGCGACGGCCCGGCCGGCGGCACCGCCGACCCGGCCTAGTCCTCGTCTTCTGCGGCGTCGTCGTCGAGCGCGGCGCGCTGGCGGCGCTGCTCCTCGCCGACGGTCTCGACCAGGTCGGGGTCGTCGGGCTCGCCCTGCGCCTTGCGCCTCTGCATCTCGCGCTGGACAGCGTCCAGCTGGCGGTCGTCGCCGGTGCTCGGAGCCATATGTGCCAGGCTAGCGCGCGATCAGGGGATTGCCTGGTTGCCGGAGGACACGGTCTCCAGCCACGCCACGAGCTGCGCGCGCGCCCGGGCCGAGCCGAGCCGGTCGGGGATCGTGCCGTTCGCCGTGCGGTGCCGGACGTTGCCGACCACGCAGGCGAGGGTCTCGCACGCGCCGTTGTGGTAGTAGGGCGGCAGGGCGAAGATTCCCAGCAGCGACGGGACGTTGTAGCCGTTGCCCTTGCCGTCGGCATTGTGGTCACGGCCGAGCGCGTCCTGCGGCGCGGCCGGCGTCGCGACCCCCGCCACGACGTTCTGCGTGGCCTTCTCGTCCGAGCCGACGTTGCCGCCGATGTCGTTGCCGGCCCCCGGCACGCCCAGGTTGAACGAGCCGATGTCGCGCAGGAACCGCGGGAGGAAGGGCACGGCGACCGGCGTCACGCCGGCGGGCGGCGCGGGGTTCGTCTCGGTGGCGATGTCCGCCGCCGCCGGCGGCGAGGGGAAGTCCTTGATGCCGACCGTGAAGAGCTGTCCGGCGTGGCAGCTCTGGCAGTTCTGCTGCGCGAACAGGCGCCGGCCGGCCGCGATGTCGGCGCGGCTCGGGCCCGGGCGCAGCCGCGTGCGGGGCAGCGGGCCGTTCGGCGTGCGGATCGCCGCGCGGACCCACTCGCGCATCGCGGTCATCGCGGGCACGGCGACGGTGCTGTTGGGCAGCGTCACGGTGACCTGCGCCCGATCCGCGTTCGGCTTCGCCGCGAGCGAGTTGATGACGCAGGGCGGGGCGTTGATGTCGCCGTCGTCGGCGATGAGCAGGCCGTGCGCGGGGTCGAAGTTGCTCGTCGCCGGCGGCGGAGTCTTGCACGGGTTCTGCGCCGGGAGCGGGCCGGGACCCGACACGTTGCGGACGTTGAGCTCGAAGTCCTCGAGCTCGTCGAAGATCGCCGAGTAGTTGAGGATGCGCTGCTGCTGGCGGTTCAGCGGGTTGAACGTCGCGTTCAGCGGCACCGACTTGCGCGGGCCGGACGCGAACTTCCAGATCACGCCGTCGGTGAGGCCCTTGAAGTGGCAGCTCGAGCAGCTCTGCCAGCCCTCGCTCGAGAGCCGCTCGGAGGTCGACACGGTCGCGTTGGGCGGGCGGTTGAAGTTGCCGCGCGAGCCGAAGAACATCTCGGCACCGACCGCGACCACCTCGGCCGGCGAGCCGGCCGGGGGCGGCGCCGAGGTCCGGATGGTGCGGATGACCTGGTCCGTGGACGTGTCGACGACCGACACGTTGCGCGAGACGAAGTTCTGGACGTACGCGCGGCGGCCGTCGGGGCTGATCGCGATGCCCTGCGGGTTCTTGCCCGCGTTCGCGCCGCTGGTCGCGGGGTTCGCGGGGTCGTTGAGGTCGATGTAGCGCGTCGTGTCGGCGTCGCCGGTGAAGTCGATCCGCCCGTCCGCGGCGACGCGGATCTTCACGAGCAGGTCGCTGCCGGCGGAGACGACGTATGCGCTCCCCGCGCCGGAGCGGTTCGTGAACGCGATCGCCCACGGGTTCGCGAAGAACAGCCGCTTCTTGCCCGGCTCGGGATTGCGCGCGCCGAGGTGAAGGTTCAGGAAGCGCCCGGGGGCGGCGTCCCGCTCCTCGCCGGTCCGCACGCCGTTGATGACGTTGAGGAATGCCTGCGTGGACGTGTTGAAGCGCTGGGGGCCGTCGGGCGACGCCGCGATGTTCGGCAGGTACGCCTGACCGCCGCGGATGACGATGCTCTGCAGCTGGTTGGGGAACGCCGAGGTCGGGTCGAGCGTGCCGTTGCCGTCGCGGTCGACCGCGAAGCCGGTGTCGCGCGGCTGCAGCGCGATCCGGCGCCGGGGGCGGTAGTCGTCGATGTCGTTCGACTCGGTGTCGATGGTCAGCCGGCACACGATCCCCTGCTTGCCGGTGTCGGTGCCCTGGCGCCCGCCGGGCCGGGTGAAGGCCAGGAAGCTCGTGACGTAGAGCCGGTTGCTGTTGCGCTCGACCGCCAGGCCGCGGGGCTGGAAGTGCTGGTCGCGGTCGGGGTTGCACCGGCTGCGGCGCAGGTCGACGTGGCCGATGATCCGCGGCCGCCGCGCGTCGATCACGGTGATCGTGTCCTGGCCGCTGTTGGAGACGAAGACGCGCCGGCCGTCGGGCGACGCGACGATGTTCCACGGCTCGGCGCCGGTCGTCAGCGTGCGCTCGCGGCGGGCGGCGAAGGCGTCGGACGCGCTGCGGTTCGTGATCCGGATGACGGTGACCGAGCTGCCCGCGGCGTTGGCGACGAAGGCGTACCGGTCGGACGGGTCCACCGCGACGCTCTCCGGCTCGTCGCCGACCCGGATCGAGCCCACGACGCTGTTCGTCGCCGTGGCGATCACGCTCACCGTGTCGGCGCCGGGGTTGACGACCCACGCCAGGCGCCCGTCGCGCGAGAGGGTGATCGGGCTCGAAGTGGTGGGCCCCCGGAACGTGCGGCGCCTGGCCTGCGCGGCGCGGCCGGCGGCCTCGGACCCGGGCGTGGCCTGTGACGGCGCCGCGGCGGTGGCGGCGACGGGGACGCCGGGGCTCTGCGGGCCGGTGGCGGCGAGGGCGGCGACGGCATAGCCGCCGGCGGCGACGGCGATGGCCGCGAGGGCTCGGCGGGCGCTCCGCTGGTACGCGCTCATGCGTGACCTCATTCGGATGTCGCGGCGCCCCCCGGCGGGAGCGACCCTCCCAGAGTGTGGGATCAGAAGTCAAGCGCAGTCACACGCCGGAGCGCCCGGCGCGTCGCTCAGCCGTACATCCAGTCCGTCCACCCCAGGATCTTGCCGGCGCCGGCGGGTGTGGTCGTGGGGAACGACGTCCCGTAGGCGCGGTTGATCAGCCACGGCTGCCACGCGTCGTCGCCGGTGGCCCACCAGCCGCCGTACGTGGCGTCGAGCCGGGCCAGGAACGACGACGCGCGCAGCAGCCCGCGGGCGCCCCAGTTCCACGCGTCGTAGCCGTGGCGCGACAGGATCCCGGCCTGGACGAGCGCGCCCTGCAGGCCCTCCCACGCGTACACCGTCTGGCACGGCGGGATCGTGAGCGGGCACCCGCGGCGCATGTCCTCGGGCAGTGCGCCGTCGACGAGAAGCCCGCCGACGACCGTGCCGGCCGCGTTGAGGCCCACCGGCGCCGCCGGGTCGCCCTGCCACGAGAGGTCGCTGTCGAAGACGAAGCCGGCGTACGCCGCCCGGTCGCCGAGCCAGCCCCGGAAGATCGTCGCCGTGCGTTGGAGGTCGGCGTTGTCGCCGAGGTAGACATCGGCGGCCGCGCGTGCGGCACCGGCGATCGTGCCCCAGTTGTTCGCCTGGGTCTCGTGGATGCCGATCAGCGTGTGGCCGTCGAGGACCTCGGTGCGAACGGCCGCCAGCCACGCCCGGAAGCGCGCGTCGAGCGCGGCATCGGTCCGGGCCAGGTCGACGACGTCGGCCGCGACGACGTACGCGGTGAGGTTGCGCGCGAGCGCGAGGACCCGCCCGCCGCGCTCGGTGCCGATGGCGGCGGCGATCCCGGCCTGCGCCTTGGCGAGGTACTCCGGGAGCCCCGTACGGGCGGCGACCAGCGCGGCGGCGAGCGTCGCGACGTCGTGGTCGCTGTCCTGGTCGGCGATGTGCGGCGTGTCCGGCGGCGCATCGGCGGCGGCCTTGAGCGCGGTCCAGGCGGGTCCAGCGACCGGACGCGCGGCGATCTCGGCCGGGGAGATCCAGACTCCGCCGGCGGCGACGGGAGGCGGTGCCGGGCCCGGCGCGGGCGCGCGGATCGGCGCCGGGCGCAGCGCTGCAGGGAGCCGAGCGGGCGGGCGCCGGCGCGCCTTGCGGCGAGGCGGCGGCAGGGCCTCGACGCGCAGCCGCGGCCGGCCCGAGGCCGCCTCGCGGCTGAACAGCCGGAGTGGACGCCGGCTGCGGCCGCTGAGGACGAGGTCGAGCGTGCGGTTGCGGCGGACGGCGCGCGTCACGTCGACGGTCAGCGATCGCGGCGCGCGTCGCGACCGGCGCCAGGCCGCCGCGACGGCTCCGGCCCGGGGCGCGGTGGCGCGGCGCAGCGAACGCTCGCGCCAGCCGCCCGGCCGGCGCAGCGCGACGCGGACCTCGAGCGCGACGCGGCGCCGATGCCGCGCGCGCAGCACCAGCGTGGCGCGCCGCACCTGGCCCTCGACGCCGCGGACGCGGAACCGCAGGAAGCTGCGCCAGTGTCCGGCGCCGCCGACCCACAGCCACCGTTCTCGTCCGTGGCGCGCGTCCGGGTCGGCGCGGTTGACGGCGGCGTCGGCCAGGGGCTTGAAGACGAAGGTCGACGGCATATCCGCGCGCGCCGGCGAGCAGCACAACACGAGGACCGTGACGCTCAGCGCGCCCTCCAGCGCAAGCCGCGCGAACCGGTGCGGGAGCGCGCCTCGCTCGACCCGGACGCACGTCTGCGCCCCGCGCCCGCCGTGGACGCGCGGGCGAGCAGGCTGCTTGTGGCGACGCGCCAGGACCCCCCGAACGGGCATGTCGCAACCGATTACACCCGATCCGCAGGACCAGGGGTACTGCCCGAAGGACCGGGATGCCGGCGGGGCGACCGGCGCACGCGCTGCGCCCGTGCGGGGTGGGCGGGGTAGGGTCGCAACCGTGCGCCCGGCCGGCCGTCCCGCGGTACTTCTGGCGCTCGTGATCACCGTCCTCGCCGGCGCCGGCCTTCGCGGCTGGCAGGCCGCGCACCCGCGGCTGGCCCATGAGTCGGTCGACGAGCGCGTCTACGCCGCCCTCGCCCGGAGCCTCGCGGAGGACCTGCAGTACGGCGACCGCTCGTCGGGGCAGCGCCACCCGTTCGTCGCCGCCCCGGGCGCGCCGTTCGCCTTCGCCGTGGCCCACCGCGCGACCCCGAGCCCGCCGGGATCGCCCACCGACATCCCGGCCGCATATTGGCTGCTTGCGGCCGTGGGCAGCCTCCTCGTCGTCGCGGCCTTTGCCCTCGGTCGCCGCCTCGGCGGCGACGGAGCCGGCCTCGTGGCCGCGGGTGTGACGGCCGTCTACCCGTCGCTCGTGCGGACGACGGGCGAGTTGCTGAGCGAGCCGTTCGGAGCGCTCGCGGTCACCCTCGCGGTCCTGGCGCTCGTCGCTGCGCGCAGCTCGGGGCGACGCCGGCTGTTCGCCCTCGGCGGCGCCCTGCTCGGCCTGACCGCGCTCGCGCGCGCCGACCTGCTGGTCGCGCTGGTCGTCTGCCCCGTCGTGCTCGTTCTCCTCGCCGTCCGGAACGGGCGCGCGCGGAGGGGAGCGGTGGACGCGGCGACAGTGCTGGCGGCCGGGATGCTCGTCATCGCTCCGTGGGTCGGATACGCGTCCCTGCGGTCCGGCGACCTCGTCCCGATCGTGGAGACGGACTCGCCCACGCTGCTGGTCGGCGCGTACCTGCCGGGCGACGGGACGGTGGCCGGATTCAAGCGGGCCCACGCCGCCGAGACCCGCGCGCGCATGCCCGAGCTGCGGGAGCTGAGCGACCTGCAGCTTCCCGGTGCCGCCGTGCTCGAGACCGTGCGCTCACGTCGCCCGCACCTCGGCTATCGGGCTGCCCTCCGCGCCGAGGCACTCGCCAACGTGCGGCGCTACGCGCTCGGACGCCCCGCGGCGTTCGCCGCGATGATGGGCCGCAAGACCGCCCGGATGTGGCGGCAGCCCAGTCAGATCCGGTCGCCCGCGGCGGAGGCGATGCATCGCATCGTTGTGGCCCTGGCGCTCGCCGGGCTGCTCTGCGGTGCTCTGTGGGGACGCCGCGGAGACCTGGCGCTGCCGGCGAGCGTCATCCTGGCGAGCACGCTGCTCCACGCGGTGCTCGTCGCACACCCGCGCTACGCGCTTCCACTCATCGGTCTTCTCGCGGCGGGCGGTGCGAGCGGCCTCTCCGCGGCCTGGGGCCGGCGCGCGGCGCTTCGCTCGCGGCTGGCTCGCAGGCCCCTTGGCTCGCGCCCGTCTGCGTCATGAGCGACGATCCGGCCCGCAGCTACCGGCCCCGCACGCCGACGTCGATGGCGAGCAGCGCCGGGCCGGCTTCGGGCGGGTTGCCGAACTGGGTGCCGATCGCGAAGTTCACGGCGTAGAGGACGTCCTCGGTGCCAGGGGCCCGACCGAAGGCGACGCTCGAGGTCCAGTCGAGCCCGTCCGAGGCGTCGGCGACGAGACGGATGTCACCGCCCGGCGTCACGCGGACGATCGTGCTCTGCGAGATGACCGCGACGTAGGCGTTCCCGTGCACGTCGAGCGCGAGGCCGTCGGCGCCCACGAGCTCGGCGCCGGACGCGATCGTGGTCGGCGTGCCGAGCGATCCGTCCCGGCGGACGGCGATGCGGAGCAGCCGGCCATTCTCGGTGTTCGTGACGTAGAGCGCCCCGTCGCGGTAGGCGATCCCGTTGGCACCGACGCCGCTCGGTATCAGCCGACCAGTGCCGCCGAGGGCCTGGTCGACGAGGAGGCGCTCGACGGATCCGTCGCGCGAGATGCGCCAGATGCCGCCGAGGAACGCTCCGGTCGCAGAGGTGCCCTCGGACGATGACGTCACGTAGAGGTTGTTGTCCGGGTCGAACGCGAGCCCGTTCGGGAACCCGATCGCCTGGGTCCCCGGGAGCCGCTCCGGGGGTCCGTGGTCGTCGTCGAAGCGCCACACGCCCTGAGCCGCGGCGGAGACGACCGCGCCGTAGACGTCGCCACCACCTCGAACGGCCAGTCCCAGCAGTCCGATGTCCGTCGCCGGATTCACCCCCGGCACCGAGCCGACCGGCTCCACCTCCGCGGGCTCGCCCTCGTCGACGTCGATCTCGGCGAGTTGCCCGAGCGGCGCGAACGACACGAAGAGGTCTCCGCTTCCGTCGATCGCCAGACCTTCGGGAAGCTGGGATGCAAACGCGTCGAACTCGACGATCGTGTCGACGTGGCGGGATGCCGGGGCGCTGCTCGAAAGGGACAGCAGGAACGACGCCGCCAGGAAGGCCACTGCGCATGCCCTTGGAATCACGGTGCCACCTCCGCGGGCGTAGGTGTTGCGCGGCCGTGCGCACCGATCGTCCCGCCGCGGCCCGCGGCGTGTCAAGCGGCGGGCCAGGGCGGCGTGGCGCGCGGCGACTTCACGCCTGCCCCGGGGTCACCGCACGACCAGCGTCACCCGCGTCGTGCGCGTCCGCCCGCCGCGGGCACCGCCGCCGTGGTGAAGACGAACTTCTGCAGCCGGTTGTTGAACGTGTCCGCCACGTAGACGTTTCCGGCCGCGTCGGTCGCGACCGCCGCGGGACGCACCAGCCTGCCGGCCTCGGGCCCGTGGGAGCCCCACCGGACGACCGCGCCGCTCGGGCTCACCCGCGCGATCGAGTGGTTGGCGGTGTCGGCGACCACCACGCGGCCCTCGCCGTCGACCGCGACGCCGGTCGGGGCTCGGAACGCCTCGCCGGGCGCGACCTGCGACCACGTCCCGGACGCGACGTCGAGCCTGAGGATCCGATTCGTCCCCGTATCCGCGACATAGACGTTGCGTGCGGCGTCGACCGCCACGGCGCGCGGGGTCGTGAACGTCTGTCCGCTCAGCGTCGACCACGTGCCCGTCGTGCCGTCCCGGCGCTTGACGACGTTGTTCGGCGTGTCGGCGACGTAGAGCGTCCCACTCGCGTCGACGGCCACGCCCTGCGGGCCGCTGAACGTGGTACCGGTCACCTCCGACCAGGTACCGCCGGCCGCCGTCAGCCGCTGAACGCGGGCGTTCGCGGTGTCGGCCACGTAGACATCGCCGGTGCGCGGGTCCGCGGCGATGTGCATGGGGTTGTTGAACTGGCCGACGGCCGCTCCGGAGGCGGGATACCCGGCGTTGTTCTTGCGCCCCCATTCCTGCAGGAAGGCACCCGCCGGCGAGAACTTCTCGATGCGGTGGTTGAACGTGTCGGCCGCGTAGACGTTGCCGGAGCGGTCGACCACGACGCCGGCGGGCCGGGTGAAGTTGCCGGGCCTGCGACCCGATTCGCCCCATGCGCCGACGACGGTGCCCGCGGCGTCGAAGGCCTGGATCCGGTTGTTGGCGGTATCGGCCACGTAGACGCCGCCCTGCGGATCCGAGGCGAGCGCCGCGAGCGCGCGCGGGAACTCGAGCTGCCCCGACGCTGAGCCGAAGCCGCCCCAGAGGGTGAGGAACTGGAGCGACCCGGCGTCGAACTTCTGCACGCGGTGGTTGTTGTTGTCGGCGACGTAGAGGGCGTGCGGCTGATCGACCCCGACGTCGTAGGGAAACGCGAACTGCCCCCGGCGGTTGCCGGGCACTCCCGGCGTGCCGATCTGCGCGATGAAGGCTCCGTCGGCGGTGAACTTCTGCACGCGGTGGTTGTCGTCGTCGGCGACGAACACGTCGTGCGGGTGGTTGGGGCTCGTGCTGACCGCGATGCCCTGGGGATGGTTGAACTGCGACGGGGTGCAGAAGGTCGCGCAATCGGCGAAGGAACCCCACACGACGATGGGCGCGCCGGTGGCCGGAAGTCCGGTGCTCGGGTCGAGCGCGATGCGTTGGATGCGGTGGTTGTTCTGGTCGGCGATGTAGGCGAACAGGCCGGCGGCGGGGTCGTCCAGGACGGCGAGCCCCCCGTTGATGCCGAGGCGGAACTGGCCCGGCAGCGTGCCGCGCCGGCCCCACTGACCGATGAAGGCCCCGGCGGAGTCGAAGACCTCGACCCGGTCGTTGAGGCTGTCCAGGACATAGACCCGGCCCCGCCGGTCCGCGGCCAGGCCCCCGACCTGCGTGATCTGCCCGGCGCCGTCGCCGAACGATCCCCACTGCGCCAGGAACCTGCCATCGCGATCGAACTTCTGCACCATCGCGCTGAACTGGTCGGCGACGTAGACCACCTCGCCGCCCGGGCTCAGGGCGACCGCCTGCGGAAAGCGAAAGACGCCCTGTCCGGTCTTCCCGATCACGGCGACGTCGAGGTAGGGACAGGACGGATCGACCGGTGGGCACGCCGCCACCGCATCACCGGTGCCGGCGAGCATCGCGATCCAGACGATCAGGCCGACCGCGCGTCGCCAGGGCCGGCGGCGCGCGCCGCAACGGCGGTGCATCGGGTCTGGACGGCCCGCTCCTGCGGACTCGATCGAACGCGCCGACGGCATCATGGCCGTGTCCGCCCTTTGCTCAGAAGCCGATGATCGATGCTAGAGCGGCCGACCCGCAGACTGCAAGTGCGGGTCGCCGGGACGGCGGCGCCGGGCATGGACACGAGCCCGAACAGAACCCCGCCGCAGCGCGGAGCCTTCTGACACGCGCCCGACAGGATTCGAACCTGTGACCTCTTGCTCCGGAGGCAAGCGCTCTATCCACTGAGCTACGGGCGCGGGTCGGCCGCCGTGGCGGCCGCGCACCATCGTACCGGCCGCGGGTAGGGTGCAGGTCCACCAGCTGGTCCAGGGGGGAAGGACGACATGACCAAGCTCATCGGAGTGGCCGTGACGGTCGCGGCGTGCGCGGTGCTCGCCGCGCCGGCCGGCGCCCGGTCGGTGCCCTACACGGTGCGGCCCATGGTCCTGCCGCCGGCGAGCGCGACACCCCGCGCCGCCGGGGTGCAACCGAGGGCGTGGCTCGTCGGCGCGCGCCCCGGCCGGCGCACCGCGGCGCTCGCCCGCCGCTTCGGCGCCCGCGCGCTGCGCCTCGACGGCGCCTATCGCATCGGCAGTGCCCGCGCCCGCGCCTTCGCGAGCGCCCTGCGCTCCACGCACGCGCTCGTCTACGCCGAGCCCGACACGACGCTCCGGCGCCGCAGCGTGCTCGACGCGAACCCGGTCGCGTGGGCGCGGGGAGCGCTCGTGCCGCCCACCCTCGCGCCGCCGATCCCGAGCCGCTCCATCGGCGTCATCGACGACTTCGTCGACACGACGCTGCCTGACCTCGCCGCCCAGACGCGGATCGTCAACGGCCCCGCCACGGTCCTGGGCCCGCACGGCACCGGCGTCGCCTCCGCCGCCTCGGCGGCCTTCAACGGCGCCGGCGTGACCGGCGTCTTCCCGGGCGTGCCGATCCTCAACTACGGCCTGCCGCCGTCGATCACGTGCAGCGCCGCCGCGAACGGCATCCAGGCGATGCTCGACCAGAAGGCGTCGATCATCAACCTGAGCTTCGGCTCCGCCAACGAGTGCTTCACGCTCTTCCGGGCGGTCGAGGGCGCGTTCGGCGCCGGCGCGCTCGTGGTCGCCGCGGGCGGCAACGAGTTCCTGCAGGGCAATGCGCCGAGCTACCCGGCCTCCTGGCCGCACGTGCTCAGCGTGGCCGCGATCGACCAGACCCTGCGCCCCGCCTTCTTCAGCAACGCCAACGCGGCGATCGACGTGTCCGCGCCCGGCGAGGGCGTGCCCGTGGATGTGCCGCTGGCGTTCGACGCCGACGGCACGCCCGACGGGCTCACGCTCGCCGACGGCACCAGCTTCGCCGCCCCGATGGTCGCCGGTGCCGCCGCCTGGATCTGGTCCGCCCGCACCGACCTGACCAATGGCCAGCTCGCCGACATCCTCCGCGAGTCGGCCCAGGACGTCGCCGACCCGGGCTACGACCCGCAGACCGGCTTCGGCCTCGTCAACGTGCCCCGCGCGCTGGGCTGGAAGAAGCGGCCGTCCGATCCGCTCGAGCCCAACGACGAGATCACGTTCATCGACGGCAGCTCGTTCCAGGAGCCGGACCCCTACGTCTGGCGCGGTCCGCCCCGGCGCCCGCTGCTCGCGTCGGCCGACGAGATCGAGGACCCCGTCGACGTCTACCGCATCCGCGTCCCCGCCCGCCGGCGCGTCCGCATCGAGGCGCGCACGCTGTTCGGCGACGCCGACCTGTTCGTCTTCCGCGGCAGCGCGCGGACGCTGGGCGGCCGGCCGCTCGCGCGCTCCACCCGCGACGGCCGCGCGACGGACCGCGTCACGATCGCCAACCCGTCGGGCTCGTCGCGGCGCTTCTACGTCGCAATCCGGCCGGTCGGCCGCAGCACGCTGAACTCCGTCTACACGCTGCGCTTCCGCCGCCTGTAGCGCTACGCGGCCGCCGCCCACTCGAGCGCCGCCGACGTGCAGCCCCGATGCGGCGCGAGGCGCTCGGCCTCCGCCTGCACGGCCGCGCGCGACAGCGGCCCGAATGCGTCCACGGCCACCTCCAGGCGCCTGCCCTGCTTGCGCCCGCGCCACAG
>DATAAR010000060.1:0-13211 GCA_036259975.1 Solirubrobacteraceae bacterium | reverse complement strand
CGAGCACCCGCTCGAGCACGCGCCCGCGCCCGCCGGGATGCGAGTCCCACACGACCTCGGCGCCCACGTGCGGCCAGTCCCCGGTCACCCGCGCGACGTTCTTGAGGCCGTCGACGAACGCGGGCCAGCGGCGGTGGTCGTACCAGAGCGCCTCGGCGTCGCTGGCCTGCCCCGAGAGGTCGACGCTCGCGCGCACGCGGCCCATCAGACCTCGAGCTTCCGGCGGAGGTCGATCCCGGCCGCATCCCGCCGCGGCGTCGTCGCGAGCGGCGCGGCCTCGGCGACGGCCTCCTCGGTCTGCCGATTGGGCATGTCGCCGGGACCGTAGCGCTCCGGACGGGCGCGCCGGCACGGTCAGGCGGCGGCCGCTCGCTCCCCGCTCGGCCCGCCGTCCGTCTAGGCTCGGGCGACCCATGCCCGACGCGGCCCTCCTGACGCTGGCGGCCGAGCGCGTGACCGGCGTCCTCGGCGGCGGCGGCGGCCCGGACGTGCTCCTCGCGCGGCGCATGCAGGCCCTGTCGCTCGCGGTCCACATCCCGATCGTGTGCTTCGGCATCGCGTTCCCGGCGATGATCCTGTTCGTCGAGGGCCTGTACCTGCGCACCGGGGACGTGACCTACAAGGCGCTCGCCAAGCGCTGGTCGAAGGTCGCGCTGACGCTCTTCGCCGTCGGCGTGGTGACCGGGACGATCCTGTCGTTCGAGTTCGGCCTGCTGTGGCCCGACTTCATGGCCACGTTCGGCGAGGTCTTCGGCGTCGGGTTCGCGCTCGAGGGCGTGTCGTTCTTCATCGAGGCGATCTTCATCGCGATCTACGTGTACGGCTGGGACCGGCTCGGCCGCCGGGCCCACTTCCTCTGCGGCATCCCGATCGTGCTCACGGGGTTCACCGGGTCGTTCTGGGTGCTCGGCGTCAACGCGTGGATGAACGACCCGACCGGCTTCGGCGTGGTGGACGGGCGCGTCGTCGACCCCAAGCCGTGGGAGGCGCTGCTGCCCCCGAATCTCGGGCACGAGCTGACGCATATGTACCTGGCGGGCTATATGGTCGCCGGCTTCGTCGTGGCCGGCGTGTACGCGACCGCGTGGCTGCGCGGGCGGCGCGACCTCCACCACCGCGCCGGGCTGGTGGTGGCGCTGAGCTTCGCGGCGTTCGCCGCCGGGGCCCAGGGGCTCGTCGGCGACTGGGCCGGCCGGCGCGTCGCCGTCAGCCAGCCGACGAAGCTCGCTGCCTTCGAGGGTCTGCAGCGCACGCAGAACGGCGCTCCGTTCACGATCGGCGGCTACTACGACGCCGACCGCGGCGAGGTCCGCTACGGGATCGAGATCCCGAAGCTCCTTTCGCTGCTGGCCGACCACGACCCGAACGGGCGCGTCGTCGGCCTCGATTCGGTCCCGCCGGCCGACCGGCCGCCCGTGAACGTCGTGCGGATCTCGTTCCAGACGATGGTCGCGATCGGGTCCGCGCTGGGGGTGCTCGCGTTCGTGTTCGTCGCCACGGTGGTGTTCCGCCGCCGCCTGCCGCGTACACCCTGGTTCTACCGTGCCGTCATCGCCGCCGGTCCGCTGTCGATGATCGCGCTGATCGCCGGCTGGGTCGCGACCGAGGTCGGGCGCCAGCCGTGGATCGTCTACGGCGTGATGCGGACGTCCGAGGCGGTGACGCGGTCGGACAGCCTCGAGATCGGGTTCGCGTTCCTGATCGTCGTGTACGTCGGGCTGGCGGTGGCGGTGGCGTGGCTGCTGCGCCGCCTGGCGCGCCGCCCGCCCGAAACGGAGATCTCGAGCGACGTGCGGGAGGCGCTCGCCTGATGGCGGAGATCTGCCTCGCGCTGGTCGTCGTCGGGATCACCGCCTACGCCGTCCTCGGCGGCGCCGACTTCGGCGGCGGCTTCTGGGACCTGACCGCCGGCGGCGCCGAGCGCGGCGGGCGCGTGCGCGGGATGGTGCAGCGCTCGATGAGCCCGGTGTGGGAGGCCAACCACGTGTGGCTGATCTTCGTGCTCGTGATGGTGTGGACCGCGTTCCCGGTGGCGTTCGGCTCGCTCTTCTCGACGCTGGCGATCCCGCTGTTCCTGGCCGCGGTCGGGATCATCTTCCGCGGCACCGCGTTCGCGCTGCGCGGGCACGCGGCGACGATCCGCGAGGCGCGCCTGCTCGGCGCCACGTTCGCCCTGTCGTCGGTGCTCGTGCCGTTCTGCTTCGGCGCGACGATCGGCGGAATCGCCTCCGGCCGCGTCCCGGTCGGCAACCAGGCCGGCAACACGATCGCGTCGTGGTTGAACGGGACGAGCATCCTGATCGGCGTGCTCGCCGTGCTCACCGGCGCGTACCTGGCGGCGGTGTTCCTCGCCGGCGACTCGGTGCGCGCCGGGCTGCCCGACCTGGCGCGGGCGTTCCGGGCGCGCGCGCTCGGCACCGGGGTCGTGACGGGCGCGGTGGCGCTCGGTGGCGTGTTCGTGCTGCGGTCGGACGCGCGGGCGCTGTTCGACGGGCTGACGTCGGGCGGCGGCCTGGCGGCGGTGCTGGTCTCCGGGGCGGCCGGCACGCTCACGCTCGCGCTGGTCGCGACCGAGCGCTACGGCGTGGCGCGCTGGTCGGCCGCCGCCGCCGTCGCGGCGATCACGGTCGGCTGGGTGCTGGCGCAGGCCCCGTACGTCCTCCCGCCGCGGCTCACCCTCGACGAGGCGGCCGCGAGCGACGCGACGCTGACGACGCTCGTCGTGAGCATGGCGATCGGCGCGCTGCTCCTGGTGCCATCGCTCTGGTACCTCTACCGCCTGGTTCTGCAGGGGCGCCTCGACCAGCAGTTCGAGCCGCTCGACCAGCGCTTCCGGCCGCTGTCGGCCGGCGACGACGCGGAGCCGCGGCCGTGAGCGGCGGCATGCGGCGCCTGCTGCCGGTCACGATCGGGAGCTTCGTTCTCGCGAGCGCGATCATGCTGGCCTTCGAGGCGCCGCCGGCGCGGATCGCCGGCGTGGCGCTGCTCTTCGTGTTCATCGTGTCGGGCGTGTTCCTCATCGCGGACCCGGAGTTCCTGGATCGCGACGAGGAGTGAGCCGGACGGCCACGGCGCGGCTACGCGGCGACGGTGGCGCGGTCGGCGCCCGAGCGGGGCGTCAGCGTCTCGCGCGCGATGACGAGGCGCTGGATCTGCGAGGTGCCCTCGTAGAGCTGCAGGATCTTCGCGTCGCGCATGAGCTTCTCGACGGGATAGTCCTTGATGAAGCCGTAGCCGCCGTAGACCTGCACCGCGTCGGTCGTGACCTTCATCGCCGTGTCCGCCGCGAAGCGCTTGGCGTGCGAGGACTGCAGCGTGTTGCGCGCGCCCTGGTCGAGCAGCACCGCCGACTGCCACGTGAGCAGCCGGGCGGCCCCGATCTCGGTGGCCATGTCGGCGATCATGAGCTGGATCGCCTGGTGCATGGCGATCGGCACGCCGAACTGCACGCGGTCCCTGGCGTAGCTCACCGCGAACTCGAACGCCGCGCGCGCGACGCCGACCGCCATCGCCGCCACGCCGGGGCGCGTGCGGTCCAGGGTGGCCATCGCGATCTTGAAGCCCGCGTTCTCCGCGCCGAGCAGGTTCGCCGCCGGGACCTCGGTGTCGTTGAACGT
The DNA here is from genome assembly GCA_036259975.1 of Solirubrobacteraceae bacterium. Classification (GTDB taxonomy): domain Bacteria; phylum Actinomycetota; class Thermoleophilia; order Solirubrobacterales; family Solirubrobacteraceae; genus JAOPZW01. The sequence goes on along the minus strand of DATAAR010000060.1, from coordinate 9,594 downwards.
GATCGTCGCGGTGTCGGAGGCCCGCTGGCCCAGCTTGTCCTCCATCTTGTCCACGATCACGGTGTCGTCCTTGTCGACGACGAACGCTGAGATGCCGCGGTGGCCGGCGTCGGGGTCGGTCTTCGCGTAGACCGTGAACCAGTCCGCGTGGCCGCCGTTGGTGATGAAGCACTTCTGCCCGTTGAGGACGTATGTGTCGCCCCTGCGCACCGCGCGCGTGCGCATGCCCGAGACGTCGGAGCCGGCGTCGGGCTCGGTCAGGCAGAACGCGGCGAGCGTCGGCGCCTCGGTGAGCATCCCGAGGTACTTGCGCTTCGTCTCCTCCGAGCCGGCCAGCTGCACCGGCGCGCTGGCGAGGCCGTTGGCGCCGACCGACGCCTGGATGCCCGAGCACCCCCAGGCCAGCTCCTCCTCGATGACGCAGCCGTCGAGGTAGGAGGCGCCCGGCCCGCCGTAGTGCTCCGGGACGTGGGTGTTCATCAGCCCCACCGCCCACGCCTTCTCGATGATCTCCTGGGGCCACGTGCCGTCGCGGTCGTACTGCCAGGCGACCGGGCGGATCTCCTTCTCCGCGAAGTCGTGCGCCAGCTCGCGCAGCGCCTTCTGCTCGCCGGTGAGGGTGAAGTCGACCACTGCGGTTCTCCTTGCGGGGCTCCGATTGACTGGTCAGTCAACACAAGACATCGCGAAAGCTACTGCATGACGCGGGCGTCATGATTCATCCGGCCAGGGCCGCGACCACCGCCGCCCGCGGACCACGCCCACCACGCCGCCGCGGCCGCCTTCCCGCGCACCGCCCGCGCGGCCCGCCTGCACGACGGCATGCGCCGCTGTGGGAGGACCACATCACCTGGACGCGCCTGGCGATCGTCAGCTTCGCCGGCAGCCTGCCCGACCTGTCCGCGATCCAGGCGCGCCTCCTGCGCAACCAGTCGGACATCGCGGCCGCGATCCGGCCCGATTACGGCCGCAGCGCCGAGCGCCGCCTGCGCACGCTCCTGCGCGAGCACATCACCGGCGCGGTGACGCTGCTCGGCGCCGCGAAGGGCGGCGACACCGCCGCCGTCGGCCGCGCCCAGAGGGCGTGGTACGCGAACGCGAACGAGATCGCCGACTTCCTCAGCGGCGCGAACCCGCGCCACTGGCCGCGCGGCGAGACGCGGGCGATGATGAAGACGCACCTCGACCTGACGCTCAAGGAGGCGGTCGACCGCCTCAACGGCCGCTTCGACGCCGACGTGCTCGACTACGAGGCCGTGCACCGCTCGATTCTCGAGATGGCCGACATGCTCCGCGACCGCATCGTCGCCCAGTCCCCCGAGCGCTTCCGTTAGCCGGCGCGGGGCCCGCGACCAACGGAGTGGCACGCGGGCCCCCGTTCGGGTACAAAGCGCACCGCCATGGCCGCACCACGACGCTTCGAGCTCGACGACATCCTCAATCGTCCGGGCACCTACTTCAACCCGGAGACCGAGGTGCTGCTCGTCATCGACGACGCGCCCGAGGTCGACCAGGACATCTTCGAGGAGGGCGGCGAGGGCGGCGAGTGGGTGCTGCTCGGCGACGAGGTGCCGCTCGACGAGCGCGCCCGCGAGGAGCTGATCGAGCGCTTCGAGGTCCGCCACCACCCCGGCGCCACGAGCGCGCCGGCGGAGGACGACGTCGAGGACGAGGAGGAGGAGCTCGAGCCCGACGAGGAGCAGCCCGAGCTGTAGGCGGGCCGGCCGCTAGGCGGGCCGCCCAGCCTGCGCGAGGTCGCGTCCGGGATCGATCGCCCAGCGCTCGGCCAGCGCCTGCAGCTGCCCGTCGAGCGGCCAGCGGTCCGGCTGCGGCTCGCCGGCGAACTGCGGCGAGGCACCCTTGAGCGCCATGCAGCCCGTGTTGTCGCCGATCGCGCGGATCTCCGCGACCTCCGCGTCGCTCAGGACGACCCGCGCCGGCACGTCCTCGAGCTCCGCGCGCTTGCGCTCGACCGGCCGCGCGTCGGGGCCGGGCTCCTGGATGAGCGTCGGCGCCACGCACCGCACCGGCTCGTGCGCGAGGTTCCACTGCGCGGCGAGCTGCAGCGGCGTGAGGCCGTGGCGCTCGGCGATCGGCCGCATGCGCTCGAGGCGCTCGCGCCCGGCCTCGATCCAGCCGGCCGGGCGGAAGCCGCGATGGTCGCGCGCGACGAACGCGTGCCCCGGGCGCACGTCGTCCCAGAACAGGCCGCCGTAGTCGACCACCCGCGTGATGAGCTGGACGCCGTGCTCGCGCGCGGCGGGCAGCACGAGCTCGCCCGGCCAGGGCTCGAGCGGGTTGAGGATCACCATCGCCCAGTCGATGAGCGCCCCGAAGCGCTCGAAGCAGTCGATGAGGTCGAGCGTGAAGCCGTTCGCCGGCCCCGGCGCGACGCCGAGCATCGCGGTCAGCCCCTCGTCGCGCACGGCCGCCAGCGCCTCCCACACGACCGGGCTCGTGTAGCCCGTGCGATCGGGGTTGTGGAGCAGCAGCAGGTCGAACGCGTCCGCGCCGATGCGCTCGAGCGAGCGCTCGGCCGCCATGCGGATGTAGCCGGCGTAGCCGTCGGGGCCGCGCAGGCGCGGGTCCGTGAACCGCGGGAAGCCCTTCGCACCCTCGCGCTCGCCCTCGTAGAAGTCGTGCCCGATCGCGCCGACCAGGCAGACGCCGTCACGGTCGACGCCCTGCAGCGCGCGGCCGAGCAGCGCGTCCGCCTCGCCCGCGCCGTAGGCGTCGGCGGTGATGACGGTGCGGGCGCGCTCGCTCGGGCGCAGCAGCGCCGCGAGCCGCTCGTCGTCGAGCGGCTCGCCGAAGTGCATGAACCGTCCCCCGCTCCACGTGCCGAGCGCGATGTGGCCTGGCTTTGTCATCGCGGCCCGAGTCTAGGCGACGGCGCCGTGGCCGCCGCCCGGGGTCAGGCGAAGAAGAACGCCAGGCCCAGCACCACGTACACCGCCAGCAGCTGCAGTCCCTCGAACCAGGTGGTCTCGCCCTCGTTCGTGACGTGGGCGGCGATGAAGATCGCCATCAGCACGCCCGCGAGCTCGAACCCGTTGAACACGAGCGCCATCGGGTGCGGGCCGATGAACAGCGAGCACAGCACGAGCACGGGCGCCACGAAGAGCGCGATCTGCGCGGCCGATCCGACGGCGATGTTGACGGCCAGGTCCATCTTGTCCTTCCACGCCACGAGGACGGCGACCCAGTGCTCGGCGGCGTTGCCGACGATGGCCACGACGATGACGCCGATGAAGAACTCGCTCAGCCCGATGGTCTCCGACGCCTCGGTGATGGACCCGACGAGGATCTCGGACATGAGTCCGACGGCCATGCCCGCGATGAAGAGCATGATCACCGACTTGCGCACGGTCCACGGCTCACCCTCGTGCTCGATCGGATCCTCGTCCGGATCCTCGTGATAGACGGGGTTGAACAGGTCGCGGTGGGTCTTGAGCGAGAACAGCAAACCCGCGGCGTAGGTGCCGATCAGGACGATCGCGACCGCGTACGAGAGGTTCTCGACCGTCTGGTCGTAGTTGATCCGCTCCTCGTCCGGGCTCGGCAGGCCGGTGCCCTCGATCAGCTCGAAGGCGGCCGGCATGACCAGCGCCACGCCGGCGAGCAGCAGCATCGCGGACTGGGTCACCGCCGCGGTCGGGTCGAAGCGCTGGCGCTGGCGCCGCAGCCCGCCGACGAACGCGGACGCGCCGAGCACGAGCAGCGCGTTGCCCATGATCGAGCCGATGATCGACGCCTTGACGACCTCGTGCAGGCCGGCGCTGAGCGCGAACAGGGCGATGATCAGCTCGGGCGCGTTGCCGAACGTCACGTTCAGCAGGCCGCCGATGCCGGGCCCCGAGCGCTCGGCCAGCTCCTCGGTCGCGCGGCCCATGAGCGCCGCCGTGGGGATCACCCCGAGGGCCGAGGCGAAGAACACGAGCACCGGATCCGCGTGGACGACCTCGAGCGCGACGGCGATCGGGATGAAGGGCACGAGGATGTATGGGGCACCCTCGACCGAGAAGAGGAATCGGCGGAGGCTGAAGGGCTCGCGGCGGGTGGTGGTCATCGCGGCGGAGAGGATATGCAAGCCGCTCTATAGACGGAGTCCGGCCGGAGTCGAGCGTTCTGTGGCGGACGCGGCGCCCCGGTCGGAGCGCGGGCGCCGAAACTAGACTCCCGGCCGCCATGGCCCCGCGCACGATCCTCTACACCGGGAAGGGCGGCGTCGGCAAGACGTCTGTCGCGGCCGCGACGGCGCGCCGCTGCGCGGCGGCGGGGCTGCGCACGATCGTCGTCTCGACCGACCCGGCGCACAGCCTCGGCGACGCGCTCCAGACCCAGCTCGGGGCGCAGCCGACAGCGGTCGGCGAACGGCTGTGGGCGCAGCAGGTCGCCGCGCAGGAGGAGCTCGAGCGCAATTGGCGCGCGGTGCAGGACTGGCTCGGGGAGATGCTCATCGAGCGCGGCGTGGACCGGATCTCGGCCGAGGAGCTGACCGTCCCGCCGGGCCTCGACGAGCTGTTCAGCCTGCTGCAGATCAAGCGCCATCACGCGGACGGCCGCTACGACGTCGTCGTCGTCGACTGCGCCCCGACAGGCGAGACGCTGCGGCTGCTGTCGTTCCCCGACGTCGCGCGCTGGTGGCTCGAGAAGGTGTTCCCCGCCCGCGGGGCGCTGCTCGCGGCGGCCCGGCCGCTGGCGGGCGCGCTGCTCGACGTGACGCTGCCCGGCGATGCCGTGCTCGACGACGTGCAGCGGCTCGTGCGCAACCTCATCGCGATGAACGAGATCCTCCGCGACCACGAGCGCGTCTCGATCCGGCTGGTGATGACGCCGGACCGGCTCGTCATCGACGAGGCGCGGCGCACGTTCACGTACCTGAACCTCTACGGCTACCTGACCGACGCGGTGATCGTGAACCGCGTGTTCCCGGCCGAGGTCGGCGACTACTTCGGCGCCTGGCGCGAGCGCCAGCAACGCCACCTGGCCGACGTCGAGGCGGCGTTCGCGCCCGTGCCCGTGCTGCGCGCGCCGTACTTCGAGGAGGAGGTGGTCGGGCCGGACATGCTGGACCGCCTCGGCGATGCGGCGTTCGGCGCGCGCGACGTGGCGGCCGTGCTGCACCGGCGCCTCACGCAGGAGCTCGAGGTCGCGCCGGACGCGGCGCGGCTGCGCCTCGACCTGCCGTTCGTGGAGAAGGGGGACGTCTCGCTCAAGAAGATCGGCCTCGAGCTCGTGGTGCGAGTCGACGGCCACAAGCGCACGCTGATGCTGCCGCCCGCGCTGGGCGAGTACCGGCCCGCCGGCGCCGAGCTCGCCGACGGCCGCCTGCAGGTGACCTTCGATGGCCCCGACCGATCCGGCTGACCCGCTCGACGATCTGCGCGAGCGCCTGCGGGCGACGCGCGAGGCCGCCGACCGGCTGGCCGAGGACCCGCCGCGCGTGCCGCCGCAGGGCTGGGCCACGCCGCCGCGCGCCGAGGGCCCGGCCGGCCCGAACGACGACCTCGCGGCGCTCGTCGCGCTGGTGCAGGCGCTGCGCGACCTCGTGCCGCCCGAGCTCCAGCAGCAGGTCACCGACCTCATCCGCCAGGTGCTGCTCCTCGTCCGCGCGCTCGTGGACCACTGGATCGAGCGGCTGGAAAGCGAGCGCCGCGGCGACCGGCCCGACGTCGAGGACATCCCGATCGGCTGAGCGGTGCCGGCGCCCGCCGCGGGCTGATAGGGATTGAGCTCGCACCGGCGCGACCATCCGCAACGACGTCGGGGAGGACGAGCGCGTGCAGCCGCAGACCGAAGTGACGACCCCTCGGACCCGCCGGGAGCCGCCCGGCATGAGCCGCCGCAGCTTCATCCGCGGCGTGGCGCAGGCCGGCGCGAGCACGCTGGCCGCGGCCAGCGTCATCGATGCCACCGGCCTCGTCGACCTGATGGCCGAGGCGCGCGCGGTGCCGGGCGGCCGCACGCGCTTCTCGGGCTTCCGCGCGATCGCGGCCTCGGGCGCCGACGCGCTCGAGGTGCCCGACGGCTACCGCGCCGACGTCCTCATCTCCTGGGGAGACGCGTTCGGCCGTCCCGACGGGACGACGTTCACCTACGGGTTCAACAACGACTTCCTGTCCTTCCACGGGCTGCCGGGGCGCCCGGGCGAGGGCCTGCTGTTCGTCAACCACGAGTACCCGGGGCCGTTCTTCCAGCACGGCCAGGTCGACGCCAGGCGCAAGACGGCGCAGCAGATCGCGATCGAGAAGTACTCGGTCGGCAACTCGGTCCTGCACGTCCGCCGCGGGACGGACGGGCGCTGGACGATCCTGCCCTCGCCCTACAGCCGCCGCATCACGGGCGACACGCCCGCGATCCCGTTCACCGGGCCGCTCGCCGGGCGCCGCGGGCTGCGGATCCGGACCGCCGAGGGCACGCTGCGCGTGGACGTCGGTGCGAGCGCGAACGGCTCGCTGGCGAACTGCTCGGGAGGCACGACGCCGTGGGGCACCGCGCTGTCCTGCGAGGAGAACTTCCAGGACTACGGCGGGACGGAGGAGGGCCAGTACGGGTGGGGCGGCGAGTACGACATCACCCGCTTCGCCAAGTATGGCTGGGTGGTCGAGCACGATCCGTACGACCCGAGCTCGACTCCCCGCAAGCACACGGCGCTCGGCCGCTTCCGCCACGAGAACGCCGCCTTCCGCCACGTCCGGGGCCGGCGCTTCGTCCTGTACATGGGCGACGACGCCAAGAACGAGGGCGTCTACAAGTTCGTCTCGGACCGCCGCTACATCCCCGGCGACCGCGCCAACAACCTCCGCATCCTCGAGTCGGGAACGCTCTACATCGCGCGCTGGGAGCCCGAGGGGCGCCGGCGCTTCCGCGAGTTCGGCAGCACGCGCCCCGTCACCGACACCGAGGGCCGAGGGCGATGGGTGGAGGTCCGCGACGAGGAGCTCGTCGACACCGCGCAGAACCTCCGGGCGCGCTTCGGCACGCGCGAGTACGACCGCCACTTCGCCACCAACCGGCCCGAGGACCTCGAGGTCGACCGCGACGGCGCGGTGTACATCGCGCTGACGAACAACGACACGGAGGGCGTGAACGACGCCCACGGCGCCGTCCGCCGGCTGCGCGAGCGCGGCAACGACCCGACGGCGCGGACGTTCACGTGGCGCGACTACGCCGAGGGCGGGCCGCGGCGCGGCCGCCCGGCGGGTCAGCGCGGCTTCTCGAGCTGCGACAACCTCGCGTTCGACGGCGCCGGCAACCTGTGGGTGATGACCGACATCTCGACGAGCGCGATCCGCGGCGCGAGCGAGCCGCTTCCCGCGTACGCCTATCACCGCAACAACGCCGTCTTCATGATCCCGCGGTCGGGCCCCAATCGCGGCGTGGCGTTCCGCTTCGCCAATCTCCCCGTCGAGGCCGAGGGCACGGGCCCGTACTTCAGCCCGGACGGCACGACGCTGTTCCTCAACGTGCAGCATCCGGGCGAGGACACGCCGAATCGCGAGCGCGCGCGCCGTCACGATCCGCGGACGTTCACGAGCTGGTGGCCGGGCGGCAACCGGACCGCCGGCACGGGGACGCCCGGGGTGCCGAAGCCGTCGACCGTCGCGGTCGTGCAGACGGACGGCTGACGCCGCGCGGGAGGCTCGGGCCGGCCTACGCGAACCGGCCCAGCCAGCGCACCACCTCGCCCCACGCCCCGGTGGCCGGGTCGGTGTGCACGAAGTGGTCGTCGCCGGGGCGGAGCACGAGCTCGACCTCGTCGCCGGCCTCGCGCGCGGCCTCGGCGTACGTGCGGCTCAGCGACGCGGGGATGACGTCGTCGGCCTCGCCGTGCACGAGCAGCTGCGGCACGCCGAGCGGCAGCTGCTCGATCGGCGAGGCGTCCGCGTAGCGGTCGGGCACGTCGTCCGCGTGGCCGCCCATGAACGCGGCGGTGGCCCCGTCGCCGACGCCGAGGCGGTCCGCCTCGCGGAGGTCAGGCGCGCCCGCCTGGGACACCACGCCAGCCAGCGGCACGGCGGGCGCCTCGCGCGTCGCGGCCCACAGCGCGAGCTGGCCGCCGGCGGACTGGCCGATCGTGACCACCCGCCCGAGGTCGAGCGGCGCGTCGAGCGTCTGCAGGAAGTCGATCGCGGCCGCGACGTCCTCGAGCGTGGCCGGGTAGCCGCCGTCGCTGACCTCCCCCACCCGCCGGTACTCGACGTTCCACGCCGCCCACCCGCGGCGGGGGAGGTCGCGCGCGAGGTCCTCCGACAGCTCGAGCGTGTACTGCTCACGCCAGAACCCCGCGTGCAGCAGGACCGCGACGGGCAGCGGGCCGTCGGTCTCACGCGGCAGGTACAGGTCCGCGAACTGGTGGAAGTGGTCTCCGTAGCGATGGCGCATGGTCACGCCCCTACCCGCGCGCGGAACCGTTCGAGCCAACCTACGACCTGGGCCCACGCGCCGCCGGCGGGGTCGAGGTGCACGAAATGGTCCTCGCGCGGGCGGAGCACGAGCTCGACCTCGTCGCCGGCCGCGCGCGCGACCTCGGCGTAGCGACGGCTCGTCGCGGCGGGCACGCGGACGTCGGCCTCGCCGTGGACCAGCAGCTGCGGCACGCCGATCGGGACGCGTTCGATCGGCGACGCGTCGGCGTAGCGCTCGGGCACCTCGGCGGCCGGCCCGCCCATGAACAGCGCGACGGCCGCCTCCCCGTCGGGGTCGCGCTCGGCGGAGCGCAGGTCGAGCACGCCCGCCTGCGCGGCGACGCCGGCGAGCCGCACCGCCGCGTCGGGCCGCGCAGCCGCCCACAGCGCGAGCTGGCCGCCGGCGGAGTGGCCGATCGCGACGACGGCGTCGAGATCGAGCGGTGCGTCGAGGCCGGCCAGGGCGTCGATCGCCGAAGCGACGTCCTCGAGCGTGCGCGGGTAGCCGCCGCCGCTCACCTCCCCCACGCGCCGGAACTCGACGTTCCACGCCGCCCAGCCCCGCCGGACCAGGTCGCGGGCGAGGTCGTCCATCAGCTCGAGCGTGTGCCGCTCGCGCCAGAAGCCCCCGTGGAGCAGGACCGCCACGGGGAACGGTCCGTCGCCCGGCGGGATGTGGCAGTCCGCGAACTGGTGGAAGTGGGATCCGTATCGGTGACGCATACAATGGCTCGCAGCATGGCGGAGGCGCCGAAGACGTGGATCCTGACCGGCTCGCCGGAGCGCTTCGCCGCCACGCGCGGTCACGGCGCCGCGCCGCTGCCGCACCGCCCGCCTTCGGCGGCCGGCACTCCGGCATGAGCGCCGGGACCGGCGGGCCGGGCTCTGCGGACGAGCCGACGCGCGCCCAGCCGCGGCCGCGACCGCCGCGCGACCGTCGTCCCGAAACCGATCTACAAGCGAGAGGAGACGTAGTTGGCCGCGTCCGAGGACTACCCGGAGGGGCTGATGTACCACCGCGAGCACGACTGGGCCCGCGTCGAGGGTGACGAGGCCGTGCTCGGGATCACGTGGTTCGCGCAGGACTCGCTCGGCGAGCTCGTCCACTACGAGCCTCCCGAGCAGGGCGCGCAGGTCCAGAAGGACGCCTCCTGCGGCGAGGTCGAGTCCGTCAAGGCCGTCT
>DATAAR010000059.1:0-6197 GCA_036259975.1 Solirubrobacteraceae bacterium | reverse complement strand
GACGATCCGCTCCGCCTCGCGCTTGGCCTCGGCGAGCATCTCCTGACGCTCCTTGACGATCCAGCGCGCCTGCTTGATCTCCTCGGGGATCGTGGCGCGCATCTGGTCGAGGATGTCGTAGATCTCCTCCTTGTCCACGCGCACCTGGTCCGTCAGCGGGACGGGCTTTGCGTTGTGGACGAGATCGTCCAGCTTGTCGATGAGAACGAGGACGTCCATGGGAAGTGTCAGCCCCTGGTTCGCTGGCGCCCCAGCTCTTCCTTCAGGCGATCGGCAACACCGTCCGGGACCAGCCCGTCGATGTCGCCGCCGAAGGTGGCCAGTTCCTTGACCCCGCTGTAGCTCAGGAAACTGTACTGCTGGCTGGCCATCAGGTAGAGCGTGTCGATCTCGGCGTCCTGCATCCGGTTGAGCTGGTTCATCTCGAACTCGTACTCGAAGTCGGAGATGGCGCGCAGGCCCTTGACGATGCACTTCGCCCCGACCTGGCGGGCGAACTCGACGATGAGGACGTCGAACGGCTCCGCGCGGACGTTGCCGAACTGGGCGGTCGCGCGGTTGATGAACTCGAGGCGCTCCTCGATGCCGAAGATCGTCTTCGACTTGCGCACGGACTGGTTCACGACCGCGACCACGACCTCGTCGAACAGCTCCGACGCGCGGCCGATGACGTCGACGTGGCCGTTGGTGATCGGGTCGTAGGAGCCCGGGCAGACGGCGATGCGCTTGGCGGCGGGGTTCATGGGAGGTGGATCCGGATGAGCGTGTCGCCGTAGCGGCGTTCGTCGGTGAGGGGGATCTCGAGCTCGAGCGGTGCGCGGCGATCGCTCTCGGTGACCACCCGCGCGCCCGGCGCGAGCACCGGCCCGAGAGCCTCGCCCAGCGACCGCCCGAGGTCCGGCGCCTGCCGGTACGGGGGGTCGCAGAGCACCAGATCGTATGTCTCGCCGCGCTCGCATGCGTCGCGCAGCGCCGCGTGCGCGTCGGCCTGGCGCACCTCCGCGCCGACGCCGAGCGCGTCGAGGTTGGCCCGCAGCGTGGCCACGGCCCGCCGGTCGCGCTCCACGAAGGTGGCGGACGCCGCGCCGCGGGAGAGCGCCTCGATGCCGAGCGCGCCGCTGCCGGCGTAGAGGTCGAGGACGCGCGCGCCGTCGAGCGGGCCGAGGATGCCGAACAGCGCCTCGCGGACGCGGTCGGAGGTGGGGCGGGTGCCGCGGCCGGGCGGCGCGGCGAGGCGGCGGCCGCCGAAGCGGCCGGCGATCACCCGCACCTGACCGCCCTCGCCGCGTCAGGCCGCGACCGGCTCAGCTTCGGCCTCCGCCAGCTCCGCGGCGAGGAGCACGTGCTCGGGCCGCTCGAGCGCCGGGTCCGCCGCGAGGAGCAGCTCCGCGCGGGCGCGGGCGCGCTCGAGGAGGCCGGCGTCCTCCGGCAGGCGGGCGAAGCGGAAGCGCGCGAGGCCCGACTGCCGCGTGCCGGTGATCTCGCCCTCGCCGCGCAGCTCGAGGTCGATCTCGGCGAGGCGGAAGCCGTCGGAGTGCTCGGCCAGCGCGCGCAGGCGCGGCGACTCGCTCGGGCCGAAGAGCAGGCACAGCGACCCGTGCGCGCCGCGCCCCACGCGGCCGCGGAGCTGGTGCAGCTGCGAGATGCCGTAGCGGTCGGCGTCCTCGACCAGCATCACGGTCGCGTTGGGGACGTCGATGCCGACCTCGATGACCGTCGTCGCGACGAGGACGTGCGCCGCGCCGGACTGGAACGCCGCCATCGCTGCCGCCTTCTCGCGCGCCTTCATCTGCCCGTGCAGGAGCACGACCTCGAAGCCGGCGAACTCGGTGCCGCGCAGCCGCTCGAACTCGGCGGTGGCGGCGCGCGCCGCCAGCGCCTCGGACTCCTCCACCAGCGGGCAGACCACGTACGCCTGGCGGCCGGCCCGCAGCTCCTCCCGGATGCGCTCGTAGGCGCGCGCCCGCGCCGCCTCGCCCCCGGCGACGTGGGTCTCGATCGGCTGGCGCCCGCGCGGCAGCTCGCGCAGCGTCGTCACGTCGAGCGCCCCGAACGAGGCCAGGCGCAGCGTGCGCGGGATCGGCGTCGCGGTCATGTGGAGCACGTGCGGCGCCAGCCCGGCGGGCGCCTTGGCGTCGAGCGCCGCCCGCTGGCGGACGCCGAAGCGGTGCTGCTCGTCGACCACCGCCACCGCCAGCCGCGCGAACTCCACCGCCTCCTCGATCAGCGCGTGCGTCCCCACCACGAGGCCGAGCTCGCCGGTCGCGAGCTTCGACAGGACGTCGTTGCGGCGCGAGGCGGGGGTCGAGCCGGTGAGCAGCGCGACCGGCACCGCCGCGCCCGGCATCAGCGCCTGCACGGTCGCGAAGTGCTGCTCGGCGAGCGTCTCGGTCGGCGCCATGAGCGCGGCCTGCGTCCCGTGCTCGACGGCGCGCAGCATCGCGTACAGCGCGACGACGGTCTTGCCGGACCCGACCTCGCCCATCAGCAGCCGCTGCATCGGCCGGGCGAGCGCGAGGTCGGCGTCGACCTCCTCCATCGCCCGGCGCTGGTCGCCGGTGGGCGCGAACGGCAGCTGCTCCTCGAGCCAGCGCCGCGACAGCGACGGCTCCTCGGTCAGCGGCGGCGCCGCCGTCCGCTCGCGGTGCTCGTCGCGCAGGCGCAGCTGCACGATCTGGTCGACCAGCAGCTCGTCGAACGCCAGCCGCCGCCGGCCGCCCTCGCGGTCGCCGAAGTGGGCGGCGAACACCGCCGCCGGCCGGTCCGGCAGGCGCTCGGCCGCCCGCAGCCGCCCCGGGAGCGGGTCGGGGAAGTCCGCGGCGAACCCGCCGAGGTCGCGCACGAGCGAGGCGATCTGCGTCGAGGTGATCCCCTTCGTCGCCGGGTACGCGGACACCTCGGAATCGACGGCGCCCACCGCCTCCGTCCGCGCGTGCGCGTTGACGCGGAAGCGGTTGCGGCCCTGGTACTTGCCGAGCAGCATCAGCCGCGTGCCCGGCCGGTACTGGCGCTCGAGCCACGGCTGGTTGAAGAACGTCGCCTTCATCACCCCGGTGGTGTCGGCCACCGTCGCCTCGACCAGCGGCTTCATGCCACGACGCCGGACGGGCCGGGAGGTGATCGTGCGGACCTCGACGAGGACGGTCGCGGTGTCGTCCGGCTGCAGCTCGCCGATCGTGCGCGCCTCGCCGGAGGCGCGCGGGAGGTGGAGCAGCAGGTCGCCGACCGTGCGCAGCCCGAGCGCCTCCGCCGCCTCGGCCGCCGGCGCGGGCGTCACGCGCAGCGGCTCGGCGAGCCGCGACGGCCGTGGGTAGCGGACCGCCGCCGCTTCGGGGTCCAGCGGCTCCTTCGTCGCGAAGACGGTCGGCGGCACGCCCAGATGATGATGGGCGCACCGGACCGCTCCTACCGCCGCCGCCGCGTCAGCAGCGTCGCGTACGCGCGACCGCACGCCGTGTGCGCGCGCAGCTTCGGCCGCCGCAGGTAGCGGACGAGCGCGACGAGCGTCGTCCGTCCCGCCTCGTCCGTGCGCGCCGAGCGGGTGCCGACGAGGACGGTCGCGCCGCGCACGCACGCCGGGTCGTCGGACTCCAGCCGCACCCGCAGCGGCGTCTCACGGCCGCGGCGGAAGGCGCGGGGGGCGGCGGAGACGCGGACGGAGCGGGCACGGCCCGAGGCACCGCGCTCGCAGGCCTGCGTCGACTCGGTCCGCTCAGAGCTGCCGTCGGCGAACTCGAACTCGCCGATCGTCCGCCACCCCTCCGCGGGGCACGCCGCCGGCGTCGTCAGGTAGGCGCCGTTCGCCGGCACGTCCCACGTGATGTGGCTCGCCGCGAAGCGCCGGTCCGGCGGCGCGCCCGGCGGCACCTGCGCCGGCTCGGCGCGCAACGTCTCGCCCTCCACGCGCAGCCGCTCGTGCGCCGCCGTCGTGTTCGTGCCCTCGAAGAGGATGATCTCGATGATCTGCGCCGGCCCGTTGAAGAGCGCGAGGTCCGTCGTCTGTGGATCGCCCGGTCCGCCGAGGTACACGTCGAGCTTGCCCGTGCCGACGAGGGTGTCCGGCGGGCACGCGTCGCGCCCGCGCGCCCGGATCTCGTCGTCGGAGGCGTCGCACACCGGCAGCGCGGTCGGATCGAGCCGCGTCCCCGCCGGAAGGTGGATCGCGAGCCTGCTGACGGTGGGCGGCTTGCCCTCGCGGTCCCGGGGGTTCAGGTAGCGGAGGTCGAGGCTCAGCCCGGTCTGCACGGCGGGCGTCATCGACGTGAACGGCATCGACATCTCGGCGCGCCGGCCGTCCTGCGCGAGCGCCGACGTCGCCAGCGCGGCCAGCACCAGAGCCGCCGCCGCCACCTGTACCGTCGCCCGCATGACCTGCACCCCCTGCTCGTACGCTGTACCGTGCAGCGTACGGCGATGCTCCGCGCGATGTCAAAGGTGAACCCGTCCCGCGAGGCGGCGGCGCGCGAGCGACGCGGGCTGGCCCGCGACGACATCGCGCGAGCCGCGCTCGACCTGCTCGACGAGGAGGGCGTCGACGCCCTCTCGATGCGCCGCCTCGCGGAGCGCCTCGGCGTCGGGACGATGACCCTCTACGGCTACTTCCGCAGCAAGGACGAGCTGCTCGACGCCGCGGTGAGCGAGGCCGCCGAGGACTTCGTGTTCACGCTGCCCGACGGGAGCCTCCGCGAGAGGCTGCGCGCGCATCAGCAGGCCGCGCGTCGTCTGCTGGCGCGCCACCCCGTCATCGCACAGCTGCGCGCGCGGCAGCCGGTCGTGCAGCCGGCGATGTTCCGCATCACCGAGGGCGCGATGCAGATCCTCCTCGAGGCCGGCTTCCCGCCCGACGAGGCCGCCCGCGTGTTCCGCGTCCTCTTCGTGCAGGTCGTCGGGGACGCGCTCTTCAACCGCGACGAGCCCACGGCCGAGAGCAGGCGGCGGGTGCGCGGGGCGCTGCTGTCCCTGCCGGAGGACGAGTTCCCCGCCGTGACCAGGGCCGCCGAGGGCATCGCGGCCTCGACCGGCGGGCCGGAGCAGTTCGACTACGCGATGGAGCTGATCCTCGACGCCGTGGAGGCGCGGGCGGCGCGTCACTCCGCGGCGAGCAGCCACCAGTAGGCGGGCTGGCCGCCCTCGCGCACCTCCAGCTCGACCCCGTCGGGCGCCAGCGCCGGGATCCGCTCGTCGGGCACCGGGGCGCCCTCGCCGGAGATGCAGGTCACGAGCTCGGCGTTGCGGGCCAGCGAGCGGATCACCGCCGCCAGCGTCTCCTCCGGCTCGCCCCACGCGATGATCTCCTCCTCCACGAAGCCGACCGCGTCGCCGGCGGCGAACCGGCCGTGGACGTCGTCGCGCGCGGCCGGCGCCACGGAGCCGATGCACAGCTCGACCACCGCCTCGTGCATCGCGCGGCCGTTCTCCTCGGCGCTGCGGGACGGGTCGAGCGCCACCGCCGCCGTGAGCCCCGCCTGCTGCGAGCGCGTCGGCTCGACGAGCACGAGCTTGTCCGACAGCTCGGCCGCGCGCTCGGCGGCCATGATCACGTTCGCGGAGTTGGGCAGCACGACGACCTCCTCCGCCGGCGCGTCGTGGATCGCCGCGAGGATCTCCATCGTCGACGGGTTCAGCGTCGGCCCGCCGTCGATCGTGTGCGCGCCCAGGCTCTCGAACAGCCGGCGCATCCCCTCCCCGGAGACGACGGCCAGCGCCGCGCACCGGGCGACGTCGCGCGGCGGCCCGTGCCCGTTGCCCGACAGCTTCTCGGTCCGCTCGGCCATCTGCACGTGCATGTCGGCTATGTCGAGGTGCGACACCTCGCCGGCCTCGCCCGCCAGCGCGGTCGCCGCCTCGGGGTCGTCGGTGTGGACGTGGACCTTCAGCGTGTGCTGGTCGCCGACCACGAGCACCGAGTCGCCGATCGCCTCGAGCTGCTGGCGCAGCGGCCCGGGGTCCAGCCCGCTGCCGGTGAGCGCGAAGTTCGTGCAGTAGCGGTAGGTCTCCGAGGCGTGCTGGGGGTGCGTCACCCGCGCCGGCGCGTGGCGGTCGATCTCAGGCGCCTCGGTGCCGCGCAGCGCCGCGATGACGCCCGCGAAGATCACCGTCAGCGCGTGGCCGCCGGCGTCGACGACGCCGGCCTCGCGCAGCACCGGCAGCAGCTCGGGCGTGCGCCGCACGGACTCCTGCCCCTCCTCCACCGCCCG
>DATAAR010000058.1:0-62218 GCA_036259975.1 Solirubrobacteraceae bacterium | reverse complement strand
GCACCCGTTCTGTTCGTTACCGCGCGAGCTCTTCCTTCAAGCGGCGAGCCACGCGCTCGGGGACGAGATCGTCGATCTGGCCGTCGAACATCGCCAGCTCCTTGACACCGCTCGAGCTGAGGAAACTGTACTGCGGGCTCGCCATGAGGTAGAGCGTGTCGATGTCAGGCGCCTGCATGCGGTTGAGCTGGTTCATCTCCATCTCGTACTCGAAGTCCGAGATCGCGCGCAGCCCCTTGACGATCGCGCGCGCGCCCACCTTCTGGGCGAACTCGACGATCAGGACGTCGAACGATGCCGACCGCGCGTTGCCGATCGGCTTGATCGCCTCGTCGATGAAGCTGAGCCGCTCCTCGGTCGAGAACAGCGTCCCGCCCTTGCGCACGGGGTGGTTGACAATGGCGACGACGACCTCGTCGAACATCGCGGCGGCGCGCTTGATGACGTCGAGGTGCCCGTTCGTGATCGGGTCGTAGGAGCCGGGGCAGACCGCGATGCGGGGATCAGGCGTCATGGCTGTGGATGCGGATGAGCGTGTCGCCGTAGCGGCGTTCGTGCGTGAGGGGCAGGTCGAGCGCGAGCGGGGCGCGGCGGTCGCTCTCCGTCACCACGCGGCCGCCGGCCGCCAGCAGCGGTCCGAGCGCCGCCGAGAGCTCCCGCCCCAGCTCCGGTGCGCTCCGGTACGGGGGATCGAGGAAGACCAGATCGTATGTGTCTCCGCGCTGTGATGCGTTTTTCAGTGCGCTGCGCGCCGGCCCGGCGTGGATCCGCGCCTCCGGCTCGGCCAGCCCGAGCGCGTCCAGGTTGGCCCGGATGACGGCGACGGCGCGCGGGTCGCGCTCGACGAGCAGCGCGCTCGCCGCTCCGCGCGAGAGCGCCTCGATGGCCACCGCGCCCGACCCCGCGTAGAGGTCGAGGACGCGCTCGCCGTCCAGCGGGCCGAGCGTCGCGAACAGCGCCTCGCGCACGCGATCGGACGTCGGGCGCGTGCCGCGGCCCGGCGGCGCGGCGAGCCGGCGCCCGCCGAAGCGCCCGGCTACGACGCGCACGCCCTCATGCCGCCACGGCCTCCGGCTCGACCGCGGCCAGCGCGTCGGCCAGCAGCGCGTGCTCGGGCGCCTCGAGCAGCGGGTCCTCGCGCAGCAGCAGCGCCGCGCGCGCGTGCGCGCGCTCGAGCACCTCGGCGTCGTCCGGGAGCCGCGCGAAGCGAAACCGCGCGAGGCCGGACTGGCGGGTGCCGTAGAGCTCGCCCTCGCCGCGCAGCTCGAGGTCGATCTCGGCGAGCGCGAAGCCGTCGCTGTGCTCGGACAGCGCTCGCAGCCGCGGCGACTCGCGCGGACCGAAGAGCAGGCACAGCGACTCGTGCTCGCCGCGTCCGACGCGGCCGCGCAGCTGGTGGAGCTGCGAGATCCCGTAGCGGTCGGCGTCCTCGACGAGCATCACGGTCGCGTTGGGCACGTCGATGCCGACCTCGATCACGGTCGTCGCCACCAGCACGTCGGCCGCCCCCGACGCGAACGCCTCCATCGCCTCGGCCTTCTCGCGCGGGCGCATCTGGCCGTGCAGCAGCACAACGCGGAAGTCGGCGAGCTCGGTGGCCTTCAGCCGCTCGTACTCGGCCGTGGCCGCCCGCGCCTGGAGCGCCTCGGACTCGGACACGAGCGGGCAGACGACGAACGCCTGGCGCCCGGCGCGCAGCTCCTCGCGCATGCGCTCGTACGCGCGCTCGCGCTCGCGCTCGCCCGGCGCGACGAACGTGGCGATCGGCCGGCGGCCCTTCGGCAGCTCGCGCAGCGCCGTCACGTCGAGCGCGCCGAACGATGCGAGGCGCAGCGTGCGCGGGATCGGAGTCGCGGTCATGTGCAGCACGTGCGGCGCCAGCCCGGCGGGCCCCTTCCCGTCGAGCGCGGCGCGCTGGCGCACGCCGAAGCGATGCTGCTCGTCGACGACCGCCACGGCCAGGCGGTCGAAGGCGACGGTGTCCTCGATCAGCGCGTGCGTGCCGACCACGAGGCCGAGCTCGCCGCTCGAGAGCTTGGCCAGGATGTCGCGCCGCCGCCCGCCCGGGGTCGAGCCGGTGAGCAACGCCACCGGCACCATCGTGCCCGGCATCAGCGTCTGGAGCGTCGCGAAGTGCTGCTCGGCCAGCGTCTCGGTCGGCGCCATGAGCGCCGCCTGCATGCCGTGCTCGACCGCGCGCAGCATCGCGTGCAGCGCCACGACCGTCTTGCCGGAGCCGACCTCGCCCATCAGCAGCCGCGACATCGGCCGCTCCGCGGCGAGGTCCGCGTCGATCTCGGCCATCGCGGCGCACTGGTCGCCGGTCGGCGCGAACGGCAGCAGCTCCTCGACCCAGCGGCGGCTCAGCGTCGGCTCGTCGCGCAGGGGCGCGGCGACCTGCGACGCGCGGCGCTCCTGGCGCAGGCGCAGCTGCACGATCTGGTCGAGGAGCAGCTCGTCGAAGGCGAGCCGGCGGCGGCCGGCCTCGCGGTCGCCGAAGTGCGCGGCCGCGACGGCGTCGCGCCGCGGCGGCAGCCGCTCGGCGACCCGCATCGCCGCGGGCAGCGGCTCGACGACGTCGTCGACCGCGGCGCGGTGCTCGCGCACCTTGGCCAGGATCTGGGTGGAGGTGATCCCCTTCGTGGCGGGGTACTCGGCCACCGAGTCGCCCACCGCGGCGACCTCTTCGGTGCGCGCGTGGTGGCTGACCCGGAAGCGGTTGCGGCCCTGGTACTTGCCGGCCAGCATCAGCCGGGTGCCCGGCCTGTACTGGCTCGCGAGCCACGGCTGGTTGAAGAACGTCGCGGTCATGACCCCGGTGCCGTCGCCCACCACGGCCTCGACGAGCGGGCGCATCCCGCGCCGGCGCACCGGCCGGCTGCGCACGCTGCGCACCTCGACGAGCACGGTGGCGGTCTCCTCGAGCTGCAGCTCGCCGACGGTGCGCGCCTCGCCGGTGTCGCGCGGCAAGTGCTCGAGCAGCGCGCCGACGGTGGTGATCCCGAGCGCCTCGGCCGCGTCGGCCGCGGGCGCGGGCTTCCACGCGACCGGCCGCGCGAGCGCCTCCGCCCGCGGCCAGCGCACGGGGGCGGCCTCGAGCGTCGCCCGGTCGAGCTCGTCGGTGGCGGCGAAGGCGCGCGGCGGCACGCGGAGATCGTCCGTCACTCAGCGGACAACAGCCACCAGTAGCCGGGCTGGCCGCCGTCGGAGTACTCGAGCTCGACCCCGTCGGGGACGAGCGCGGCGATGCGCGCCTCGGCGAGCGGCGCGCCGGCGCCCGACAGGCATGTAACGAGCTCGGCGCCGTCGCCGAGCGCGGCGAGCACGGCGGCGAGCGTCGGCTCGGCCTCGCCCCACGCGACGATCTCCTCCTCGACGAAGCCGACGGCGTCGCCGACCGCGAACCGGCCCTGCGCGTCGCCGCGGGCCGCGGGCGCGACCGCGCCGGTGCGCAGGCCGGCGATCACTGCCTCCATCGCGGCGGCGTTCTCGGCGGCGGCGCGCCGGGGCTGCAGCGCGACCGCCGCGGCCAGGCCGGCCTGCTGGGAGCGGGTCGGCACCACGACGACGTCCTTCTCGGCCAGCTCCGCCGCGCGCTCGGCCGCCAGGCGCACGTTCGGGCTGTTGGGCAGCACGACCACCTGCTCCGCGTCGACCGCGTGGATGCCGGCGAGCAGCTCGTGGGTGGACGGGTTCAGCGTCGCGCCGCCATCGAGCACGTGCGCGCCGAGCGACTCGAACAGCGCGCGCAGCCCGGCGCCGGACACGACCGCGAGCGCCCCTGAGCGCGCCGGCGCCGCTCCGCCGTCACTCGAGAGCCGCTCGCCGCGCTCGGACACCTGCGCGCGCATGTCGGCGACGTCGACGTGCGAGACCTCGCCCGCGCCGGCGAACACCGCGATGGCCCGCTCCGGGTCGTCGGTGTGCACGTGCACCTTGAGCGTGGCGCGGTCGCCGACGACGAGGACCGAGTCGCCCAGCGCCTCGAGCGGCGCCACGAACGCCTGCGGCGCGAGCTCGTGGCCGGTCACGGCGAAGTTCGTGCACCAGCGGAACGTCGAGGACGAGTGCTCCGGGTGGGTGACGCGCGCCGGGGCGTGGTGCTCGAGCGCGGGCGCCGGCGCCCCGCGCAGGGCCGCCACGACCCCGGCCAGGATCACGATGACGCCGTAGCCGCCGGCGTCCACGACGCCCGCGTCGCGCAGCGCGGGCAGCAGGTCCGGGCCGCGGCGCAGCGACGCCTCGCCTGCCTCGACCGCGCGCTCGAGCACGTCGGCGATGCGGCGGTTCTGCACCTCGGGGTCGGCGCCGGGCACGAGCCGCGGATCTGGCATGTGCGCCAGACCGGCGGCAACCTCCGTTGCCATGTCGCGCATGACCGTGAGCATGGTGCCCTCGGCGGGCGCGCGGACCGAGTCGTAGGCGCGCTGGGCCGAGCGCGCCATCGCGGCGCCGATGAGCACCGGGTCGACGAGCTCGCCGGGTCGCGAGATGAGCTCCTCGGCGGCGCCGCGGATGAGCTGCGAGAGGATGACGCCGCTGTTGCCGCGCGCGCCGAGCAGCGCGGCGCGGGCGACGGAGTCGACGATCTGGTCGCGGCCGAGCTCGTCGATCGTGTGCTCGCCCTCCGCGCGCGCGAGGCGGTCGACCTCGTCCAGGCAGGCGCGCAGCGTGAGGGCCATGTTGTCGCCGGTGTCCCCGTCGGCGACGGGGAACACGTTGAGGTCGTTGATCTCCGCGCGGCGCGACTCGAGGTGCGCGAGCGCGCCCTCGACGGCGGCGCGGAAGCGGACGAGGCTGGGCTCCGGCGAGGAGAGCACGGCGGGGCGGCGCGGCGGGGCGCGCCGGGGCTGGATCTAAACGGCCTTGGTGACCTTGCCGGCCTTGAGGCAGCGGGTGCAGACGTACACGCGGCGAGGCGCCTTGCCGACGAGGATCCGGACCTTCTGCAGGTTCGGGTCGAAGCGCCGCTTCGTGGCCACCATCGAGTGGCTCCGGCTGTGTCCGAAGGCGGGACCCTTCCCGCAGCTGATGCAGACCTTGGCCATGGGGCGAGGAGTGTACTGCCCGACCGTCGGGTAGCGTCTGGACGATGCCGGCAACCGAGCAGCGGGTCTCGCTCCCGCCCCGGTATCGCGTCGTTCGCCACATCGCCAACGGAGGCATGGCTTCCGTCTGGGCGGCCGAGGATGAGCTCCTCGGGCGGCTCGTCGCGGTCAAGCTGCTGTCGCGCGCCTACGATGGCGACGAGCGTGCGCGCAAGCGCTTCCTGCGCGAGGCGCGGGCCGCGGCGAAGCTCGGCGACTGTCGCCACGTCGTGACCGTGTACGACATCGGCGAGCACGACGACCGCGCGTTCATGGTCATGGAGCACTTCGCGGGCGGCACGGTCGCCGACCGTCTGCGCGCCGGCACGCCGATCCCGCGGCCGCTCGCGCTGCGCTGGCTGCGCGAGACCGCGACCGCGCTCGACTGCGCCCACGACCACGACGTCGTGCACCGCGACGTCAAGCCGGCCAACCTGCTGCTGGACGGGCGCGGACGGCTGGCCGTCGGCGACTTCGGCATCGCGACCGTCGCGAGCGAGGCGCCGGTCACGGTGACCGGCCAGGTCCTCGGCACCGCCGCCTACATCTCGCCCGAGCAGGCGCGCGGCAACCCCGCAACCGCCGCGAGCGACCGCTACGCCCTCGCCGTCGTGGCGTACGAGCTGCTCACGGGCCGGCGGCCGTTCACGGCCGAGCATCCCGCCGCCCAGGCCCGCGCCCACGTCGAGGCGACCGTGCCGGCGGCCAGCGCGGCGGCGAGCGGGCTGCCGGTCGCCGTCGACGACGTCCTGCGGGCCGGCCTGGCGAAGGACCCATCCGAGCGGCCGGCCACCGCGGGCGAGCTCGTCGACCGCCTGCAGGACGCGCTGGGCGGGGACGCCGAGGCCGTCGAGCCGCCCACCGCCGCGACGCAGGCGTTCGTCCCCGTGGCGGCGCCCCCTCCGCGCCGGCGCGAGCCGCGCGAGCCGCGCTCCCAGCACCCGGCGACGCCTCCGCCCGGCAGGCCGCGGACCAGCGCCGGCTCCGCCCCGGTTCCGCCGCCCCGCCGGCGCTGGGCCTGGCTCGTCGCCGTGGCCGCGCTGTTGCTGGCCGCCGGCGCGGTCGCCGCGATCGCGATGACGAGCGGCGGCACCTCGAGCGGCTCGGGCGAGCGCGAACGCGCCGCGCAGCCGGCGACCGGCGGCGCGGGGACGGCGACGTCCGAGCGTCGCCGGACGCAGTCGACGCAGTCGGCCCCGGCCGCCCCGACGCAGAGCACGCCGACCGCCCCGACACAGCCCAGCACGCCGGCCGCGCCGGCGTCTGCCGACCCGAAGGAGCTCAACGACCGCGGCTTTGCGATGCTCCAGCAGGGCAACGCCGCGGGGGCCGTCGCACCGCTGCAGCAGTCGGTCCAGGGCTTCCGCGAGCAGGGCCGCACTCGCGAGATCGACTACGCGTTCGCCCTGTTCAACCTCGGCAGCGCGCTGCGCCAGAGCGGCCGCCCCGGCGACGCGATCCCGTTCCTCGAGGAGCGCCTCGAGGTGAGCGACTACAAGCGCGGCGTCGTGAAGCAGGAGCTCGAGCGAGCGCGAGAGCAAGCGGGCCAGGGCGCGGCCGCCGGTCCGTCCGCGACGCCCGGCAACGCACCGAAGCCGGGTGAGGCCGATCGCGGCAAGGGCAACGGCAACGGCCGCGGCAACGCGAGCGAAGACAAGGGCGACGACTGACCCGCGGGCAGCCGCGCGGCCGCCCTACCCCGCGAGAATCCGCCGAGTCCTCCGATCGGATGAGGCGACCTCGCCCGCAACTGTGCGCGTTTGACGGTTCAAGCTGCCGGCGGAGCGGTCGATGATCTCCCTAACAGGGAGGTAAAGATGCTCACGCCAACGGTCACAGAGCAGAAGCGCGGTTCCGCCCACGGCGGGACGACGGGCGGCAAGGCTGCCGCCCCCGCGAGCTCGCAGCGCGCTCGCTAGGAACGCCGCTCAGCCGGCTCGGGCACCCGCTCGGGCGCGGGCTCCGGCGCATGCACCGGCCGCCGCGCCGGCCGCGGGTAGCCGTCGCTCAGGCGCGTGCGCTCGCGCAGCCGCAGAGCGCTCGGCACGGCGTCCGCCAGCGGCAGCTCGCCGCCGCGCGGCTTGGGGGCCGGATCGATCGGGCGGTCGTCGTCGTCGCCGGGCCACCAGTCGCGCCAGTCCGGCCGGTCCTCCGGATCGAGCACGAGCGCCCAGATCAGCGCAATGAGCCCGACGATGTGCACGAGCAGCGTCAGGCCGATCGCCAGGACTTCCTTCGACACGCCCCGAAGCGTACCGCCGGCCGCGCGCCGGTCCCACTCCGGCGCCAGAGCGCGAACGCCCTCAGCGCAGCCGCGCGCGGATCCGCGCGAGCGCCAGCACCGCCTCGGCGGCGTGGCGGCCGGAGTCGCGCTTGCCGCCGCCGCTGCGCGCGATCGCCTGCTCCATCGTGTCGACGGTGAGAACCCCGAACGCGCACGGCACGCCCGTGCGCAGCTGGACCTCCTGGATGCCGCGAGCCGCCTCGGCGCACACGTAGTCGTAGTGGTCGGTCTCGCCGCGGATCACCGCGCCGAGGCACGCGACGCCGTCGTAGCGCCCGGTGTCGGCGCAGAGCTTGGCCGCGAGCGGCAGCTCAAACGCGCCGGGCACGTCGAACACGTCCGCCTCGCCCGCCCCCGCCTCGGCGAACGCCGCCTGCGCGCCGGCCACGAGCCGGTCGGCGAGCTCCTCGTAGAAGCGCCCGACCGCGATCGCGAACGTCACGGCAGCTCGCGCCCCCCGCGCTCGGCGTCGCGCTCGTGCTCCTCGTGGATGAGCTGTTCGTCCAGGTTGAGGCCTTGGTGGTGCAGCGTGTGGCCCATGCGCTCCGCCTTCGCGCGCAGGTAGGCCTCGTTGTGCGGGTTCGGGGTGTGCGTGATCGGCAGCTGCGCGGTCACGCTGAGGCCGTAGCCCTCGAGGCCGCGGATCTTCTTCGGGTTGTTCGTGAGGATCCGGATGCTCGTCAGGCCGAGGTCGACGAGGATCTGCGCGCCGATGCCGTAATCGCGCAGGTCGGCGGGCAGCCCCAGGCGCAGGTTCGCGTCGACGGTGTCGAGGCCCTCCTCCTGCAGCTTGTACGCGCGCAGCTTGTTGAGCAGGCCGATACCGCGCCCCTCCTGCGAGAGGTAGAGCAGCACGCCGCGGCCCTCGGTCTCGATCATGGCCAGCGCGGACTCGAGCTGCTCGCCGCAGTCGCAGCGCAGCGAGTGGAACACGTCGCCGGTGAGGCACTCGGAGTGCACGCGGACGAGCACGTCCGCGGCGCCGTCGACCTGGCCCTTCACGAGCGCCACATGGTGCTTGTCGTCCACGAGCGATCGGTAGCCGACCGCGGCGAAGTCGCCGAACGCGGTTGGCAGCCGCGTGGCCACGACGCGCTCGACGAGCCGGTCGTGCAGCCGCCGGTAGGCGATCAGGTCGGCGACCGTCACCATCTTGAGCCCGTGCTGCTCGCAGAACGGCGCGAGGTCGTCGACGCGCGCCATGGTGCCGTCGTCGTTCATCACCTCGCAGATCACGCCCGACGGGTTCAGGCCGGCCAGCCGGGCGAGGTCGACCGCCGCCTCGGTCTGCCCCGTGCGCTCGAGGACGCCGCCGGGCTTGGCCTTGAGCGGGAACACGTGCCCCGGCTGGACGAGGTCGCGCGGCGAGCTCTCGGGATCGATCGCGACCTGGATGGTGTGGGCGCGGTCCGCCGCCGAGATCCCGGTCGTCACGCCCTCGCGCGCCTCCACCGACACGGTGAAGGCGGTCTCGAACGGCGACTCGTTCTTGGCCGCCATGAGGTCGAGCCCCATTTCGTCGCACCGCTCCGGGGTCAGCGCCAGGCAGATGAGGCCGCGCGCGTGCTTGGCCATGAAGTTGATCGCGTCGGGCGTGACGAACTGGGCCGCGATCGTGAGGTCGCCCTCGTTCTCGCGGTCCTCGTCGTCGACCACCACGATCATCTTGCCGGCGCGGATGTCCGCGATGGCCTCATCGATGGTGGCGAAGCTCGCGTGGGCGCGGGTCATGGGCGGGCGGCTCCGGTGGCCTGGGGCGACAGCAGCTTCTCGACGTACTTGGCGAGTATGTCGACCTCGAGGTTGACCGCCGCGCCCGGCGCGGCGGCGCCCAGGTTGGTGCGCTCGAGGGTCTCGGGGATCAGCGACACGTCGAATCCGGAGTCGTCGATGGCCGCGACCGTCAGCGACACGCCGTCGACCGCGATCGAGCCCTTCTCGACGACATAGCGCAGCAGCGCCGCGTCGGCCTCGATGCTCACGATCCGCGCGAAGCCGTCCGCGCGCACGTCGCGCACCGCGCCGACGCCGTCGACATGGCCCTGGACGACGTGGCCGCCGAGGCGCGCGCCGGCGCGCAGCGGCAGTTCGAGGTTCACGCGCGTGCCCGGGCTGACGCCGGCCAGCGACGAGCGGCGCAGCGTCTCATGCATGACGTCGGCGCCGAAGCTCTGGGCGTCCGGGTCGACCGCGGTCAGGCAGACGCCGTTGACGGCGACGGAGTCACCGTCGGACAGCTCCGCCGCCAGCGCGGTGCGGACCCGCAGCCGCACGCCATCGGATGTCGCGTCCACGGAGGCCACGGTCCCGAGGTCGGCGACGAGCCCGGTGAACACGGCTCACCATTCCTTCAGGCGCGCGGTGATCAGGACGTCGCCGGCGACCTGCTCGCACTTCAGCGTGAGGGCCCGGATGGCGTCGGCGACGCGCTCGACGCCCTCGCCCTCCATCGGGTCGCGCGCGGTGCGCCCGCCGAGCACGAGCGGGGCGACGAACAGCCGCACCTCGTCGATCTCGCCGGCGTCCATGAACGATCCGGCCACGTGCGGGCCGCCCTCGAGCAGGATGCTTGTCACCGGCGGGTCGAGCGCGCCGAGCTGGTCGAGCGCCGAGCCGATCCGGGCGGGCTCGTTCTGGCCGGTGGCGACGATGACGTGGGCGCCGGCGGTCTCGAGCGCGTCGGTCGAGCCGCGCGGCGCGGCGCGCGAGACGACGACGATCAGGGGCACGTCGGGCGCCTCGGCGACGAGCTTGGAGTCGAGCGGCAGGCGCGCGGTGGAGTCGAACACGACGCGGCGCGGCTGGTGGTGCACGCCGTCGATCCGCGCGGTGAGCTGTGGGTCGTCCGCCAGCGCCGTGCCGATGCCGACGGCGACCGCGTCCATCGAGGCCCGCCAGCGGTGCGAGACGGCGCGGCTGCCCTCGCTCGAGATCCACTTCGAGTCGCCGCCGTGGGTGGCGACCTTGCCGTCGAGGCTCATCGCCGACTTGAAGACGACCAGCGGCCGGCGGGTGCGCGCGTGCTTGCGAAAGGCCTGGTTCTGGAGGCGCGCGCGCGTGGCGAGCTCGCCGCCCGCGACGTCGACGTCGATGCCCTCGTCGCGGAGGATGCCGAGGCCCCGGCCGGCCGCCTTCGAGCTCGGATCGTCGCCGGCCACGACGACGCGCCGGAGCCCGGCGGCGACGATCGCGTCGGTGCACGGCGGCTGGCGCCCGTGGTGGCAGCAGGGCTCGAGCGAGACGTACAGCGTGGCGCCGTTGAGGTCCGCGCCGGCGCAGGCGCGGATCGCGTTGACCTCGGCGTGCGGGCCGCCGAACTCCTCGTGCCAGCCCTCCCCCAGGACCTCGCCGTCGCGGACGATCACCGCCCCGACCACGGGGTTGGGGCTCACGCGGCCGACTCCCCGCTCGGCGAGCTCGATCGCTCGCGCGAGGTGGTCGTGGTCGGTCTCCGTGCGCTGCACGGACGAGAGTCTAGGCGCCGGAGGGCTTCCCGCTGCAAACCCCGCCCTTGAGCCGGTAGATCCGCATGTCGGGCCCGGGGCGCGCGTACGAGAGCGGGTAGTAGTCGAACGACCAGTCGAAGTTGAACTCGACCGGGGCGGCGCCGGGAAGGTAGGGCGAGGCGCGGAAGACGAGGTCGCTGCGGCGCTCGAGCTCGCGGTAGTAGGCCAGCGCGCGCGGCACCTCCGCGGGGTCCGCCTCGGCCCGCCCGCGCTGGGTCGACCCGCTGACCACGTAGCACCACCCCTCGCGCTCGTAACGCTCGACGAGCGCCGGCACGAGGGTGCGCTCGAAGTCCTCGATGTTGACGATCCGCCCCTCCCCCGGCACCACCGAGCCGTCGTTGGCGATGTTCGAGCGGCTCGTCGGGAACTTGATCCAGCGCGCGCCGTTCGACGTTCCCGGATACGGGCGGCCGATGTCGCTGGCCCACGCGTCGGGCACGACCGGCTCTACGACGATCTTGGTCTCGGGCGGGACGTTGGCGACCATCCACGCGCGCGCGAGGTTGCGCGTGTCGGGCTTCGAGAGCACGAGCCCGTCGTGCAGCGAGTACACGAAGCCCTGGCCGAGCAGCAGCACGGCGCCGAGCGCGTGGAGCGCGGGCCGCAGGGCGGGCGCCCGGCGCCCGGCGAGCTCGGCGGCGCGCACGATCGCCCAGGCGGCGATGAGGCACACGATCGGGAACGCGGGCAGCAGCCAGCGCCCGAAGAAGCGCTCCTGCGCTCCCATGAACAGCACGTACAGAAGCGGCGCCGGGATGAGCACGAGCGCGAGGCGGCGGTCGCGCAGGAGCATCCCGAGCGCGCCCAGGACGGCGGCCCCGAACGGCACGTAGCCGAGGCCCCACGTGAACGTCCACACGTAGTAGAGGTGGCCGGACTCCTGGGTGAGCCCGAGCTTGCCGAGCTCGTCCTCGGCCGCCGACTGCTGGTGGCTCAGGCCGTCGCGGAACGCCTGGAAGTCGAGGACGGCGAACGGGTTGGCGGCGACGAACGCGCCGAGCGAGAGGACGCCCGCGAGCGCGAGCCCGCCGAGCGCGGTCGCGGGGCGGGCGCCGGCCTGGGGGCGCGCGAACTGCAGCGCCGCGGCGGCGAGCAGCGGCGCGAGCACGATGCCGCCGGTGTACTTCGTCGCGCACGCGAGCCCGAGGCCCACTCCCGCCAGCGCGTACCAGCGCAGGCGCCCGTCGTGCAGCACGCCCGCCGTGCCCCACAGCGACAGCGCGATCGGCGCGAGGGTCGGGACGTCGTTGAGCGCGAGATGCGAGTAGAAGACCGGCAGGAACCCGAGCGCGAGCAGCGCGGCGGCGAGCAGGCCGACCCGGCGCCCGGCGAGCTTCGCGCCCGCGCAGTAGAGCAGCCAGACGGCGAGCGTGCCGACCACGGCGGCGGTGACGCGCGCGACGACGAACACCTCGGTCGGGTGGGTCGCGTACGCGCTCGAGACCCCCTCGCGCCCGCCGAACCACGCCGCGAACACGGCGTGCAGCAGGTACGTGTACGCGGGCGGGTTGACGAAGTAGTGCGGGTTGTAGCCGTGCCCGAAGAGGCCGATCGCGCCGGGCACGAAGTGGGCGTTCTCGTCGGCGTTGTAGGCGTACGGCAGCCCGTGCCCGATGCCCCACAGCCGCAGCGCGAGCGCCGCGGCGAGCACCACGGCCAGGCCGAGCCAGAACGGCCGGCGCGGCGCGCCGAGGCGCGGCGGCGCCTCGGGGTCGTCTCCCGGCGCCGCGTCCCGCCGTGCGCCGGGCGGCCCGCCCGCGGCCGTCTCAGCAACGGACATAGGCCCCGTAGTGCCCGGTGGCCGCCACCCACGTGTAGCCGGGCAGCGGCAGCGAGTTGCGGATGTCCTCGACGTCCGAGACGTCGGGCGTGAAGCCCTGGCGCAACAGCGACTGGCGGCTCGTGGCGTAGATCGCGACGCCGCGGCCGAGGCGCGCCTTCGCCTCCGGGTCGCTGCGCGCGACGACCTCGTCCTCGCCCGCGTTCAGGATCCAGCGGGTGTCGGGGACGAGCTTGTGGTTCGGCACCGACACCGGCCCGCACTCGCGGCCGGCGCGGACCTTCGGGTCGCGCAGCAGCTTCTCGAGCGCGGCGTGCGAGTCGCCGCGGAACGTCAGCTCGAGGTCGAACGTGTGGAAGTTGACCTTCGTCGCGGTGAAGAACACGCCGTAGGCGACGACGAGCGACGCGCCGACCGCCCACGCCGTTCGGACCTTCGACCCGGCCCGGAGCATCGTCCAGCCGCCGAGCGTGACCGCCGCGAAGACCATGACCATCAACGAGGGGACGAGCAGGTAGCGGTCGATCACCGACAGCCCGGCGAGGCCGACGAGCACGAAGGTGCCCATGCCGATGACGAACATCGCCACGGGCATCCCGATCCGGCGCGGCACGAGCACGACGCCGAGGAGAACGCCGAGCACGCCCGCGTAGAACACCGGCACCTTGTCGAGGTTCTTCAGGAACTCGACGGTCGCGGTCGGGATCTCGGACAGGCCGCGCTGGCGGCCGAGCTCCTCGGCCAGGCCGCTCGTGTGCGTGAGCGAGAACAGCGGGTCGCCCGTGGCGATGAAGTCGACGAGCGTCCAGACCACGGGGCCGATCGCCGTGAACAGCGCGTAGCGCACGCGCCGGGGCCAGCTCGCGGGCGGGAAGCACCACAGGAAGTACAGGCCGCTCAGCAGCCACGCCTCGGGGCGCAGGAGGCCGGCGCCGGCGAGGAGCATGAAGACGGGCGTCCCGCGGCGCCGGCGCTCGGACTCGAGCGCGGCGGCCCACACGACGAACGCGAGGTACGGGATGTCGATGTACGCGCGCGCGGCGAGGAACGGGAAGTCGAAGCGCGTGCACAGCAGCCCGGCGGCAAGCAGCCCCGTGAACGTCGTGAACGACGCTCGGGTGAGGCGGTACAGGCCGGCGGCGAGCACGACGAACGACGCGAGCGTGGCGGCGACCATCATGCGATCGGCGTCGTCGCCCGCGAGCGCGAGGAGCGCGCCGAACCCGATCGCGAGCGGATGCTCGGTCGGCGCGCGATAGGCGTCGAAGCTCGGCAGGGTCCCGTGCAGGACCTCCCGCCCCCACAGCAGCGAGTAGTACGAGTCGTAGTTCGGGAAGGTCGGGTAGACGACGAACCCGACCAGGGTGCAGAGGATGAGCCCGGCGAGGGCGAGGGCCGGCCACGGGACCGCCCGGCGACGGCGCACGGGGGCCTCTTCGTGGCCCGGTCGCGGCCGGGTGAGCGTCGCGCTGGCCATGGAAACGGGCGGAGCTTGCCAGTGTACGTCGGTCACACGACAGGGTCCGCCTGCGCACGCCGTACCCTGTCCCTGGGCGGACGTCCGCCCGGGCCCGGCCCCTGCCCCGAATCCGATGAAGCTCATCATCCAGATCCCCTGCCTCAACGAGGAAGAGACGCTGCCGGCGACGCTGGCCGACCTTCCCCGAGAGGTCCCCGGCGTCGACGTCGTCGAGTGGCTCGTCATCGACGACGGCTCGACCGACCGCACCATCGAGGTCGCGCGCGAGCACGGCGTCGACCACATCGTCCGGCTGACGAACAACAAGGGCCTCGCGGCCGGCTTCCAGGCCGGGCTCGACGCGTGCCTGAAGCTCGGCGCCGACGTGATCGTCAACACCGACGCCGACAACCAGTACTCGGCCGCCGACATCCCGAAGCTCGTCGCGCCGATCGTCGAGGGCCGCGCCGACCTCGTCGTCGGCGACCGCGAGACCGACACGATCGAGCACTTCTCGCCGCTCAAGAAGCGCCTGCAGAAGGCGGGCTCGTGGGTCGTGCGGCAGGCGTCGGACACGACCGTGCCCGACACGACCTCGGGCTTTCGCGCCTACAACCGCGAGGCCGCGATCCAGGTCGCCGTCGTGTCGAAGTACACGTACACGCTCGAGACGATCATCCAGGCGGGCAAGCTGCTGATCGCCACCGACCACGTGCCGATCGCGACCAACCCGAAGACGCGCGAGTCGCGCCTCTTCCCGTCGGTCTCGTCGTACGTCCGCCGCAACGCGGTGTCGATCGCGCGGATCTACGCGCAGTACGAGCCGCTCAAGGTCTTCATGACGCTCGCGGCGCTGCTGGCCTTGGCCGCGCTGATCCCGTGGGTCCGCTTCCTCGTCGCCTATCTCGGCGGCGACGGCGCCGGCCACGTGCAGTCGCTGATCTTCGGCGCGGTGCTGTTCAACGCCGCCGTCGTGCTCGCCGCGCTCGGGATCATCGGCGACCTCATGTACGGCCAGCGCATCATGGTCCAGCGCATCTTCGAGCGCGTGCGGCGCATCGAGCTGCAGCTCGACGTGCCGCCGTCGCACTACGAGCCCGGCGCGCAGCCGACCGGCCAGCCGGCCACGACCGGCGCGCACGCCGGCGCCCAGGCCCGCGACGGCGCCCAGAAGACCGACGACCGGGAGGCCCTGGAGGTATGAGCAGTCCGTCCGTCACCGTCGACCGCGAGGGCACGGTCACCGGCAACACGTACGACAAGTACGGCTCGACCAACCCGGTCGTGCGGCGCCTGATGGCGACGTTCGAGCGGACGCTCGACGAGCTGTTCGTGCAGGCCGATCCCCAGTCGCTGCTGGACGTCGGCTGCGGCGAGGGCGTCCTGGTCGAGAAGTGGGCGAAGCGGCTCGGCGACAAGCGCGTGGTCGGCATCGACCTCGACGACCCGGCGCTGCACTTGGAGTGGGAGAAGCGCACGGCGCCCAACCTCGAGTACCGGGTGATGAAGGCGGAGAATCTGCCGTTCGCCGACGACGAGTTCGATGTCGCGACGGCGATCGAGGTGCTCGAGCACGTCCCGGATCCCGAGCACACCGTGGCCGAGATGGCGCGCGTCGCGTCGCGGTGGCTGCTGGTGTCGGTGCCGCGCGAGCCGCTGTGGCGGGCGCTGAACATGGCGCGGGGCGCGTATCTGCGCGACCTCGGCAACACGCCCGGTCACCTGAACCACTGGTCCAAGCGGTCGTTCGTGTCGCTGCTGTCGCGGCACGGAGAGGTCGTCGAAGCGCGCTCGCCGTTCCCCTGGACCATGCTGCTGGTCCGGCTGGGTGGCTAGCACGGCCGTCTCCGGGGCCGCCGCGACCACGCCGGCCGCTTCGGGTTCGGACGGCTACGCGCGCGGGGCGCGCATCCTGTCGGTCGGCATCGCGTCGACCGGGCTGTTCACGTT
Source organism: Solirubrobacteraceae bacterium (assembly GCA_036259975.1). Taxonomy (GTDB): domain Bacteria; phylum Actinomycetota; class Thermoleophilia; order Solirubrobacterales; family Solirubrobacteraceae; genus JAOPZW01. The sequence goes on along the minus strand of DATAAR010000058.1, from coordinate 46,149 downwards.
CGCCTACTTCGCCGTGGCCAGCCACGTCCTGCCGAGCGCGGCGTACGGGGCGATCTCGCTGCTGTGGTCGGTGCTGTTCGTGGTCATCTCGATCATCTACCGGCCGGTCGAGCAGCTGCTCTCCCGGACGATTGCCGACCGGCGCGCGCGGGGCCTGAGCGGCGGCCACCCGCTCCGCGTGCCGCTCACGGTGCAGGCAGGCTTCGCGCTTGCGTTCCTCGTCGTCGCGCTGCTTCTTCGCGGCCCGATCGAGGACGCGTTCGACGGCGCCTCGACGCTGTACTGGGTCTTCGTCGGGGCGACCCTGGCGTACGCCGCGAGCTACTTCGCCCGGGGGTATCTCGCCGGCCACCAGTGGTTCGGCCTCTACGGCGGCCTCGTGCTGTTCGAGTCGGTGTCGCGGTTCTGCTTCCCGGTCGCGGTGGCGGTCGGCCTGGCGAGCGGGCAGTCGGCGGTCGCGCTCGGCATCCTGGCCGCGCCGCTCGCCTCGCTGCTGGTCGTGCCATGGGCGCTACGCCGGCACGCGGCGGCCGGCCGCGCCGACGCCGCCCGGGCGTCCGGGGACCTGACGCTCCGGGCGGGCGCCGGCTTCGCCCTGTCCGTGGCGGCGATCCAGCTCGCCGAGCAGGCGCTGTTGAACGCGGCCGTCCTGACGGTCGGCGCGACGGCGAGCACCGCGCTCGCCGGTGTCGTCTTCAACGCGCTCCTGATCACGCGCGCGCCGCTGCAGCTGTTCCAGAGCGTGCAGACGTCGCTGCTTCCGCACCTGAGCGGGCTGGAGGCGACCGAAGGCCGGGCCGCATTCGCCCGGGCGATCCGAGTCACCGTGCTCGCGATCGCCGGCTTCGCCGGAGCGGTCGCGGTCGGTCTGCTCCTCATCGGGCCGCTCGTCATGGACCTCGTGTTCGGCGCGTCCTTCGACTACGACCGCTGGGGCCTCGCGGTCATCGCGCTCGGCATGGGCTTCCACCTGGCCGCCGGAACGCTGAACCAGGCCGCACTGGCGCGCGGCCGGGACCGCGCCGCCGCGGGCGCATGGCTGGTCGCGGCGGCGGGCTTCGTCGCCTGGATGCTCGCGCCGGTGATCGACGACGAGCTGCTGCGCGCCGAGGCCGGCTACGCCGGCGCGACAGCGCTGCTGTGCGCGCTGCTCGCCGCGCTGTACGCGCGCAGCGCGCCCGCGGCGCGCTGAGCGAGGCTTCGATCGGCCGCGCGGTTCAGCGCCCCGCGTCGGTTGGGCGAGACGAGGTCCCGGCGCCGCCCGGCGCGCGGCCGCCTGGTCACCTCGAGGGCGACGAGCGCGGGCCGCGCGGCCGTTCAGCGCGAGACGCCGCCTACGCGGCGGGCGATGCCTCGACGACCCAGATGTTGTTGCCGTCGGGATCGCGCAGGCCGAACATCACCGGCGCCCCGGGCGAGCGCATCAGCTCGGGGTCGACGTCGATGCCGCCGATCGCCTTCAGCCGTGCGTGCTCGCCGACGACGTCGGGCGTCTCGACGCCGATGGAGCCACCGCCGGGCTGGCCCTGCATCGGCGGGTTGAGCGCCAGGCGGGCGCGGGAGCCCGGCGGGGCCACCTCGAGCCAGCGCATCTCGCCGCTCTCGCCGAAGCGGACGTCGGAACGCACCTCGTAACCGAGCTTCTCGGTGTAGAACGCGAGCGCGGCGTCCTGATCGGCGACGGTGAACATCGCGACGCCGATGTCCGAGACCGTCGTGGGGGTCTGTGTGGAATCGCTCATGGCCTACGGACTCTCGCACGGCACGGAACTCATCGCTCGGGGAAAGGATCCGCGCCCCGTGGCGCGAGGTGGGGCGTCGCGCCGCGGCGATCACCGCGACCACGGCCACCGCATCCGACGACGGCGGCGACGGCGGCGGCGGCGGAGCGCGGCGATCAGGACCGCGAGCAGCGCGGCGATCCCGGCGGGGATGCCGATGAGCAGCCGCGGCCCGCCGAGGCGCGCCGAGTGCTCGGCCTCATGCGTGGCCGTCGAGGCGCTCGTCGCCGTGGAGCCCGCGGCGGCTCCCAGGCTAGAGCTTGCCGACGCCGCCGCCGACGACGACGCGCCCGCTGTCGCGCTCGACTCCGCCCGAGCGTCCGCGCGCGCGCCGAGCCGCGGGCCCGGCGACGTCGGAAGCCACGCGAAGCTCGCGGCGAGCATCGCGGCGGAGCTCAGAAGCTCCTCAGCGCGTCCTGCACGTCGTTGATGAGGGACATGAGCTCGGCGTGGCTCGTCCCAGCGGTGGTGCTCCCACTCGCAGCGACCTTCGCCGAGGCGTGCTCCAGGAAGGCGGCGACGATCACCGCCGTCGCCTGGTTGACGACCAGCGCCGCCTGGTCGTCTCGGTTCATGTCGCCCGACGTCAACGTCGGAAGCGCGAACACAACACCGTCGGGCATGTCGATTCTCCTCCGGTCGATGAGCCGACGGCGCGACTCTAGTGGCCCGGGCGGATGGGTTCACGCGGCGGCGGCGACCGTGGATCCGGGCGCGCCGCGCCCCGCTACCCCGCGCGCTGCCGCGCGTCCGGCGACGCCTCCCAGAAGTCATCGATCTTCGTCGCGTCGGAACGGTCGATCTTGCGCGAGATCGCCCAGATCTCGACCGGCTCGTCGCCTTCGTTGCGGTGCGAGCGGGGCGTCTTGGGCGCGACGCGGACGGCGGCCCCGGGCCCGACCTTCGTGATGTCGTCGCCGAAGCGCATCGTCAGGGTGCCCCGGGTGACGAGGTACAGCTCCTCGACCTCGTCGTGGTAGTGACCGGTGCCCTGCTCGAAGTCGGAGTGCGGCGGCACGCGGATCAGCGTGGCCGAGAGCTGCTCGGCCTCGAGCGCGTCGGTCAGGCGGCGGAACTCGCCCGGCACGTCAGTACCGGCGTACTGGTCACGAACGTCATCCGGGTCGACGATCGCGTACTCGCTCATGGTCTGCGCTGCGGACGGCGGTGCAGGGGCTTCGCGGCCTCGGACACGATCACGCGCCGGTCGCGGCGGCCGACGCCCTCGCGGGCCGCATACGCCGCTGCGGCGTCCCAGTCCGCCGACGGGTCGAACACCCGCAGGTCGCGCCGGCGCTCGTAGATCCACAGGAACAGGTCGGCCTCCGTCTTGTACGGGTGTGCCTCGACGAGCCCGGCGCGGCGGACGGCGGCGAGGCCGGGCAGGTACACGCGGTCGTACCAGTCGGCCGCGATCTCCTCGGCAGGCGGCAACGCGCCGCCGCGGTCCTGCGCCAGATCGAACCCGTGCGCCTTGATCACCTCGAGCAGCTCCGGGTACCCGCGCGGCCGCGCGAACTCGATCGCCGCCTCGGGGCGGGCGCGGGCCAGGCCGCTCTCCTGCATCAGCACCCGCTGTTGCTCGGTGTGGACGAGCTGGGCGACGTCGACCTCCGGCGGCAGCTCGTAGTTCGTGTGCAGCAGCGTGACGTCGGCATCGACGAACTCGGCTCCACGCTCGCGCGCCAGCGCCACCCGGTGGTGGCCGTCCGACACGAAGAACAGGCCGCCGACCTCGTACAGCTCCACCGGCGGCATGTCGCCGTCCGGGAATGCGGCGCGCAGCGCCGCCATCCGGGGCCCGGAGAGCAGGCGGCGCGTGCCGAAGTCGCGCCCGAAGTCCGCGCTCCGGTCCACGGACCCCACGATCCGGTCGAGCGGCACCTCGCGCAGGCCCGCATACGACTGCCCGGTGATCTGCAGGCGGCGCCGGATCTCGTCGAGTGGCAGCAGCCCCATGGCGACAGCATCGCACGCGCGCGCCCCCGCCCCGAGTGTCCCCCGCGAGGGCGCGCGCAGCGCCCTTCCGCGTCGCGGTCGACGTGGTCCCGAGCGCGCTGCTTTTGGCGCTCGCCGCCCGCCGCCAGGCCAGCGAGTGCAGCGCTCGATCTTCGCGGCGCTCGGCCTGGTGACCGCCTGGGTCGTCCTGGTCCACACGACGGGCGGCGCGATCAATGCGCACTTCCACCTACTTCGTGATGCTGCCGGCGCGCGTCCTAGGCACACGCCCACGCCGGGGGCGCTCGCCTGCGACCTACTCGTAGGCGAGCGCGTCCAGCACGTCGAGCCTCGCCGCGCGGCGGGCGGGAAGGATCGCCGCGCCGACGCCGGCGAGCCCGGCGAGGACGAGCACGACCACGAGCGACGGCACCGGGATGCTGAGCGTGAAGTCGTCCAGCGGCCGCGTGAACAGCACCGCCAGCACGATGCCGAGCACGATCCCGAGCACGCCGCCGATCAGCGACGTGATCACCGCCTCGTAGCGCACGACCCGCTTGACCTGCCGCCGGGTCGTGCCGACGGCGCGCAACAGCCCGAGCTCGCGGGTGCGCTCGCTGATCGACAGCACGAGGGTGTTCACGATCCCGAACAGCGACACGATGATCGCCAGCGCGAGCAGGGCGTAGATCAGGTAGAGCAGCTGGTTGACCTGGCCCGCGATGTTGTCCTTGAACTCGTCGGCGGTCAGGACCTCCGCCTCGGGAAACTGGCGCTCGAGCACGCGCGACATCTGCGCCTGGACCTGCGGCTCGTTCGCGCCCGGCTCGAGCCGGACCATGCCGAACGCGTCCTTCGGCTCGCCGAACGCCGAGAGCATCTGGTCGTTCGTGACGGTCAGCGACGTCGTCATGTCGCCCTTGTCGTCGGCGATCCCGGCCACGCGCAGCGACAGGCGGCGGCCGACGGGGGTCGTGACCTGCAGCGTCTGGCCGGCCTCGATCTTCTCCTTGTCGGCGAAGTCCTTGCTGATCACCGTCTGGCCGTCGCGCAGGGCGCGCATGGCGGCCGCGCCCTCGCTGACCCGGTACAGGCGCGTGAACGTGGCGGGCTCGATGCCGGACACCGGCGTCTCGCCCTCGACGCCCTGCACGCGGGCCTGGCTGAAGCGCACGGCGCTGACCTCGCTCACGCCATCGACCCGGGCGATCGTCGGCAGGACGCGGGCGGAGAACGGCGAGAAGCCGTCGGTGTTCTGGACGACGAACGCCGCGGTGAGGTTGTCGTCGACCGCCTTGGCGATCGTCTCGCGGATCCCCGACGCGAAGATGGACACGAACGTGACGAGCGTGACGCCGACCATCAGCGCGGCCGCCGTCACCGCCGTGCGGCCGGGCAGGCGGATGGTGTTCTCGCGGGCCAGGCGGCCGGTGATGCCGCGCGTGCGCTCGAACGGCCGGCCGACCAGCGAGGCCAGCGGCCGCACGAGGTACGGGCTCGTGAGCGCCACGCCGAGGAACGTCGCCAGCGCGCCGCCGCCCATGAGGCTGAGCGCGGCGTTGTCCGACAGCGACCCGAACAGGCCGATGCACATCAGGCCGATCCCGACCGCCCCGAGCAGGACGCCGGCCACGGTGACCTTGCGCGACGGCCCGTGGGCCGACGGCACCGCGCCCTCGCGCAGCGCCTCGACCGGCGGCACGCGCGTGGCGCGCAGCGCCGGCGCGAGCGACGACAGCAGCGTCACGACGGTGCCGACGACCAGCGAGACGATGATCGTGCGCGAGGCGATGACGTTGCCCTCGGAGGGCAGGTCGACGCCGACCGCCTTGAACAGCGCGCGCAGGCCGCCTGCGACGAGGACCCCGAGCGCGAGCCCGACGATCGAGCCGAACGCGCCGATCGTGAGACCCTCGGTGATGACCGAGCGCATCACCTGACTGCGCGAGGCGCCGAGCGTGCGCAGCAGCGCGAACTCGCGCATGCGCTGCGTCACCGTGATCGAGAACGTGTTGAAGATGATGAACGCGCCCACGAACAGCGAGATGCCGGCAAACACGAGCAGCGCGGTCGTGAGGAAGCCGAGGTTGTCGCGGATGTCCGAGGACTGCTTGCGCGCCTCCTCCTGGCCCGTGCGCACCTCGACCGAACGCGAGAGCTCGGAGCGCAGCTCGTCCCGCAGCTCCTCGGGCGTAACGCCGGGCTTGGCCGCGACCTGGATCTGGTCGAAGCCCGTCTTGCCCAGCATGCGCTGGGCCTCGGGCAGCTGCATGTCCACGACGGTCGCGCCGCCGAACGAGTCGACGCCGGCGATCTGCGTGAAGCCGACGATCGTGTAGTCCTTGCGCGGCGCGGTCGCGACGACGGCGATCTTGTCGCCGAGCTCGAACTTCTGCTTGCGCGCGGTCGACGCGTCGATCGTCACCTCATCGGGGGTGCGCGGCTTGCGGCCCTGCTTGACCGTGAAGGCGTCGAATCGCGGCTGGTCGGCCACGGACGCGATGAAGTTCGGCGCGCCGCCCTGGCCGATGCGCTTGCCGTCCTTGCCGAGGACGGTGCCGACGTCGAAGACCGAGCCGTCGGCGCTCTGGACGTCGTCCTGCGCGCGGACCTGGCGCAGCACGGAGACCGGGATCGTCGGCTGCGTGCCGCCGTTGTCGCTGGTGTCGATCGCCTTGGCCGGCGTGACCGATGCGTCGGTGCCCTTCGCCGACTCGGCGAAGATCCTGTCGAACGAGCGGTTGATCGTGTCCGTGAAGACGTACGTGCCGGCGATGAGCGTCACGCCGAGCGCGACGGCCAGCGCCGTGAGCACGAGCCGGAGCTTCCGGGCGAACAGCCCGCGGAGCGCGACCTTGCGCATGCGTCAGCCGACCGCCTTCATGAGGTCCAGGACGTCCTCGGCGGTGTTCGCCTCGCCGTCGTGGACGATGCGCCCGTCGGCGAGGACGAGCAGCCGGTCCGCGTACGACGCGGCGGTCGGGTCGTGCGTGACCATGATGACCGTCTGGCCGAACTCGTCGACCGAGCGGCGCAGCAGCTCGAGCAGCTCGGCGGACGACTTCGAGTCGAGGTTGCCGGTCGGCTCGTCGGCGAACACGACGGCCGGCTTGGACGCCAGCGCGCGCGCCACGGCGACGCGCTGCTGCTGGCCGCCGGACAGCTCGGACGGGCGGTGGTCGAGGCGGTCGCCGAGGCCGACGGTGGCGATGAGCTTGTCGAGCCACTCCGCGTCGGGGCGCTTGCCCGCGATCGACAGCGGCAGCACGATGTTCTCGCGGGCGTCGAGGACCGGCAGGAGGTTGAACGACTGGAACACGAAGCCGACGCGCTCGCGCCGCAGCTCCGTGAGCCTGCGGTCGTCGAGCTTGGTGATCTCGACGTCGTCGAGGACGACGGAGCCCGAGGTCGGCCGGTCCAGGCCGGCCAGGATGTGCATGAGGGTCGACTTGCCGGAGCCGGAGGGGCCCATGATCGCCGTGAAGCGACCCTTCGGGAAGCCGACGGTCACGCCGTCCAGCGCCCGGACGGCGGCTTCGCCCTCGCCGTAGATGCGGGTGATGTCTGCGGCCGAGACGAGCAGAGGGCCGGGAAGGTTCATGGCACCGAGAGTAGGAACGGACGGCGCGGCCTTAGGTACGGCTACCCGCACGTCGCCACTGGGGCGGGCGGCAGAACCGCGCGCATTCACCGGTCGTCTACCGTCCCGCCGATGCCCGAGCGCCTCGAGATCGCCGACGCCCGAGCCCAATGGCGACCGCACGGCGCCTACCTGAACACCGCGAGCTACGGGCTCCCGCCCGACAGTGCGTGGGACGCGCTGCAGGCCGCGCTCGAGGACTGGCGCGGCGGGCGGACGAGCTGGGAGCACTGGGGCGACAGCGCGGAGGGCGCGCGGGTGGCGTTCGCGGCGCTCGTCGGCGTGGCGCCGGAGACGGTCGCGATCGGCGCGACCGTCTCCGAGCTGATCGGCCTGGTGGCGGCGTCGATCGCGGACGGCGCGCGCGTCGTCGCCCCGGAGGTCGACTTCGCGTCGCTGCTGTTCCCGTTCATGGTCCAGGAGCGCCGCGGCGTGCGGCTGCGGCTCGTGGAGGCCGCGGACCTCGCCGGGGAGATCGACGCGTCGACCGACGTCGTCGCGTTCAGCGCGGTGCAGATGGCCACCGGCGAGGTCGCCGACCTCGAGGCGATCGCGGCGGCCGCGGCCGCCCACGGCGCGCTGACCGTCGTCGACGCCACGCAGGCCTGCGGGTGGCTGCCGCTCGACGCCTCGCGCTTCGACGTCGTCGCGTGCCACGCCTACAAGTGGCTCATGTCGCCGCGCGGCACCGCGTTCATGACGGTCCGCCCCGGGCACCTGGACCGGATCGTCCCCGGGGCCGCGGGCTGGTACGCCGGCGAGGACGTGCACGCCTCGTACTTCGGCCCGCCGCTGCGCCTGGCCGCGAGCGCGCGCCGGCTGGACAGCTCGCCGGCGTGGTTCTCCTGGGTCGGCACGCAGCCCGCGCTCGAGCTCGTCAACCGGATCGGCGTCGAGGCCATCCACGCCCACGACGTCGGGCTGGCGAACCGGTTCCGCGCCGGGCTCGGGCTCGAGCCGAGCGACTCGGCCATCGTGTCGGCCGAGGTGCCCGGCGCGCGCGAGCGGCTCGAGGCGGCGGGCATCGTCGCCGCCGAGAGGGGCGGGCGCATGCGCGCCTCGTGGCACGTGTACAACACCGAGGCTGACGTGGCCGCCGCACTCGACGCACTGGTGGGGAGGTAGTCCGTGGGGGACTCGGTCGGACGGACGGCCTACGCGCCGTTCCGCGAGGAGGCGCGCGTACTGCTGCCGGCGGACACCGCGGTCCTCGACGCGCACACGCACCTCGGCGTCGACGAGGACGGGCAGTCGCTCGAGCTCGACGCGCTGATCGCCGCGCTCGACGAGGTGTCGCCCGACGCGCGGGCGTGCACGTTCCCTCTGCACGACCCCGACCGCCACCCGGGCTACCGGCGCCCGAACGACCGCGTGCTCGAGTGGGCCGGGCAGAGCGGCGGCCGGGTGTTGCCGTACTGTCGCCTGGACCCGGCCGAGGACCCGGTCGGCGAGGCCCACCGCTGCCTGGAGCGCGGTGCGCGCGGGATCAAGCTGCACCCCCGCGCGCAGGCGTTCGAGTTCGGGATCGAGGCCGCGGACGGGATCTTCGCGGTCGCGGCCGAGGCCGGCGTCCCACTGCTCGTGCACGCCGGGCGCGGGATGGGACCGATGGATGCGCTGGCCGACGTGGCGTTGCGCCATCCCGACGTCTCGCTCGTGCTGGCGCACGCCGCCATCGCCGGCCAGGGGATGTTCGCCACGCGGCTGGCGGACCACCCCACGGCGCTGTACGACACGTCGTGCCTGTCGCCGTTCGACGTCATCGAGCTGTTCGCGCGCGTGCCCGCCGAGCGGGTCGTGTTCGCCTCCGACGCCCCGTACGGCCGGCCCGCCTTCTCCCTGTACCAGGCGCTGCGCATCGGCGCGCTCGTGGCCGGGCTCGACGACGCGGAGCTGCGGATGCTCGCGGGCGGCACGATGGCCGCGGTGCTCGACGGCCGGCCGCTCCCGGAGCCGCGGCCGCCGCGCGTGCCGCAGGTGCGCCCGGTGAACGGGCGCCTGCTGCGCGCCGCGACCTACCTGCACATGGGCTTCGCCGCCCTCGTCTCGGGCGACGGCCGGCGCGACCCCGCGCGCGCCCTCCCCTGGATCGCCATGGCACGCACCGTGAGCCGCGACCCGGACCCGGGCCCGGCCGGCGAGGCGCTCGCGCGCATCGACACGACGCTCGACGCGGCGGAGCGGCTGATCCTCGCCGGCGGGCGCCAGGCGGCGCTCGGGATCGGCTTGGTGCACTCCACGATGGTCTTCGCCGCGACGGAGCCGGTCGGCGTCGAGTCGCCGGCGTAGACGCGCGCCGGGCCACCCGAAAGGAGGTGAAGATGGCCGGGCAGAAGGCGCAGCCCGCGACGAACGAGCGAATCCTGCGCCTCCTCGAGGCGGTCAGGGCGAAGCTCGCGGAGTCCGAGACGCGCGAGCAGCAGATCGCCCGTGGCGTTGCGCGGCTGCTGAGTCGCGGCTAGCGCGAGCGCGGGCCGGCTCGAGCGGTGGTCTGGGCGGACGAGCCGGCGCAGCCCGCCGCCGCGTCCCTCGCGGGGGCGAGGCGCGGCGGGCGGCTGCAGTCGGTGCGCTCGGTGCCGCGCGGCGGCGCGAGCGGCGGGCGCGGATCGGCCCGGCTTGGCGGAGCTGCCGGCTAGCGGCAGCGGCGGCGCTGGTCGCGGGCGACCTGCGCGATGGAGGCGAGGGTCTTGATCATGCTCCTTCAATCGGCAGGTCTTCGCGCGTCTTGTGTGACACGCGTCACACGACGAAAGGGCCCGCTCAGGCGGGCATCCGCTCGGGGTGGCGCGGGAGCCCGTCGTCGGGGATCGGCTCCCACGGAGCCGCGTACGCGGTGAACTGACGCGCGCTCGGACGCACGCCCGGATCGGTGTCGAACGCCGCCATGCGCACGCCCGCGACCTCCCCGCTCTCCGGGTGCTCGGCGAACAGCGCGCTGCCACAGTCGGCGCAGAACGACTTCGCCAGGCCCCCTTCGGGCGTCCAGCGCCGGATGCGGTCCTCGCCTTGCGTGACGCGGACCGTGCCCTCCTTGACGCGGGCCGTGGCCGCCGCAGCGGTGCCGCTGCGCCGCTGGCAGCGGGTGCAGTGGCAGTACAGGGCTCTGACGGGCGGCTCGGTCAGCTCGAAGCGCACGGCGCCGCAGCCACAGCCGCCGGTGAGAGGCGTGGACATGCCGCCGAGCCTAGTTCGCAAGCCGGATCGTCGCCACCACCTGCTCGCCCGCGCTGACCCAGCGCATGCCATCCGCCGCGGCGACCACGGCGTCGCCGGCGTCCGCGGCGGCGCGGTGCTCGATCTCGGCGTCGAGCGCGGCCGGGGCGTCGGCGACGAGCTCCTCCTCGAGCACCTGCCAGTAGACGGCGTTGTTGACGTGGCCGGCGAGGTCCAGATCGGCGGCTCGGAAGCGCCACGGGCGGACCGGCGCGTTCGCGGGCGGTGCGGCCGGGTGGCGCAGGCGCGCGCGCACGCGGCGCCCCGCGGCGGCGGCGCCGTAGACCGTCTCGAAGCCGTCCGGCAGCGGCCGCGGGTGCGCGCCGTCCGGGTCGAGGTGGACCCAGAGCGCGAGCGCCTGCACGGCCGCGCCGGCGCCGTCGCGCACGGTGCTGCGCCGCTCGGCGACGAGCGGGCCGGTGCCGCTGCAGAACGTCTCGACCTCGACCGCGTCGCCGAAGCGCGGGAAGCGCTCGACGCACAGGCGCAGCCGCCGCAGGACCCACACGCCGCCGCCGTCGAGGCCGGAGTCGACCACGTCGGCCAGCGCCGCGTCCTGGAGCCAGCGCGCGATCGCGTCGAGCCGCGCGCGCCCGGACGGCGTCACGTCGGCGAGGCGCGCGGCGGCCGGGTGCCGGAACACCCGCCCGCCCGCGGGCGGCGCGACGAGCTCGCCCGGCGGCACTAGGCCTTGAGGTAGGTGAGGACCGCCAGCACGCGGCGGTGGTCCTCCTGCGCCGGCGGCAGGCTGAGCTTGTTGAAGATGCTCGTGACGTGCTTCTCCACCGCGCGCTCGGTGACGACGAGCTGCGAGGCGATCGCGTGGTTGGAGCGGCCCTCCGCCATGAGTCCGAGCACCTCCTTCTCGCGCGGGCTGAGCTCGCTCAGCGGGTCCTCGCGGCGCCGGCGGCCGAGCAGCCGCGAGACGACCTCGGGATCGAGCGCGCTGCCGCCCTCGCCCACGCGGCGGACCGCGTCGACGAACCGCTCGAGGTCGGCGACGCGATCCTTGAGCAGGTACCCGACGCCCTCGGCGTTCGAGGACAGCAGCTCCATGGCGTAGCCCTCCTCGATGTACTGGCTGAGGACGAGCACGCCGACCCCGGGGTGGCGGTCGCGGATCTCCGCCGCGGCGCGCAGCCCCTCGTCGGTGTGCGTGGGCGGCATGCGCACGTCGACGATGGCGACGTCGGGCTTGTGAGCCCCGACCTTGCGCATCAGGTCCTCGGCGTCGCCGGCCTGCGCGACCACCTCGAGCCCGGCGTCCTCGAGCAGGCGCGCGACGCCCTCGCGCAGCAGCATGCTGTCGTCGGCCAGGACTACGCGCATGTCGAGCAGGGGATGTTCGCGCGGACCACGGTGCCTCCTCCGGGTGGGGAATGGACCTCGAGACGGCCGTCCAGTGCAGCCAGGCGGTCGGTGAGCCCGCGGAGACCGCTGCCCCCGGCGGGATCGGCGCCGCCGACCCCATCATCGCTCACCTCGACGACGGCAAACCCGTCCTCGCGCCCCACGCGGACGCTCGCGCGCTCGGCCTGGGCGTACTTGGCGACGTTCGTCAGCGACTCGGCGACGACGAAATAGGCCGCGGCCTCCACGGCCGCCGGAAGTCGATCCGTAGGCATCGCCTCTACGTCTACAGGAACCGGGGCCCTCGCGGCGAGTGCCTGCACCGCCGGCTCGAGGCCCCGGTCGGTCAGGACGGCCGGGTGGATCCCGCGGGCGAGCTCGCGCAGCTCCTCGAGCGCGCGCTCGAGCTCGACCCGCGCCTCGTCCAGGAGGCGGGCGCCGGTGAACGGATCCTGCTCGACCTTGCGCCGCGCCAGCCCGAGCTGGAGCGAGAGCGCGACGAGCCGCTGCTGGGCGCCGTCGTGGAGGTCGCGCTCGAGCCGGCGGCGCTCGAACATCGACACCTCGACCAGCCGGGCGCGCGAGCTCTGCAGCTCCTCGACGCGGGCGCGCAGCTCGGCCTCGAGGCGCTCGTTCTCGAGCTGGAGCGCGGCCGCAGCCGCCGCGGCGCGGAGCAGGGTGGGATCGTCCCGCAGTGCGGCGTCGTGGACGATGGCGCCGACGCGCTTGCCGTCGCGCTCGACCTGGGCGACGGCGCGCCCCGAATCCGGTCCGGGCGGCGCGGCGCGGTGGCCCTCGTACGTGACGTAGTGGCCGGCGGACGGCCGCCAGTAGACGAGCTGCAGCGTCGGGTCGCCCAGCGCGTCCGCCAGCGCCTCGCGCAGGCTCACACGGGTGTCCGGCTCGTTCAGCCGCTCGACCAGCCCGCCCACCGCGCCCGCGCGCGAGTAGCGCGTGCGGACGAGGCCGGTGAGGAACGCGAACGGCAGGATCGCGAACGCCACGAACGCCGTGTAGCTGAAGATCAACACCACGACCTCCGGCAGGCCGGCCGCGTCCGCGAGGAACGACAGCCCGAGCGCGGTCATGACCGTCAGGCCGATCCACAGCATCGGCGCCTGCGCGCGGCGCTGCGGCGGGGTCGCGACCCGCCGCTTGCGCAGCAGCACCGCGACGGTCGCGGCGGCGACCGCGACCGCCCCGAGCAAGGTCAGGGTCAGGAACACCTGCGCGATGCCGGGCTCGTGCAGGACCTCGAAGGCGTTGTCCGGCGCGTTCTCGCCGGCGTCGATCTCGCCCCCGAGCAGGAAGAACGGCAGCGTGACGAGCAGGCCGACGACATATCCGGCGATCGCGATCGCCCGCGCCGCGGGCGTCTCCAGGCGCCCGGTCGGGAACGCGAGCACCATGTGGATCACCAGCACCACGTACAGCGGACTGAGGTAGGCGCCGATCGTGAAGAACGTCGGGTCGTTGCTCTCGGCCAGGCTGGCGAGGAACCATGCGAAGCCGACGGCGCACATCAGCAGCCCGAAGCGGTTCAGCGGCCGCCGCCACCACGCGAACACCCCGGTGCCGATGAAGCTGAGCCCGATGACCGGGCCGAGGATCGCGGTGACGGCCTTCTGGTCGTCGTGGTCGCTCGTGAGCGTCAGCGCCACGGCGAGGCCGGCGAAGAGGACGCCGACGGCGAACAGCGCGAGCAGCGCGCGGCGCAGGCCGACCATGGAACGACTCTAGAGCGACGCGGCGGGGTGGTGCCGCCGGCGGGCCGGCGTTCCGCCCGAGCGCTCGCGCCGTCCGAGAATGCCCCGACCGCCACCGCGCCGCGAGCCGAACGCCCCGGCGGGCCTACAGCAGCTCGGCGATCGCCGCGCCGGAGAGCTCGCCCTTCGAGATGAACCCCCGCGCGCCGCTGCCCGCGACGAGCGGGCCGAAATCCGACGAGTCGCGGCTGGAGGTCAGGACCACCGCGGGCGCGCCCTGGTTGGCGGTGATTCGCTGGGCGACGGAGAACCCGTCGAGGTCCGGCAGGTTGACGTCGAGGAGCACGAGGTCGGGGTGCAGCTCCCACGCCGCCTCGATCGCGCTGGTCCCGTCCGGGGCCTCGCCGACGACGTCGTAGCCCTCCGCCTCGAGCAGCATTCTGGCGGTCGCGCGGAACGTCGGGTGGTCGTCGACGATGAGGACGGTCGTCATCACTAAGTCAATACTCGGTCAACCGGAGACGTGCCCGTATACGGCTAGCTACACCCGATCTCGTTGGTCAACTCGGCGTAGGCGGACGCCGGATCGGGCGCCCCGAATATCGCCGTCCCCGCCACGAACAGCGTGGCCCCCGCCTCGGCGCAGCAACGCGCCGTCGTCGCGTCGATCCCGCCGTCGACCTCGAGGTCGGCCTCCTCGCCGATCATCGCGCGCAGGCGGCGGATCCGGTCGAGCGAGCGGGGGATGAACGGCTGCCCGCCCCAGCCCGGGTTCACCGTCATGCAGAGCGCCTGGTCGGGCTCGACCTCGGCGTACACGCCGAGCGGCGTGGCGGGGCAGACGGCGAGCCCGGCGCGGCAGCCGGCCTCGCGGACGTGCTCGAGCGTGTAGTCGAGGTGTGGCGTCGCCTCGGCGTGGATGCTGATCGTGTTCGCCCCCGCGGCGGCGAAGTCCGCCACCTGGCGCTCCGGGCGCTCGATCATGAGATGCACGTCCAGGTGCGCGCCGAGCTCGCGCAGCGCCTGAACCGCGTTGGGGCCCATCGTGATCGGCGGGACGAAGTGGCCGTCCATCACGTCGACGTGGATCACCGACGCGCCCGCGTCGAGGACCTCGCGGACCTGCTCGCGCAGCCGGCCGAAGTCGGCGGCCAGGATCGAGGGGGCGATCCGGCGCGTCATACCTCGACGAGCATCGAGCCGCCGCAGTGGCTGCAGGTGAGGGTCGCGGTGCTGGTCATGCGAACGATCGTCGAATGCTCCCCGCAGTCGGGGCAGGCTGAACGCACCTCGAAGCGGTGCAGGCAGTACACGCAGCGATAGCGGCCCGGGAGGTTCGACGGGCGCAGCCACGGCTCGTGACAGGACGGGCATGCCAGCCCGAGGTCACCCTCCATGCCGGGCAATATAGAAGCCGTCCGTCCTGTCTCGGTGGGGATAGGTGCGCACCGGATCGTCCGCCTCGAGCCGTTCCTCCGGCGGGGAGATCGTGCACACCGAGTACACGAGCGTGCCGCCCGGCCGCAGCGCCCGCCGTGCGGCGGCGAGGAGCGCGTCCTGCTCGGCGGCGAGCTTCCGCACCGCCTGCGGGGTGACCCGCCAGCGTAGGTCGGGGTGCGACTGCAGCGTCCCCAGCCCGCTGCACGGCGGGTCGAGCAGGACGCGGTCGAAGCCTCCCTCGCCGGCGAGCTCCTTGGCGTCGGCGCACACGACGCGCACGTTCGCCGCGCGCATCCGCGCGACCGTCGCTCGCAGGGCGCGGGCGCGGCCGGGGTGGCGCTCGACGGCGACGACCTCGCCGGTGCCCTCCATGAGCGCGGCGAGATGCGTCGTCTTGCCGCCGGGGGCGGCGCACAGGTCGAGCACGCGCTCGCCCGGTCGCGGGCCGAGGATCGGCGCGACGAGCTGCGACGCGCGCGACTGGGGCGTGAACGCCCCGGCGGCATAGCCGGGATGCGCGAGCGCGTCGAACGGGCCTTCGACCACGATCGTGTCGCCCTCGCGCCGGCCCGGGATGTCCGACAGATCGAAGTCGACCAGGGGATTGACCCGCAGCGCGAGCTCGGACGGGTCGTTGTTGGCGGCCAGCAGTGCGCGCGCCTGCTCGGGCCCCAGCGCCTTCGTCCACATGGCGACGAGCCACTCGGGGTGCGAGTGGCGGATCGCCGCGCCCCGCAGCGTCGTGTCGGCCGGCAGCTGGGCGCCCTCGCGCTGCACGCGCCGCAGGACGGCGTTGACGACGCGGTGGCCGGGACTCGGCTTGGCGAGCTCGACCGCCTCCGCGATCGCGGCGTGCTCGGCGACGCGGTCGAGGAACAGGAGCTGGAACAGCCCGAGCTGGAGGGCGGCGCGCACGCCCGGCTCGAGCCGGCCCTTCGTGCGCTCGTCGATGACGTGGTCGAGCGTCAGCCGGCGCTGGACGGTGCCGAACGCGAGCTGCTTGGCCAGCGCGCGGTCGCGCGCGCTGAGCTCGCGCGCCTCGCCGTGCAGCGCCCGGTCGGCCCACGCGCCCTCGGCGAGCACGCGCCGCACGACCGCGTACGCGGCGCGGCGCGCGGGGGTGACCTCGACGACGGCGGGCCGCATCGACGTGGCTCAGACGAGCGCCAGGACCCGGCTCGGGCTGCCCGTGCCGTCGACGAGCTTCAGCGGGGCGACGACGATGAGCGCGCCGGTCGGCGGGAGGCGGGCGAGGTTGGCGAGCTGGGTGAGCCCGTACTTCCCCGCGCCGAGGAAGTAGCTGTGGACAGGGAACGGCGGGTCGAAGCCGCCCGCGCCGCCGGCGTCCGTGCCGACCGTCTCGACGCCGATGCCCGCGATCGGCGTCTCCTGCGCGAGCCAGCGCGCGCACTCCGCGTCGACGCCGGGCGTGCGCGGCACGCCCGACGACGCGTTGAGGAAGGCCTCCTCGTCGTGGGCGCGCGCGTCCCAGCCGGTGCGCAGCAGCAGCCAGCCGCGCTCGGGCAGCGCGCCGTGCTCGGACTCGAACGCCCTCACGTCCTCGACGGTCAGCACGTAGTCGGGGTCGGCCGCGGCCTCGGCCGACTTGTCGATGACGACCGCGGGCCCCACGAGGCGCTCGGGCGGCACGCTCGAGACGTCCTCGCCGTCGCGGCCGGTGATCCAGTGGATCGGGGCGTCGAAGTGCGTGCCGACGTGCTCGCCGATCTCCAGCCAGCTCCAGGCCCAGGCCGGGCCGCGATCGTCGTAGCGGCTGATCTCGTGGCGCGTCAGGCCCGGCGTGTTGGCGAACGGCTCGGGCAGCTTCAGCACCGGCGTGCGCTCGTGCAGCGGCTGGGTGAGGTCGATCACCTGCACGGCGCCGGAGGCCAGCGCCTCGAGCAGGGAATGGACCGGGGTGGGCATGCGGGGCGCTCCTCGCGTTGGGTGTCAGGGCGCGCGGAAGGCCTCCTCGAGCCATTCCGCGCAGACGTCGGGGTCGACCTTTGCGTCGATCAGCAGGGGGCCGTCGGGGCCCGCGAGCCAGTCGTCGACCGCCCGCAGATCCTCGAGCGTGCGGACGGTGTGGCCGTGCGCGCCCATGCCGCGCGCGATCGCGGCGAAGTCGGTGTCGGGGAACTGGACGGTCTCGACCGGGTGGCCCATCGGGCGGAAGTGGTGCACCTCGGCGCCGTAGGCGCTGTCGTCGTAGATCACGAACGCGATCGGCAGGCGCAGGCGGGCGGCGGTCTCGAGCTCGGGCAGGCCCATCATCGCGCCGCCGTCGCCGAGCGCGGCGACGGTGAGCCGGTCGGGGCGCGCGAGTGCCGCGCCCACCGCGTTGGCGAGGCCGAGGCCGATCGACTGGAACGACTGGGTGAAGACGAACCCCTCGGGGTCGGGCACGGCGAGGTACATCGCCGGGAAGCCCATGAAGTGCCCGGAGTCGACGACCACCGTGCGCTCCTCGGGGAGCAGGTCGTCGAGCGCGATGCTCAGCGCGCGGGGGTCGATGTGGCGTGGGCTCGAGGCGTCGTCGAACGGCTCGTCGCGCCAGCGCCGGGCGGCGATGCGCTCGCGCAGCTCGTCGCTCCGAAAGCCGCCGGCGCGGTGGCTCCGCCGGTGCAGCTCCTCGGTGAGCAGGCGCGCCATGGCGGCGGCGTCGCCGGTCACGGGCACGTCGGCGCGGTCGCTGAGCGCCCCGTCGTCGAGATCGACCTGGACCACCTTCGCCGCGGGCGCGATCAGAGCCCCGTTGGCAGTGGTCCAGCGGGTGAGCCGGGCCCCGAAGGCGAGGATCAGGTCCGCCGAGCGGATGAGCTCGGCGGCGAGCGGCGAGGCGAACCCGCCGCTGATGCCCAGCGCGAACGGGTTCCCGCGGAACAGCCCGTGGCCCATCGCCGAGGTCGCGAGCAGCGCCCCGATGTCCGCGGCGAGCGTCTCGAGCGCGGGCCCGGCGTGCGCGAGCACCGCGCCGCGCCCGGCGACGATCACCGGCCGCTGCGCCGCCTGCACCGCGTCCGCGACGGCGCCCACCGCGTCGGCCGATGGCGCCGGCGGCGCGGGGAGCGCGAGCGCGCCGTCCTGCGAGGGCCACTCGGCCTCCGCGTTGGCGACGTCGAGCGGCAGGTTCAGCAACACCGCGCGGCGCTGCCCGAGCGCGATGCGCAGCGCGCGCATGGTGTCCATGTGAGCCCGCGCCGGCCCGTTCACCCGCACGGGGACGGCGCCCACCGCCTCGGCCATCTTGGCCTGCTCGACGTAGAAGTTCGAGCGCACGTCGCCGGCGGGCGTGTCGGCGGCGACGAGCACGAGCGGCGTCCGCGCCTTGGCCGCCTCGGTCAGGCCGGTCATCGCGTTCGTGAGCCCCGGACCCTGGTGGACCGTGGCGACGCCGAGCCGGCCGCTCACGCGCGCGTAGGCGTCGGCCATGCACAGGGCGCCGTTCTCGTGGCGGGCGGCGACGAACCGCGCGCCCGCGGCCTGCAGGCTCACCGTCGCGGTGAAGTTGCCGCTGCCCACGACGCCGAACACGGTGTCGGCCCCGGCTTCGGTCAGGCAGCGCGCGACGACTTCGACGACCCTCATCGCGGCGCGACGCTACCGCACCGCGTGGTGCTCGACGAGCCCACGAAGCACCTCGATATCCCGGCGTCGCGGCGCTCGAGGCCGCGCTCGAGGGCTACGACGGCACGGTCATCGCGGTGAGCCACGACCGGTACTTCCTCGACCGCATCGCGGACCGCATCGTCGAGGTCCGCGACGGCGAGGTCTCCGCCGACGAGGGCGGCTTCAGCGACCGGGAGCGCAGCCGCCGGCGGGGCGCGCCGCGCTGAGCGGGGCGGTCCCCGCACCGGCCGGCCCCGCATGGCATCGCACTCCGGGCGCCGCTCAAAGCGCCCGCGTACCTGCCGATCACGCGAAGGTGTCTTCGCCCTCTACCCCTCGGTCGGCTCGGCTGCTGCTCGCCGCGACGGTGATCAGCTTCGTCGCCGTGCTCGTGCGCGACCTCGGCGTCGAGTCCCCGGTCTGGTCGTGGGGCTGGGACAAGGTCTACAACCTCGTCGAGCTGCTCGCCGTCGCGACCGTCGGCCTGCGCGCGGCCACCACGCGCGGGTCGGAGCGCGCATCCTGGATCGCGCTGACGCTCGGCCTGGCCGGCTTCGCCGCCGGCGACCTGTACTGGACGCTCGTGCTAGCGGGCCTCGACGAGCCGCCGTACCCGTCGCCCGCGGACGCCGGCTACCTCGCGATCTACCCCGGCGCGTACGTCGCGCTCGTGCTGCTGCTGCGCGCTCGCGCCGGCCGCGTGTCCTCGACGCTGTGGCTGGACGGGCTGATCGCCGCGCTGTCGGTCGCCGCGCTCGGCGCCGCGCTCGTCTTCGGCGTCGTGGCGAGCATCGACGGCTCGTTCGCGGCGGTCGCGACGAACCTCGGCTATCCGCTCGGCGACCTCGCGATGCTGGCGTTCGTCTTCGCGGTCATGACCGTCACCGGCTGGCGCGCGGGCCGCACGTGGGCGCTGATCGCGCTCGGCTTCGCCGTCTTCGCGGTCGCCGACACGATCTACCTGTACCAGTCCGCCGTTGGCACCTACGAGGAGAACACCCTGCTCGACACCGGCTGGCCGGCCTCCTTCATGATCCTCGCGTTCGCGGCCTGGCAGCCGCCGAAGCGCCTCGACGCCGGCCACCTGCGCGGCTGGGGCATGCTCGTCGTGCCCGGGGTGCTGGCCGTCGTCCCGCTCGGCATGCTGGTCCTCGACCACTACTCCCGGATCAACCAGCTGGCGCTGTGGCTGGCCGCCGCCACCGGGCTCGTGGTCGTCGCGCGCTTCGCGCTCACCTTCCGCGAGAACGTGCGCATGCTGCGCGAGAGCGAGTTCGAGGCGACCACGGACGCGCTCACCGGGCTCGGCAACCGCCGCGCGCTGCTGCGCGACCTGCAGGCGGCCGCGGGCGTCGACGTCCCGGGCCACAGCCACGTGCTCGTGCTGTTCGACCTCGACGGCTTCAAGTCCTACAACGACGCGTTCGGCCACCCGGCGGGCGACGCGCTGCTCGAGCGCCTCGGTCGCAACCTCGCTGCCACGCTGAACGGCCGCGGCGGCGCCTATCGCATGGGCGGCGACGAGTTCTGCGTGCTCGTGCTCGTGGCCGACGGCGACAGCGACACGGTGATCGCCGACGCGAGCGCCGCGCTGACCGAGCGCGGCGAGCGCTTCAACGTCGGCTGCTCGCATGGCACCGTGGTCCTCGAGCGGGTCGGCGATCCGGCCGAGGCCCTGCGCCTCGCCGACCAGCGCATGTACGCGAACAAGCACGGCGGGCGCCAGACGCGCGAGGAGATGGTCCACCAGGTGCTCCTGCGCGTCCTCGGCGAGCACGACGGCGCACTGCGCGACCATGTCGACGACGTCGCGCAGCTGGCCGAGCGGGTCGCCCGCCGGCTCGGGCTCGACGACCGCGACGTGGCCGACGTCCGCCGGGCCGCGGCGCTGCACGACATCGGCAAGGTCGCGATCCCCGACGCGATCCTCCACGCACCGCGCGCGCTCACCGAGGACGAGTGGGAGTACATGCGCCAGCACACCATCATCGGCGCGCGCATCATCGGCGCGGCGCCGGAGATGGCGCGCGTGGCCGAGATGGTCCGCTCCAGCCACGAGCGCTGGGACGGCGGCGGCTACCCCGATGGCCTCGCCGGGGCGGAAATCCCCCTAGGCGCACGGATCGTCTCCGTCTGCGACACGTTCGACGCGATGACCACGATGCGCGCCTACCGCGGCGCGGGGCCCGTCGATGAGGCGCTCGCCGAGCTGCAGCGCTGCGCGGGCAGCCAGTTCGACCCGGCTGTCGTCGACGCATTCATGGCCGTGTTCGAGGCCCGGCCGCAGCGCCCGGCCGTCGCGCTGGCCTGACGCCGCGCCGGCCCGACGCGCGCATCAGCGCCGCGGCACGAGCGCGGCGAGCTCGTCGACCAGCGCAGGCGGCCCGGCCAGGTGCCAGGCGGGATCGCCGGCGAGCACCGCGGTCCGCCCGCCCGCGTGCGCGACCAGCGCCGCCCCCGGCACCCAGTCCCACGGGCTGACGTTCGGCTGCGCCCACGCGTCGACCCGGCCGGCCGCGACCCAGGCGAGCTCGAGGCTGCCGGCGCCGCCGGTGCGCAGGATGCCGACGCGCTCCTCCAGGCGCGCGAGCGTCGCGCCGCGATCGGCGCCCTTGTCGGCGCGCAGGTACGTGGCGACGGCGGCCTGCTCGAGCGCGCGCCCGTCGCGCACCGCCACGCGCTCGCCGTCGCGCGTCGTGGGCCGGCCCGGACCGGCGGCGAAGAGCTCGTCGGCGTTCGGGTCGTAGACGGCGCCGGCCACCGGCACGCCGTCCTCCTCCAAGCCCACCGCGACGCACCAGTGCGGGATCCCGGAGACGAAGTTGAACGTGCCGTCGATGCCGTCCACGAGCCAGCGCCGGGCGCCGCCCGCGACGAGCGCGCCCTCTTCCCCGACGATCGCGTCGGCCGGGCGCTCCGCGCGCAGGAGCCCGACGATCGCCGCCTCCGAGGCCGTGTCGGCGCGGCTGACGAGGTCCGCCGGCGAGCCCTTGGCGCGCACGTCCAGCCCTCCGTCGGCCTCGGCGCGCGCGGCGGCGGCGCCCGCCCGGACCGCGCGCACGGCGAGCTCGACGTCGTCGCCGGTCATCGCGCCGCGTGCCCGCGGACGTAGTCGGCGTACGGCATCGGCCGCCCGCCCGGTGGCTGCACCTCGAGCAGCTCCAGGCTCCCGTCGGGCCCGACCCGGGCGCGGTGCACGCCGAGGTAGCTGCCGTCGTCGAGCGCGAGCCGCGCGCCGATGTGCGGGTGCAGGGCGCGCACGACCCGCGCCTGGTGCTCGGCGGGCGCGGCCGGGTCCAGGGTGCGGTCGGCCGCGCCGATCTTCTCGGCGTACGTGACCAGCGCCTCGTCCTGCTCGGTGCAGTCCGGGCGCTCGTCCAGCGCGCGCTGCAGCAGCTCGGCGCCGAGCGCCTCCAGGCGCGGGGTCAGGCTGCCGTACGTGTCGTCGGGCCGGATCGGCTCGGTCGCGGCCAGGCACACCGGCCCGCTGTCGAGGCCGGCGGTGACGCGCATGATCGACACGCCGGTCCGCTCGTCGCCGGCCATGATCGCGCGCTCGATCGGCGCGGCGCCGCGCCAGCGGGGCAGCAGCGAGGGGTGGATGTTGAGCATCTCGAAGTCGCTCAAGAGCGGCTCGCCGAGGAGCGCGCCGAACGCGCACACGGCGACCACGTCGGGCTCGGCCGCGGCGATGCGGGCGCGCGCCTCAGGCGCGTTGACGTCCTCGGGCTGGTCGAGATCGAGCCCGAGCGCGCGGGCCGTGTCGGCGACCGGCGGCGGCGTGAGCTTCCGCCCCCGGCCGGCCGGCCGGTCGGGCCGGGTGACGACGAGTGCCGGGCGGTGGGGGCCCTCGGCCAGGCGCTCGAGCACGTGGGCCGCGAACGGCGAGGTGCCCAGGTAGACGGTGCGCACGGCGCCGCGCCGGGAGGGCTACGCGGCGGCCTCGGACTGCTCGCGCAGGATGCGCATGGCGTCCTTGCGCTGGTCGCGTGGCGTGCGGTCGAGGATCAGGACGCCGTCGAGGTGGTCCATCTCGTGCTGGATCACGCGCGCCTCGAGCCCCGAGGCCTCGACCAGGATGTCGTCGCCCTGCGCGTCGCGGGCGCGGACGCGGACGCGGACGGGGCGCTCGACGTCGACGTGGACGCCGGGCAGGCTGAGGCAGCCCTCCTCCATCCACTCCTTCTCCGAGCCCGACCACTCGAGCTGCGGGTTGACCAGCGCGTTGATCGGGCTGTCGTGCTCCACGCGGTACACCAGGACGCGGTGCAGCGTCCCGACCTGGGTCGCGGCCAGGCCGATGCCCATCGAGTCGTGCATCAGCCGGCCCATCCGCGCGATCTCGTCGCGCAGCGCGTCGTCGAAGACCTCCACCGGGCGCGCCGACGCGCGCAGCACCGGATCGCCGTACTTGCGGATGTGGGCGAGCGCCACCGCCCGACGGGCGGCGAGCTCGGGGTCGAGGCGGTCCTCCTCGGGCGCGTCGTCGAGGACTTCGGCGTCGGGCTGCTCTTCGGCCATGGCTCTGGTCAGGGTACCCGTCCGCGGACGCTGGACGGATGTCCGAGTGCATGAACGCGGGCGTTCCGACTACGGTCGCGGAGGTGCGGGGTCGGGATCGACGCCAACCCGGGGGGGACACGTCGCGCGGCCGCGTGCGCCACAGTCATGGGGCGCGCGCGGCGGGCGCGTTTGCGGCGCTGCGCAGCGGCTCGGCCCGCGCCGGCATCCCCTGGGACGAACTGACGACGCCATTCGTCGTCAACTCGTCCCAGGCCCGACCAAGCGACCACGCACCTGCCGTCCCGTCCACCCTCGGTGCGCCGTCCGCTCACGCTTCGCGCGCCGCGGCGGCCGGAGCGGAACGCCGCCCACGCAGGAGCCCTACTGCGGGTCGACGTCCACGCTGAAGCTCGCGGCGCGGTGCGCGCGGTCGGCCGCCACGGCGTCGACCGCGGCGCCGATCGCCGCCACGGCCGCGGCGCGCTCGGCCGCCTTGACCACGACCTGACTGCGCTCGCGGCCGCGCAGGCGGAAGAGCGGCGCAGGCCCGAGCGCCGCGCCGGCGGCGCCGTCCAGCCGCGCACGGACCGCCGCAGCCGCCGCGTGGGCAGCGCCGCCGCGCTCGGACGAGCACACGATCCGCACGAGCGTCGAGAACGGCGGGTAGCGCAGCGCGGCGCGGCGCTCGAGCTCGGCGGCCACGAACGCGTCCGCGTCGTGGCGCGCGGCGAGCCGGATCGACGGTGCCTCGGGCGCGAGCGTCTGGACCAGCACCCGGCCGCCCGCGGCGCCGCGGCCCGCGCGCCCGGCGAGCTGCGTGACGAGCGCGAAGGTCCGCTCCTCGGCCCGGAAGTCGGGGAACCGCAGGGTGGCGTCCGCGTCGAGGACCACGCCGAGGTCCACGTCGGGGAAGTCGTGCCCCTTCGCCACCATCTGCGTGCCGACCAGGATCCCGCGGTCGGCCGCCTCGAAGCGCGCGAGCACCGCCGCGGCGTCCCCGACGTCGGCGTCCAGGCGGAACACGGGCCCGAGCGCGAGCTCCGACTCGAGGCGCTCGGTCCCCGTGCCGTGCCGCGCGACGGACACCGACCCGCACGCCTCGCAGCGCGGCGGGACCCGCTCCCGGTGGCCGCAGTGGTGGCACGCCAGCAGCCCCTCGGCCCGGTGCATCACGAGCGTGACGTCGCAGGACGGGCACTCCCATGCCCGCCCGCACGAGCGGCAGGTCAGGAAGTTCGACCACCCCCGGCGGTTGAGCAGGACTATCGCCTTGCGCGCGGCGGCGAGCGCGTCGTGCGTGCGCGGGTGGATCGCCCGGCGCGCCTGCCGCATGTCGACGATCTCGACGGGCGGCAGCGACCGGCCATCCACGCGCTCGGGCAGCCGCAGGCGCCGCAGCGCGTGGACGCTCTCCGGCCGCGGGGTGGCGCTGCCCGCCACGAGCACGGCGCCGGCCGTCCGCGCGCGGTGCTCGGCGACCCGCCGCGCGTCGTAGCGCGGATCGCCCTCGTTCTTGTAGGAGGCGTCGTGCTCCTCGTCGACGACGACCAGCCCGAGGTCCGCCAGCGGCGCGAACACCGCCGAGCGCGGTCCAACGCACACCCGCGCCTCCCCGCGGCGCAGGCGCGCCCATTCGTCGTGGCGCTCGCCCGCGGACAGGCGCGAGTGCAGGACCGCCACCGTGTCGCCGAAGCGCTCCACGAAGCGCGCCACGATCTGCGGCGTCAGCGCGATCTCGGGCACGAGCACGATCACCGATCGCCCGCGGTCGAGCGTGTCGGCCGCCGCCTGCAGGTAGACCTCGGTCTTGCCCGAGCCGGTGACGCCGTGCAGGAGGAGCCCCTCGCCCGGCGCCGCGGCGCGGATGGCGTGAAGCGCCTCGCGCTGGGCGCCGGTCAGCGCGCGCCGCGGGCCGCGCGCGCCGACCGGCACGTGCAGCGGCGCACGCCGCACGACCCGCGACTCGATCGCGACCAGCCCGCGGCCCTCCAGGCGCCGCAGCGCCGCGGTGTCCGGCCCCGTGAAGCGCGGCAGCGACTCGAGCAACGCGCGCTGGCGGGGGGTGAGCCGCTCGTCCTCGCCGGGCGGGCGCGCGGGCGCGGCCCACAGCGCGGTCTTCGGCCGCGTGCCCTTCGGCGGCAGCAGCAGCGAGAGCGCGCGGGCCGGCGTCGAGCAGTACTCGCGCGCCATCCACAGCGCGAGGTCGACCAGGTCGGGGGGCAGCTCGGCGTCGAGGACCCGCCGCGGGGCGACCACGTCGTGCTCGGACGCGTCGGCCACGCCGGTGACCACTCCCACCACTTCCCGGCGCCCGAACGGCACGACCAGCACCGAGCCCACGCGCACCCCGTCGGGGCGCTCGTAGTCGAACGGCCCGCGCAGCGCACGGGCCGTGGTGAGCGGCTCGACCTGGGCGATGGGCACCGCGTGCCACGATAGTCTCGCGCCGCGATGGACCTGCACCCCGGCGAGGAGATCGTCTTCGAGGGCCACCCGTCGTGGCGCGCGACGCTGCGCTTCTACGTTCTAGGCTTCCTCGCCGCCGTCGCCGCCGGGGTCGTCGCGGGCGTCGCCGCGGGGACCGGCGTGGGCGTGGCGGTTGTGATCGCCGCCCTGCTGCTCGTGCTGCTCGGAGGCCTCCTGCAGCGGATGGCCACGCACTACGTCGTCACGACGCAGCGGCTGCGCATCCGCCGCGGGATCCTCTCCAAGCACGTGCAGCAGACCCATATCGACCGCGTGCAGAACGTCAACACCGCCCAGAGCCTCGGCGAGCGCGTGCTGCGCATCGGCACCGTCGACTTCGACACCGCCGGCACCGACGACAGCGACTTCACGTTCCGCGGCATCGCCGACCCGGCCGGCGTCGTCGCGGCGGTCGACCGCGCGCAGCGCGCGGCCGCCGGGCGGCTCTGACTACACCGCGTTCAGGCGCCAGCGGCGCTTGACCGAGATCCGCTGCCCGCGCGCCCTGAGATGGCGCAGGTGCGCGCGCGCCTCCCGGCGCTGGGCGTGGCGGTCGAGGTACGTCCAGGCGAGCAGCCACAGCGCCGACTTCTCGTCGGTCGTGAGGTTGCTCTCGTTGATGATGTCCTCCACGTCGGCGAACCGCTCCCCGCGGCGCATCCGGCGCTCCACCTCGATCTGCATCGCTTCGAGCGGCATTCCTTCCCCTCTCCCCTCTCTCGTTCGCCGCTCGGCCGAGGCGAACGGGCGGCGAGCCGCCCGGGGCGACCCCGGCTCCGCACCCGCCTCTGGACCGAAGAGCTGGCACGTTGGCAGCCAACCACGCCGCGGATCAAGAGCAGCGCCCGGATTTTGCGCAGGATTCCGCGAGCCGCGTCCGCTCGACGCGCCGATCCGGCCGGCCGGCGCAGCGTCCGCCGGCGCCGGTAAAAGGACTCGCCCATGCGGTGCTTCGGCGACGGCGATCCGCTCTACGAGCGCTACCACGACGAGGAGTGGGGCCGCCCGGTCCCCGACGAGCGCGGCCTCTTCGAGCGCATGAGCCTCGAGGCGTTCCAGTCGGGCCTGTCGTGGCTGACGATCCTGCGCAAGCGCGAGGCGTTCCGGGCGGCGTTCGCCGGCTTCGACCCCGACGCGGTCGCGCGGTTCGGGGACGCGGACGTCGCGCGCCTGCTCGCCGACGCCGGCATCGTGCGCAACCGGGCCAAGATCGAGGCGACGATCGCGAACGCGCGCGCGACGGTGGCGCTGCGCGAGGACGGGCCGCCGCTCCCCGAGCTGATCTGGGAGCGCTACCGGCCGCCGCCGCGCGCCGCGCCGCCGCGCACGCTCGCCGACATCCCGTCCCAGACGCCCGAGACGGTCGCGCTCGCCAAGGAGCTCAAGCGGCGCGGCTTTCGCTTCGTCGGCCCGACGACGCTCTACGCGCTCATGCAGGCCTGCGGCGTCGTGAACGACCATCTCGCCGGGTGCCCCCTGCGCGAGCGGGGCGGGAGCCCGACCGGCGGCCGGGCTCCCGGAGCCTGAAGCGGCGACGCCGCTAGACGGCCGCCTCGGCGGCGCCCAGGCCGGCGGCCTGGCGCAGCGCCTCCGCCTTGTCGGTCTTCTCCCACGTGAAGTCGTGGTCCTCGCGCCCGAAGTGCCCGTAGGCGGCGGTCTTCTGGTAGATCGGGCGGTGAAGCTTCAGGGACTCGCGGAACGCGCCCGGGCGCAGGTCGAAGTGCTCTTCCACGAGCGCGTGGATTCGGGCCCGGCTGACCTTCTCGGTCCCGAACGTCTCCACCATCACCGACACCGGGTGCGCCACGCCGATCGCGTAGGCCACCTGCACCTCGGCGCGGTCGGCCAGGCCCGCCGCGACCACGTTCTTGGCCACGTAGCGCGCCGCGTACGCCGCCGACCGATCCACCTTCGACGGGTCCTTGCCGCTGAACGCGCCGCCGCCGTGGCGCGCCATGCCGCCATACGTGTCGACGATGATCTTGCGGCCGGTGAGGCCGCAGTCGCCCACCGGCCCGCCGATCACGAACCGGCCGGTCGGGTTGACGAGGAAGTTCTTCATGAGCTTCTTCTCGTCGAACATGTCGTGCGGCAGGATCGGCAGCAGCACGTGCTCGAACAGGTCGGGCTTGATCAGCGAATCGGAGTCGACCCCATCGCGGTGCTGCGTCGAGATCAGCACCTTCTCGATCTCGACCGGCCTGCCGTCCAGGTAGCGGACCGTGACCTGCGTCTTGCCGTCCGGACGCAGGTAGGGCAGCACCTCCGCCTTGCGCACGTCCGCCAGGCGGTGCGCGAGCCGGTGCGCCAGCCAGATCGGCAGCGGCATGAGCTCGTCGGTCTCGCGCGTCGCGTAGCCGAACATCATCCCCTGGTCGCCGGCGCCGGCGACGTCCAGTGCATCGTCGTCGGCCGGGTCGTGGCGCGCCTCGTAGGCGGAGTCGACGCCCTGGGCAATGTCGGGGGACTGCTTGTCGATGGCGTTGATGACCGCGCAGGAGTCGGCGCTGAAGCCCAGGTCGGCGTCGGTGTAGCCGATCTTGCGGATCGTCGAGCGCGCCACGTCCTGGATGTCGACGTACGTCTCGGTGGTGATCTCGCCCGACACGACGACGAGCCCGGTGTTCACGAGCGTCTCGCACGCCACGCGCCCGTAGGGGTCGTCGCGCAGCACCGCGTCGAGGACGCCGTCGGAGATCTGGTCGGCGATCTTGTCCGGGTGGCCCTCGGTCACGGACTCGGACGTGAACAGGTACTCGTTGTCAGACAGCTGGGTCATGGGATCAGGCGGAACGCTCCGGTCGGGTCGTCTCCTGCGGCGCGCGACACGGGCCGCTCCGGGCGCGCGCCCGGGGCAGGAGCTGGCACTAGAGGCGGTTAAGGGTACTGGCTGCCCGCCCGCCCGGACCGGCCGGGCCTTCTGCCGGCGCGCTCGGCGGCCGGGGCGCGACGCCCCGATCCGCGCTCGTTGAAGTCGATCACGAGCGGCACGCCGTCCATCCCGAACCGCGCGCGCAGGCGGTTCTCGAGGAAGTAGGCGTAGTCGCGCGTCACGCGGCTGCGCGAGTTCACCTGGACGGCGAACCGCGGCGGCGACGTGCCGATCTGCGCCATGTAGAGGAGCTTCAGGCGGTGGCCCTGCTTGGCCGGCGGCTGGCGCTCCTGGACGAGCTCGGACAGGAACCGGTTGAGCTGCGGCGTCGGGATGCGGTTGTGCATCCTGTCGCCGAGCGCGAGCGCCTCGGCGAGCACGCGCCCGACGTGGCGGCCGGTCTGCGCGCTCGCGGTCAGGACCTTCGGGCGCAGCCGGAGCTTCTGCGCGACGCGGGCGCGCTCGTGGTCGAGGTCGTCCTCGTCCATGCCGGTCGCGTCCCACTTGTTGAGCACGAGCGCGGTCGCGCACGACTCCTGCATCGCGAGCTCGGCGATGCGCAGGTCCTGGCTCGTGATGCCGTCGGTCGCGTCGCACACGACGAGCGCGACGTCGGCGCGCTCGACCGCGCGCTGCGAGCGCAGCGCGGTGTAGTACTCGACGGAGTCCTGCACCTTGGCCTGACGGCGCAGGCCGGCGGTGTCGACCAGTATCACGCGTCGCCCGTCGACCTCGAGCGGCAGGTCGATGGCATCGCGCGTCGTGCCCGCGACCTCGGAGACGATGACGCGCTCGGTGCCGAGGAAGCGGTTGACGAGGGTCGACTTGCCGACGTTCGGGCGGCCGACCACGGCGAGGCGGACGACGTCCTCGCGCTCCTCCGCGTCGTCCCCCTCGGGCAGCAGCTCGACGACGCGGTCGAGCAGGTCGCCGGTGCCGAGGCCCTGCGCCGCCGAGACCGCGACCGGGTCGCCCAGGCCGAGCGCGTAGAACTCGGCCGCCAGCGGCATGTCGCCCACCGAGTCGATCTTGTTCGCGGCCACGACGACCGGGCGGTCCCAGCGCCGCAGCAGGTCGGCGAGCTCCTCGTCGCCCGGGCGCAGGCCGGCGCGCGCGTCGACCGTGAGCACGGCGACCTGCGCATCGGCGAGCGCCGCCTGGGCCTGCTCGCGGATCGACCCCGAGATCGGATCGGGGTCGAGGAAGTCCATGCCGCCGGTGTCGATGAGCGTGAAGCGCCGGCCGTTCCACTCGGCCGCGATCTCGTTGCGGTCGCGCGTGACCCCCGAGCGCTCGTGGACGACCGCCTGGCGGGAGCCGCTCAGGCGGTTGACGAGCGACGACTTGCCGACGTTCGGATAGCCGACGACCGCGACCTTCATCCGCGCACCAGGGCGACGACGCGGGCGACCACCTCGTCGATCGAGAGGCCGGTCGTGTCGACCTCCACGGCGTCGGCGGCGGCGACCATCGGGCTGTGCTCGCGCGAGGCGTCGCGCTCGTCGCGCGCGCGGACGTCGTCGGGCGGCTCGCCGCGGCGGCGGGCGCGCTCCTCGGGGTCGGCCGTCAGCCACACCTTGAGGTCGGCGCCGGGGGCGACGACCGTGCCGATGTCGCGGCCCTCGGCCACCCAGTCGCCCGAGGCGAGCAGCTCGCGCTGCTTGGCCACGAGCGCCTCGCGGACCGATGGGTCCGCGGCGCGCTTGGACGCGAGATCGGAGATCTCCGCGGCGCGGATCCTCTCCGTCACGTCCTCGCCGTCGAGCAGGACGCGGTCGCCATCGAAGGCGATGTGCAGGCTGGCCGGCTCGCGGTCGCCGGCCAGCGCGACGGCGCGGTACATCGCTCCGCTGTTGAGGTACGTGAAGCCGAGCGCATCCGCGGCGGCGCGGGCGACGGTCGACTTGCCGGCCCCCGCGGGACCGTCGATGGCGACGAGCATGGGCCTGCCACGATAGAGCCATGAAGCTGCTGCGCCCGCTGCGCGAGCGCGACTTCGCGCTGCTCTGGCTCGGGATGACGATCTCGCTGCTCGGCGACGGCATCTTCCTCGTGGCGCAGGCGTGGCAGGTCTACGACCTCGACAACGACCCGGTCGCCCTGTCGCTGGTGGGCACGGCGTGGACGGTCGGCATGGTCGCGTTCCTGCTCACCGGCGGCATCGTGTCCGACCGCGCCGAGCGCCGGAAGGTGCTGATCGCGGCCGACCTGCTGCGCTGCGCGGCGCTGGTCGCCATGGGCGTGCTGTCGTTGACCGGCGGGGTCGAGATCTGGCACCTCGTCGCCCTGTCGCTGCTGATCGGCGCGGGCGAGGCGTTCTTCGGGCCCGCGTTCGGCGCGCTCGTGCCCGACGTCGTCGCCACCGAGCACCTGGTGCAGGCCAACGCGCTGGACCAGCTCGTGCGCCAGGCCGCCGCGCGGCTGCTCGGCCCGGCGCTCGGCGGCGCCGTCGTGGCGCTCGTCGGGCCGGGCACCGCGTTCCTCATCGACGCCGCGACGTTCCTGCTCAGCGCGGCGTGCATCGCCGCGCTGCAGGTCCGCTCGCTGCCGCAGGCCCGCGCCCGCTCCGCACGGCGCGAGCTGCGCGAGGGCCTGCGCTTCGTGCGCGGGCAGCCGTGGCTGTGGGCGACGCTCGTCGCGGCGAGCACCGGCCTGCTGTTCTTCCTCGGGCCGCTCGAGGTGCTGCTGCCGTTCATCGTGCGCAACGACGTCGGCGGCGGCGCGGGCGGCTATGGCGCGGTCCTCGCCTGCGCCGGCGTCGGCTCGATCCTCGTCTCGCTGTGGCTCAGCCAGCGCGGCGTGCCGCGGCGCTACCTGACCTTCATGTACGGCGCGTGGACGGTCGGGACGCTGCCGCTGATCGGCTACGCGTACGGGACCGCGCTGTGGCAGCTCGGGCTGCTCTCGCTCGTCTACGGCACCTGCATGACGGCCGGCATGGTCGTGTGGGGCACGCTCATGTCGACGCGCGTGCCGCCCGAGCTGCGCGGGCGCGTCCACAGCCTCGACTGGTTCGTGTCGATCGCGCTCACGCCGGTGAGCTTCGCGCTCACGGGGCCGGTGTCGAAGTGGGTCGGGATCGACGCGACGATGTGGGCGGCCGCGCTCGTGCCGGCCGCGATCTGCGTCGTGCTGTACGTGGCCGCCGGCCTGCGCCGCGACGAGGAGCGCTACGCGGGCGCGGTCTCCGGCTCCTCGGCCACCGGCGCCTCGACGCCCGCGATCTCGTAGGCGTCGGGCTGGTCGAGCGTCTCGCGCTCGAGCAGCGCGCGGGCGAGGGCCTCGAGGCGCGCGCGCTCGCGCTCGAGCAGTGCGATCGTCTCCTGCTCGGCGATCTCGATGACGCGGCGGACCTCCTCGTCGATCAGCCGCTGCGTGTGCTCGGAGACATCCGACGTGCCGGGAAGCAGCGGCCCGCCCTGGCGGCCGTCGATGACGGCGACGGGGCCGATGACGTCGCTCATGCCCCAGCGGCCGACGATCCCGCGGGCGATCTGGGTGAGCTGCTGGATGTCGGACTCCGCGCCCGTGGTCGTCTCGCCGTACACGACGCGCTCGGCCGCGCGGCCGCCGAGCGCGACCTTGATCTTCGCGATCAGCTCCTCGCGCTCGTAGCCGTAGCGGTCCGACTCGGGCGTGGACAGCGTCACGCCGAGGGCCTGGCCGCGCGGGATGATCGAGATCTTGCGGACCGGGTCGGTCCCGGGCGTGAGCATCCCGACGAGCGCGTGACCGGACTCGTGGTACGCCGTGCGCTCGCGGTCGGCGTCGGTCATGACGACCTGGCGCTCGGTGCCGAGGATGATCTTCTCGATCGCCTCGGTGAAGTCGTGCTGGTGGACGGCGTCCTCGCCGTGACGGGCGGCGAACAGCGCCGACTCGTTGACGAGGAGCGCGAGGTCGGCGCCGGTCATGCCCGGCGTCGAGGCGGCGATCTGCTCGAGGTCGACGTCCTCGTGCAGCGGCACCGAGCGGGTGTGGATCTCGAGGATCTTCACGCGCCCCGGCTTGTCGGGCGGCTGCACGGCGATGCGCCGGTCGAAGCGGCCCGGGCGCAGGAGCGCCGGGTCGAGCACCTCGGGGCGGTTCGTCGCGCCGAGGACGATGACGTTGTCCTGCGGCGAGAAGCCGTCCATCTCGGTGAGGATCTGGTTGAGCGTCTGCTCGCGCTCGTCGTTGCCGCCGCTCAGGCCGCCGACGTTGCCCGACCGCGACCGGCCGATCGCGTCGAGCTCGTCGATGAAGATGATCGCCGGCGCCGCCTCCTTGGCCTGCTTGAACAGGTCACGCACGCGCGAGGCCCCCACGCCGACGATCGCCTCGACGAACTCCGACGCCGAGGCGGAGAAGAACGCCGCCTCGGCCTCGCCGGCGACGGCGCGCGCGAGCAGCGTCTTGCCCGTGCCCGGCGGCCCGTAGAGCAGCACGCCGCGCGGGATCCGCGCGCCGAGGCGCTGGTACTTCTGCGGGTTCTTGAGGAAGTCGACGATCTCGACGAGCTCGCTCTCGGCCTCGTCGATGCCGGCCACGTCCGCGAACGTGACGCGGTTCTCCTCGCCGGTGACGCGGCGCGCGGTCGAGCGCCCGAAGCCGCCGAGCACGCCGCCCGGGCCGCCGCTCATCTGTCGGCGCATGAGCCAGATGAACAGCGCGACGAGCAGGATCGTCGGGCCGAAGCCGAGGAACAGCGTGGCCAGGAACGAGCGGCCGCTGTCGGGCGGCTCGGCGTTGAGCACCACGCCCTTGCTCTCGAGGTCCTGGGTGAGGTTCTCGGTGTTGACGAACGACGGGACCTCGGTCTTGAACAGGTCAACCCGCGTCGCCTTCTCGCCTGGCGGCGTGTAGTTCGTCGGGTTGCGGAGGTCGCCCTGGATCGTCTCCCCGCGCGCGGAGATCTCGATGACGTTGCCGGCCTCCACCTGCTGCAGGAAGAACGGCGAGTACGGCACCTGCGTGCGGTCGGGCGGGCCGCCGGTGAAGAACGCGAGCGCGAAATTCAGGGCGAGGAGCCCCGCGAGGATCGCGAAGAACCGGCGGCTGCGCGGGAACATCGGCGGCCGCGGCGCGGGCGGCGCGCCGCGCCCGTCCGGCGCCGGCTCGACCCGCCAGCCGCGGCGGTCCTCGTCGGGCGGGGGCGCGGGGGCGGTCGGCGAGCTGGCGGGACCCGGGTCGGGCATGGCCCTAATTACAACAGGCGCGCGAGGTCGGCTTCGAAGTCCGGGTAGCTGACGGCCGCCGCCTCCATGCCCTGGACCACGACGCCGTCGCGCGAGGCGAGGCCCGCGACGGCCCCCAGCATCGCGAGCCGGTGGTCGCCGTGCGACGCGATCGCGCCCCCGCGCAGGACGCCGGTGCCGCGCACGGCGAAGCCGTCCTCGGTGGCCTCGATGTCGGCGCCCAGGCCGCGCAGCCCGTCGACGACCGTGGCGATGCGATCGGATTCCTTGACGCGCAGCTCCTGCGCGCCGCGCACGACCGTCTCGCCCTCGGCGAAGCAGCCGAGCAGCGCCACGAGCGGAAGCTCGTCGATCGCCGGCGGCACCTCGGCGGCCTCCACCGTCGTGGCCTGCAGCGGGCCGGCCGTGACGTGGAGGTCGCTCACCGGCTCCGAGCCCGGGATCGCGTCCCCGGGGTCGGCCTCGATGTCGCCCTCGATCCGGCCGCCCATGCGCTGCGCGATGCGCACGAAGCCGCTGCGGCTGTGGTTGGTCCCCACGCCGCGGACGGTCACCCGGGCGCCGGGGACGACCAGCGCGGCGGCGATCGCGAACGCCGCCGAGGACGGATCGCCGGGGACGGTCAGCTCGTCGAGCCCGAGGTCCGGCGTGCTCTCGATCGTCAGGCGGCGGCCGTTGCGGTGCACGCGGACGCCGGCCGCAGCGAGCATGCGCTCGGTGTGGTCGCGGCTGGGCGCGGGCTCGGCGATCGTGGTCGCGCCCTCGGCGGACAGCGCGGCCAGCGCGACCGCGGACTTGATCTGGGCGCTCGCGACCGGCAGGTCGTAGGCGATCGGGTGCAGGCGCGCGCCGCGCACGGTGAACGGCGGGAGGCGCCCGTCGCGGGCCTCGACGTCCGCGCCCATGAGGCCGAGCGGCGCGGCGATGCGGTCGACGGGCCGGCGGCGGATGGAGGCGTCGCCGTCGAGCGTGAAGGTCCGGCCCTCCTGGGCGGCGAGCCAGCCGGGCAGCAGGCGCATGAGCGTGCCGGCGTTGCCGACGTCGATGTGCCCGTCGGGCTCGCGGGCGCCGGCGCGGCCGACCCCGTGGATGGTGAGCCCCTCCGCCGTCTGCTCGACTCGGGCGCCCAGCGCCCGCACCGCGTTCAGCGTCGAGATCGTGTCCTCGGCGCCGAGGTAGTTGCGCACACGGACCGGCGTGCTCGCCATCGCCCCGAGGATCGCGCTGCGGTGGGAGATCGACTTGTCGGCGGGCGGGCGCAGCTCGCCCTGCAGCCGGGTCGCGGGGTCGAAGCGCGTCGTGGCCATGTCGATCAGGCGGTCACCGGGAAGCCGAGGCCCTCGAGCAGCTCCTGGGCGCGCTGCGCGTCGCCCTCCGCCACCCACAGCGCGATCTCGCCGCGGGTGTTGTCCGGCGACGGCGTGAGCGCCATGTCGGAGATGTTGATGCCCGCGCGACCCAGGGTGAGCGCGATGTCGGCGATGACGCCCGGCCGGTTGGGGACGACGGCGCGCAGCTCGCGGACGGCGCCGCCGACCAGGCCGGCCTCGAGCAGCGCCTCGCGCTCCGCCGCGGCCGCGCGCTGCCACTCGGCGAGGCGGTCGCGGTCGCCGGCCGCGAGCGCGTCGCGTGCGGCGCTGAGGCGCGCGAGCGTGTCGTCGATCGCGGGCAGCAGCGCGTCCCGGTTGGAGAGGTAGATGTCGGGCCACAGCGCCGGGTTGGCGCCGGCGACGCGCGTGGCGTCGCGGAAGCTCGGGCCGGTGGGCGGGAGGCGCTCGCCGTCGAGCGCGCGGCCGGCGAGGCCGACGAGGACGTTGGCCACGACGTGCGGCAGATGCGAGACGGCGGCCATCATCCGGTCGTGGGTATCGGCGTCGGTCGCGACGGGCCGAGCGCCGAGGCCGGTGATCAGCCGGTGCAGGCGCTCGAGCATCAGGCCGGAGGTCGTCGAGGTCGGCGTGAGGTACCAGACGGCGCCGTCGAAGAGGTCCTCGCGCGCGTGCGCGACGCCGGCGGCCTCCGAGCCGGCCAGCGGATGGCCGCCGACGAAACGCTCGTCGGCGTTGGCGGCCACGACGGCGCGCTTGGTCGAGCCGACGTCGGTGACGACGCAGCCCGGCGGCGCCGCGGCGAGCGCCGCGCCGACCGTCTCGGGCAGCGCGGCGACGGGCACCGCGACGAACGCGGCGTCGGCGCCGTCGAGCGCGGCGGCGAGGTCGTCGTGGGCCTCGTCGATCGCCCCCGCCTCGAGCGCCTCGGCGGCGCGCGGGTCCACCCCGCGGACCGTCGCGCCGAGCCGCCGGCGGGCGGCCAGCCCGACCGACCCGCCGATCACGCCGACGCCGACGACCGCGAGGATCAAGCCGCGGCCGCGGCGAGGAACGCGGTCTTGCCCGCGACGGCGGCGGCCGCCTCGACCTTGCGGGCGTACTCGGCGAAGCCCTCGGTGCGCAGCTGCTGCGGCCCGTCACAGATCGCCTCCTCGGGCTGCGGGTGCACCTCGACGATGATGCCGTCGGCGCCCGCCGCCGCGGCGGCGAGGCTGAGCGGCTCGACGAGCGAGCGCCGGCCCGGCGCGTGGCTGGGATCGACGACGACCGGCAGGTGCGAGAGCTCCTTGAGCACCGGCACGGCGGTGAGGTCGAGCGTGAAGCGGTACGCGGTCTCGAAGGTGCGGATGCCGCGCTCGCAGAGCATCACGTTCGGATTGCCCTCCTTGAGCACGTACTCGGCGGCCATGAGCAGCTCCTCCAGCGTGCTCGACAGGCCGCGCTTGATGAGCACCGGCGTGTTCGAGCGCCCCACCTCGGACAGCAGCGCGTAGTTCTGCATGTTGCGCGCGCCGATCTGGACGACGTCGGCGACGTCGAGGACCGGCTCGAGGTCGCGGGCGTCCATGAGCTCGGTGACGATCGGCAGTCCGGTCTCGGCCTTGGCCTCGGCGAGCAGGCGCAGGCCCTCGGTGCCGAGCCCCTGGAAGGCGTAGGGGCTGGTGCGGGGCTTGTACGCGCCGCCGCGCAGCATCGTCACGCCGGCGGCGTGGACGGTGCGGGCCGTGGTCAGGAGCTGGTCGCGCGACTCGACCGTGCACGGCCCGGCGATCAGCGCGAAGTGCTCGCCGCCGATCTTGCGCCCCGCGATCTCGAGCACGCTCGGCTGGTCATGGCGGATCTGGCTCGAGGCGAGCTTGTACGGCTTGAGGATCGGGACGACGCGGTCGACGCCGGGGTTGCCCTCGAGCTCCAGCCGCGCGATGTGCTCGCGGTCGCCGATCGCGCCGATCACCGTCACCTCCTCGCCGCTCGAGCGGTGGGCGCGGGCGCCGGCGGATTCGATCCGCTCGATGACGGCGCGGACCTCGTCCTCCGTCGCCGTCTGCTTCATCACGATCATCATCTGAAGTGCCTTCCTGGTTACGCCTTGAACGATACGAGTGAGCTGCGGGGGCGTTCATCGCCCGAACGACGGCGCTCGGCCCGAGGGCCCTGTCGCGGCGGCTCGCTTCTGGACGTGCGGAGCCGGCCGAGCGCCTAGCTAAATCGCCAGGCGAAGGGATAGGCGTAGGCGTAGGCGAAGCGGGACAGCGCGGCGCTGGCTGCGGTGGGGGCGCTGTCGAGCTCTCGGCCCATTGAGCGGGGCATTGTGGCAGACCGCGGCTCGCC
Source organism: Solirubrobacteraceae bacterium (assembly GCA_036259975.1). GTDB lineage: Bacteria > Actinomycetota > Thermoleophilia > Solirubrobacterales > Solirubrobacteraceae > JAOPZW01. The sequence continues at coordinate 8,792 of DATAAR010000058.1, read as the reverse complement.
TGGCTAGGCGTGTTGCCCCAGAGCGCCACGGTGCACGAGAGCGCCGCCCCGGGCACCGAGCGGGGGCGCGACAACCGCAGCGCCCTGCGCGGGACGTCACCAGCACGCGACCGCCCGCGATCATCCCCGCATGCACGACGCGATCACCGACGTCGCCGGCATCGACGTCGGGCACGCCACCGACGCGGAGGCGCTCACGGGCTGCACCGCGGTGCTGTGCCGCGCGGGCGCCGTCGTGGGCGTCGACGTGCGCGGCCCGGCGCCCGGCACCCGCGAGACCGACCTGTGCCGCCCCGGCACGCTCGTGGAGCGCGCGCACGCGGTCGTCCTCTGCGGCGGCAGCGCGTTCGGGCTCGAGGCGGCGTCGGGCGTCACTCGCCACCTCGCCGCCGAGGGCGTCGGGTTCGACGCCTGGGTCGCCCGCGTGCCGATCGTGCCCGCGGCCGTCATCTTCGATCTCGGGCTCGGCAAGCCGGCGTGGCCCGACCTGGAGGCGGGCCGCCGCGCCGCCGCCGCCGCGAGCGTGGCGCCGCCGGAGCAGGGCTGCGTCGGCGCCGGCACCGGCGCGACCGTGGGCAAGATGCTGGGGCCCGTCAACGCCACGAAGGGCGGCATCGGGACCGCGAGCGTGCGCGCCGGCGACAGCACGGTCGGCGCGCTCGTGGTCGTCAACGCCGGCGGCGACGTCGTCGACCCGGTCACCGGCGCGATCGTGGCCGGTGCGCGCCAGCCGGAGACCGGCGCGTTCGCCGACAGCGTCGCGCTCATCCGCGGCGGTGTGGAACCGCCGGCGCCCGGCGCGCAGACGACGCTCGCCGTGGTGGCGACCGACGCGGCGCTCACGGTCGAGCAGGCCAACCACGTCGCCGCGGTCGCCCACGACGGCCTGGCCCGCGTCATCCGCCCCGCCCACACGATGTTCGACGGCGACACGGCGTTCGCGCTCGCGACCAGGGGCGGCGAGCCGCCCGCGGCCGACGCGCTGACGGTGCTCGCCGTCTTCGCCGTCGACGCGGTCGAGCGCGCGACGCTCAACGCGGTGCGCCACGCGACGCCGATGGGCGGCCTGCCGGCCGCCGCCGGCTGAGCCGCTCGTCTACGTCGCGCTCTGCGTGCTCATGCCCGCCGAGGCGTAGGCCGCCGACGCGGCTGGCGGGTGGGTGGGCCGGGTCCGGGCGCGAGTCCCCGTCCGGCGCGCGACGGGTCGATGAGAATCCACGCCATGACCCTCGACGCGTTCGATCGCCACCCGCTCCTCTTCGGCCCCTCCCCCGTCCACCGGCTCAACCGGCTGACGGCCCACCTCGGAGGCGCGGCGGTGTGGGCCAAGCGCGACGACTGCAACAGCGGCCTCGCGTTCGGCGGCAACAAGACCCGCAAGCTCGAGTACCTCGTCGCCGACGCGCTCGAGAACCGCTGCGACACGCTGGTGTCAATCGGCGGCGTCCAGTCCAACCACACGCGCCAGGTCGCCGCCGTCGCGGCGCGGCTCGGCCTCGGGTGCGTGCTCGTGCAGGAGAGCTGGGTCGACTGGCCCGACGTCGTCTACGACCGCGTCGGCAACATCCAGCTCAGCCGCATCATGGGCGCCGACGTCCGGCTCGTGAAGGCCGGGTTCGGGATCGGCTTCAAGGAGAGCTGGGAGCAGGCGCTCGCCGACGTCGAGGCCACCGGCGGCAAGCCCTACGCGATCCCGGCCGGCGCCTCCGATCACCCGCTCGGCGGCCTTGGATTCGCCAGCTGGGCCGCCGAGGTCGAGGCCCAAGAGCGCGACCTCGGGGTCTTCTTCGACACGATCATCGTGTGCTCGGTCACGGGCAGCACGCAGGCCGGGATGATCGCGGGCTTCGCGGCGCAGGAGCGCGAGCGCCGCGTCATCGGGATCGACGGCTCGGCCACGCCCCGCGAGACGTGGGAGCAGGTCGCCCGGATCGCGCGCCGCACGGCGCAGCTGATCGAGGTTGGGCGCGACCTGCGCGACGACGAGATCCTCCTCGACGACCGCTACCACGCGGGCACGTACGGGATCCCCGACGAGCAGACGCTCGAGGCGATCCGCCTCGCCGGGCGCCTCGAGGGGATGCTCACCGATCCCGTCTACGAGGGGAAATCGATGGCCGGGCTCATCGACCTCGTCTCGCGGGGCGAGATCGACCGCGACGCGAACGTCCTCTACGCGCACCTCGGCGGGCAGCCGGCGCTGAGCGCATACGCCGCGCTGTTCACGGAGTGAGTAGTGGCGGCCGCTCAGATCAGGTCGCGCAGCGCGTCAAGGAAGCGCCGGTTCTCGGCCGGGGTCCCGTACGTCACCCGCAGCGCCCCGGGCTTGCCGAGCGCCCCGCCCGCGCGGACGATCACGCCACGCTCGGCGAGCCCGCGCACGACTGCGGCCTCCACCTCGGCGGCGTCCTCGCCGTCCGCGACCGGCAGATCGAACCACGCGAAGTTGGCCTGCGACTCGGCGGGCTCGATGCCCATCGCGCGCAGCTCCTCCTCGAGCTCGACACGCGCGATGACCGCCCGCTCGACGCGCTCGGCGACGGCGTCCTGGTGGCGCAGCGCCTCGATCGCCGCCGCCTGGGCGGCGCTGTTGCAGAAGAACGGCTGGCGGACCTGGTTGACCGCGCGGACGAAGTCCTCCGAGCCGCACAGCCCGAACCCGACGCGCAGCCCGCACAGCCCGTACACCTTCGAGAACGTGCGCAGCAGGACGAGGTTCGGGTGCCTGGCGAGCAGGTCCAGCGACGCATCGGGATCGTCGAGGGTCGAGAACTCGCAGTACGCCTCGTCGAGGATCACGGCGACGTGGCGGGGCACGTCGGCGACGAACGCCGCGATCTCGTCGTGCGGCAGCGCCGTCGACGTCGGGTTGTTCGGATTGCAGACGATGACGAGCCGCGTGGCGACGGTGATCTCGCGGGCCATCGCCTCGAGGTCGTGGCGCTCGTCCCCGTCGAGGGGCACCCGGATCTCCGTCGCGCCCGACGCGGCCGCGAGGTGCGGGTAGACCGAGAACGACGGCCACGCGTAGACGAGCTCGGCGCCGGGCTCGAGCAGCGCCTCGCCGGCGGCCATGAGGATCTCGACCGAGCCGTTGCCGATCGCGATGCGCTGCGACGGCACGCCGTAGCGCGCGCTCAGCGCCTGGCGCAGCCGCGAGTTCGACGGGTCCGGATAGCGGTTGAGGCCACCGAGGACGCGCGTGATCGCGTCGATGACCTGCGGCAGCGGCGGGTCGGGTGACTCGTTGGAGGCCATCATCGCCACGTCGTCGGGCACCGCGTACGCGTCGGCCGCGGGGTAGGCGGGGATACGCCGGACGCGCTCGGAGAACTCGATCGCCATGGCCCTATTGTGGCGGCCGGGCGGCTACTGCGCGGCCTCGAGATCCGAGCGCAGGCGCCGCGCCTCCCCGAGGTACACGTGGCGCGCGCGGTGCTCGGGGTCCGCGTAGTAGTGGATCAGCACGCGGATCACCTTCGGCAGCGAGCCCGGCACGGGGACCTCGCGGGCGCACAGCAACGGCACGCGGTCGAAGCCGAGCCGGCGCGCGGCGACGGCCGGGAACTCGGCGTCGAGGTCGTCGGTCAGCGTGAAGATGCAGCTCACGACGGCGTCGGGCCCGAGCGCGTTGCGCTCCATGATCTCCTTCATGAGCGCCTCGGTGGCGGTGAGGATCGCGTCGGGCTCGTTGCGGTCGACCGAGGTGGCACCGCGCAGGGCGAAGAGGCGCATCGGCGCGGGATCATGTCACGCGCGGCGCGGCCGACCGCCGCGCGACCGCGGCGCTCCGCGCAGGCGCTCGACCTCGGCCGCGGTGAGCCGCCGGTGCGCGCCGGGCGCGAGGTCGCCGAGCCGCAGCGGCCCGAACGCGACCCGCCGCAGCGACAGGACCGGGTGGCCCACCGCGTCGAGCATCCGGCGCACCTGGCGCTTGCGGCCCTCGCGGATCGTGAGCTCGAGCTCGCCCGGCCCGAGCGCGTGCACGGCCGCGGGCGCGGTGCGCCCGTCGTCGAGGTCGACGCCCTCGCGAAGCACGCGCAGCGCGCGCTCGCCGACCGGCCCGTGCGCCACGCGGGCGCGGTACGTCTTGGGCACCTCGTAACGCGGATGGGTGAGCCGGTTGGCGAGCTCGCCGTCGTTCGTGAGCAGGATCAGGCCCGTCGTGTCGGCGTCCAGCCGCCCGACGGGGTACAGGCGGGTGCTCACCTCGGGGACGAGGTCGACCACGGTCGGCCGGCCGTGCGGGTCGTGCGCGGTCGACACGACCCCGGCCGGCTTGTGCACGGCGTACACGAGCCGCTGCGGCGCGGCGCGCGCGAGCGCCTCGCCGTCGACCGCGATCTCCTCGTCGCCCGTCACGCCCCGCGCGGGGTCGGTCACCGTCTCGCCGTCGACAGTCACCCGACCCGCGGCGACGATCCCCTCCGCGGCGCGCCGCGACGCCACCCCCGCGTGCGCGAGGTGCTTGGCCAGGCGCATCGTCGGCCGGTCCACGACGGCGAAGCTACCGTGTACGAGGATGGATCTCGCACTGCTCGACGACCGCCTCGCCGCCCTCGGCGAGCCGCGCTTCCGCGCCGGCCAGGTGTGGCAGTGGACCGCGCGCGGCGCCGGCGGCTACGCCGAGATGACGAACCTGCCCACGTGGCTGCGCGAGCGCCTCGCGGACGAGGTCCCGTTCTCGACGCTCGCCCTCGAGCGCGAGGCCCATGCCCGCGACGGGACCGTCAAGGCGCTGTTCCGCACGCACGACGGGCGCCCCGTCGAGGCGGTGCTGATGCGCTATCGCGACGGCCGCCGCTCGCTGTGCCTGTCCTCGCAGTCCGGCTGCCCGCTGACGTGCACCTTCTGCGCGACGGGCACGATGAAGTTCGGGCGCAACCTCAGCGCCGGCGAGATCCTCGACCAGGCGCTGCACTTCCGGCGCACGGAGCGCGTCGACCATGCCGTGTTCATGGGCATGGGCGAGCCGATGATGAACCTGGACGCGGTGCTGGCCGCCTGCGAGCGCCTGCCCGACCTCGGCATCACGCACCGCCGGACGGCGATCTCGACCGTCGGCTGGATCCCCGGCATCGACCGCCTCGCCGCCTCGCCCATGCCGATCCGCCTGGCGCTCTCACTGCACGCGGCCGACGACGCGCTGCGCAGCGAGATCATGCCGGTCAACGACCGCTACCCGCTCGCCGACGTGCTCGCCGCGTGCCGGCGGTTCCACGAGGCCAAGCGGCGCCTCGTCTTCGTCGAGTACGTGATGCTCGCCGGCGTCAACGACCGCTACGAGCAGGCGCTCGCGCTGGCCGAGGTGCTCGACCCGAAGGTGTTCAAGGTCAACCTCATCCCGTACAACCCGACCGGGATGTACCAGGGCTCGAGCCGCCAGGCGATCGACGCGTTCCGCGCCGTGCTCGAGGAGCACGGCCTGCGCGCGACGGTGCGGCTCACGCGCGGGCGCGACATCGACGCCGCCTGCGGCCAGCTCGCCGCGAAGGCGTGAGGCTGCACCACGAGATCCGCGGCGACGGGCCGCCGGTCCTGCTCGTGCACGCCGGGATCGCCGACTCGCGGATGTGGGAGCCGCTGGCCGAGCGCCTCGTCGCCGCGGGCCGGCGCGTGGTCGCGCCCGACCTGCGCGGCTTCGGCCGCTCGCCGCTGCCGCCCGAGACGTTCTCGCCCGCCGCCGACCTCCTCGAGCTGCTCGACGACCTCGGCATCGAGCGTGCGCCCGTCGTCGGCGCCTCGTTCGGCGGCCGGGTCACGCTCGAGCTCGCGCTGCGCGCGCCCGGGCGCGTGAGCGCGATCGCCCTGCTCGACTCCGTCCTCGACGAGTTCGACCCCTCCGTCGAGCTCGAGGCGTTCGACGAGGCCGAGACCGCGGCCGCCGAGGCGGGCGACCTCGACGAGGCGACCGCGATCAACGTCCGCATGTGGCTCGACCGGCCTGGCCGCACCGGCGTCGACCCGCAGGCGCGAGACCTCGTGGCCGCGATGACCCGCCGGGCGTTCGAGGCGCAGGACGGCGTCGACGCGGCCTTCGAGGAGCTCGACCCGCCGGTCGCGCGCCGCCTGGGCGAGATCCGCTGCCCCGCCCTGGTGGTCGTGGGGGAGGACGACGTCGAGGACTTCCACCGCCTCGCGGCGCGGCTGGCGGACGAGCTGCCCGAGGCGGGGCCGGTCGTCGTGATCCCCGGCGCGGCGCACCTGCCGGCGCTCGAGCGCCCGGCCGAGGTGGCCGACGTTCTGCTGCCGTTCCTGCGCCACCACGCCGCGGGCTGACCGCGCACGGCCCACTCCACGTCTGTTCCGGTCGTCGACTTCACGCGCGCGGCGCTGGCGCGCTAGCGTTGCCCATCGCCACGACGGACCGCACTCCGACGGCGGATACGACGACGCTGGACGGCTCGCCGGCGCGCCCGCGCGCGGCGCCCTGCTACGCCGGCGTGCCCGACCGCCTCGCCGCGCTGCTTGCCGACGCCGTCGCGCTGAGCGCGCTCGCGTTCGTGGTCGCGCTGGCGGTCTCGATCGTCCTCGGGCCCGCGGTCGATCTCGATCCCAGCGCCGAGAGCACCCGCGACGTGGTGGAGGTCGACGGCGCGGTGGCGGTCGTGGATGCGCTCCTCGTGGGCGCGCTCGGACTGGCCTACTTCGCCGGCTCGTGGCGGCGGTCGGGCCGCACGCCCGGCCAGCGCCTGCTCGCGCTCCGCGTCGCCACGCAGGATGGCGGGCGGCTCAGTACGCGCCAGGCCGTGATCCGCTGGGCGTCGCTGGTGGCGCCGTTCTCGCTCGCGGCGCTCGCCGGCGCCGCGGTCCCCGGCCTGGCCGCGGTGGCGCTGCTCCTCGCCGGCGTGTGGTACGTCGCGCTGCTCATCAGCGCGTCGCTGGACCGCGCCGGCCGAGGCCTGCACGACCGCATCGCCGGAACGGCCGTCGGCAAGGTGGCGGCGGCGTGGCCGGCGCTTCACGAGGACGCCGAGGGTGTTCGCTGACGCGCGCCGCGTCCCCGAGCGCACGGAGATCCAAACGGACGTTTGCGTCGTCGGCGCGGGCGCGGCGGGCATCACGCTCGCCAAGCACTTCAGCGGGCGGCGCACGCGGGTCGTCCTGCTCGAGAGCGGCGGCTTCGAGCTCGACGCCGAGACCCAGCAGCTCTGCGACGGCCCGAACGCGGGCCTGCCGTACTTCGCGCTGCTGGCGTCGCGGCTGCGCTACTTCGGCGGCACGACCGGCCACTGGGGCGGCACCTGCCGGCCGATGGAGCCGGAGGACTTCGGGGCGCGCCCCGGCGTCCCGCGCTCGGGCTGGCCCATCGGCCGCGCCGACCTCGACCCCTACTACGGCGCCGCCGCAGAGCTCGTCGGCATCCGCGACATGGAGTGGGATCTCGCATCGTGGGCGCGGCGCAGCCGCTTCGAGCCCTTCGACCTCGGCGACCGGGTGCAGACGCGCGTCGGCAGGCTGGTGCGGGCCAAGAACCGGCGGTGGGGGGAGCTGTACCGCGAGGACGTCCGGCGTGCGCCCGACGTCACGAGCTACCTCTACGCGAACGTCACCGAGCTCGAGACCGACGAGACCGGTCGCCGGGTCACGCGCGCGCGCGCCGCCACGCTCGGCGGCAACCGGTTCACGGTCCGCGCCCGGTGGTTCGTCCTGGCCGCGGGGGGCATCGAGAACGCGCGCCTGCTGCTGCTGTCCGACCGCCGCCATCCGCGCGGCCTGGGCAACGACCACGACATGGTCGGCCGCTGCTTCCTCGAGCACCCGCGCTTCCGCGGCGCCGTCGTGGTGCCGGCGCGCAGCAGCATCGAGAGCCGTTTCTACACGACCCACGGCGCGGCGGGCGCCGACATCGAGGGGTACCTCGCGGTCGCCGAACGCCGCCAGGTGCAGGAGCGGCTTGTCGACGTCCAGATCGGCATCCGGCCGGTCTTCGAGGGCGGCTTCCAGGACGTCAAGAACGCCCCCGACGTAGTCGCGCTCAAGGCGCTGGGGGGCGAGCCCTCCAGCGGCGACCTGGCGGAGGACGTCCGCAAGGTCGCCGGCGACCTCGGCACCTGGCACGCGTTCACGATCCCGGGTGCGCCGCTGCCCGTGCCCTATCCGGAAGTCGCCGGCAAGCTGCTCGGCTCGCCGGACGATCGCAAGGCGCTCGTCCCGCGCGTGCTCGGCGACATCGCCGCCTTCGCCTACACGAAGCTCGTCGGCTCGGCCCCGGTGCAGCGGCTCGACGTCATCACGCGGATCGCCTCGGCGCCCGAGCCCGACAGCCGGGTGACGCTGGCCGGCGACCGCGACGCGCTCGGCCTGCGCCGCGCGAAGCTCACCTGGAAGCTGAGCCCCATCGACCGGCGCAGCGTGGTGCGCAGTCTCGAGCTCCTCGGCGCCGCCGTCGGGGCCGCCGGGCTCGGGCGGCTGCGCCTGCTCGTCGGCGAGGACGACCGCTCGTGGCCGGACGACCTCCAAGGCGCCTACCACCACATGGGCACCACCCGCATGAGCGCCGATCCCCGCGACGGGGTCGTCGACCGCAACTGCCGCGTGCACGGCGTCGCCAACCTCTATGTCGCCGGCAGCAGCGTGTTCCCCACGCCGGGCGCCGGGACGCCGACGATGACGCTGGTCGCCCTCGCTCTGCGCCTCGGGCACCACCTCGATCGGGAGATCGCGTGAGCTCGCCGGTGCGGATGAGCCGGCGGCGGCTCCTCGCCGGCGCGTGCGCGGCGGCGGTGCCGGTGGTGCTCGCGCCGCTCCGGCCGTGGCGCGCGATCGTGGCGATCGTCGACCCGCCGCCC
>DATAAR010000057.1:0-1618 GCA_036259975.1 Solirubrobacteraceae bacterium | reverse complement strand
TCGCTACAGCGTGCAGTTCGCGAGCTATCCCGTGCGCGAGCCGTGGCTGCTCGAGCCCGCGCGCACCGTCGCCGCGGAGCCGCGATGAAGCTACACGGGGCCGAGATCGTCGATACCTTCGCCGAAGCGTTCCCGATGTGGTGCTCGCGCGTGCTGATCACCGCGGCGACGCCTGCGTGGGCGCTGGAGGCGGGGCGCTCGATGACGGGCTTTGCCACCTCGGTGATCGGCTGCAAGTGCGAGGGCGGCATCGAGCGCGAGCTCGGCGCGGACCAGACGCCCGACGGGCGCCCCGGGGTGAGCGCGCTCCTGTTCGCGATGGACCGCGACGGCGTGGCCAAGCGGCTCGTCGAGCGCGTCGGCCAGAGCGTGCTGACGTGCCCGACGACGGCCTGCTTCAACGGCGTGGAGGCGGAGGACACCGTCAACGTCGGCGGCCGGCTGCGGTTCTTCGGCGACGGCTATCAGGCAAGCAAGGTGCTCGACGGGCAGCGGTACTGGCGTGTGCCGGTGATGGAAGGCGAGTTCCTGGTTCAGGAGCGCTTCGGCGTTGTCAAAGGGGTGGCCGGCGGCAACATCATCATGCTGGGGCGCGACGCGGAATCGGCGCTGCGAGCGGCGGAGGCCGCGGCGAGCGCGATGCGTTCCGTCGAGGGCGTGATCATGCCGTTTCCCGGCGGGATCGCCCGCAGCGGCAGCAAGGTCGGCTCGCGCTACAGCGCGCTGCCGGCGTCGACGAACGACGTGCTGTGCCCGACGCTGCGCGGACAGGTCGAGCACACCGAGGTCCCGCCTGACGTCGAGGCCGTGTTCGAGATCGTCATCGACGGGCTGGCGCTGGAGCCGGTGCGCGAGGCGATGCGCCGCGGGCTCGTGGCCGCCGCCGAGGCGGGCGCCAGCCACGTGACCGCCGGCAACTACGGTGGCAACCTTGGCCCGTACCACATCCATCTCCGTGAGCTGGTCCCATGACGCTCACGCTCACGCTGCGCGAGGAACCGGCCCTGCCGCTCGAGGCCGAGGTGCTGTGCCCAGACCGTCTCGCGGGCGCAAGCCGCGAGGAGATCGAGGCGCTGCCCGTGTGGCACGGCAACGAGCGCACGCGCGTGGGCGAGTTCTTTGCCGTCTCCGGCGCCGGCGACGACGTCCGCCTGGAGGGCGACCTGAGCCGCGTGAAGCTCGTCGGCGCGGGCATGACCGCGGGGCGGCTCACGGTCGCCGGCGACGTCGGGATGCACGCGGGGGCCGGCATGCGCGGCGGCGAGCTGCACATCGAGGGCGACGCCGGCGATTGGGCCGGGGCGGGGATGCGCGGCGGCACGCTCGTGGTGCGCGGTTCGGCGGGGCGCCAGCTTGGCGGCGTCTATCCGGGCGAGCGGGCGGGCATGCGCGGCGGCGAGATCGTCGTCCACGGCGACGCGGGCGCGCAGGCCGGCGCCGGCGTGCGGCGCGGCCTGATCGCAGTGGCCGGCCGCGTCGGCGACGCCGCCGGCCTGCGCATGCTGGCGGGAACGATCATCGCGCTGGGCGGGCTCGGGCGGCGGGCGGGGGCCGGTATGCGACGCGGCTCGATCGTCACGATGGCGCCGGCGACGCCGCTTGCGACCTTCGTGTTCTC
>DATAAR010000056.1:0-13140 GCA_036259975.1 Solirubrobacteraceae bacterium | reverse complement strand
GCAGAGCTCGGCGCCGCGCAGCTCGCGCCGGATCCGCTGGATGTCGGTGCTCTTCGCCGGCCCGCGCGCCAATGCGCTCGCGGGCGGTTCGTAGGCGCTCACCGGCTCGTCTCCCTTCCCGTGCCGCCCGCTCGCGGCGGCGGCACCGTCGCATCAGCCGCGAGTGTGCCGTGCGCGCATGGCGGCGCGCCATGGCCCGGCGGGCGGACGATCGCCGCCGCCGAGTGGACAGGGGGTACACCGGTGCGGCTCAGCCGCCGCGCTGTCGGCCCAGTGCCTCGCGGAGCGCCTCGACCTCCTGGAGCAGCTCGCGCTGGCGGCGGATCACGTCGTCGAGCCGGCGCTGGACGTCGCGGGGGCTGCCGCTCGGCGCGGCTGGGGCGGGCGTCGGCGTCGTGCCGCCGGTGGTCGTGCCGCCCTGGGCGGCGGCGTTGTCGCCGGTGACGCCGGCGCTGCCGGGCGCGATCGCCTCGTCGGGCACCTCGCCGGTCTCCACGTAGCGCAGGGTCTTGGCCTCGGCCTGCGGGTCGCGGTCGTTGTCGAAGATCGCGACGAGCTTGTTCGTCTCCGCGTCGACCACCACGGTCTTCGAGACCGCGTTCGCGCTGTTCGGGATGATCGACGTGAGGTAGACGACGCGCCCGCGCACGAAGACGGGCCGTGGCTCGACGACCCGGAAGTTGCCGGAGCCCGGCGTGCCGTCGCCGAAGTCCACGCCGGGGATCGAGACGGCGCGGACCGCCTGCAGCGCACGGCGGTTGCCGCTCAACGACGTCCGTCGCGGGACGCGCCAGATCCGCGTGTGGCCGGTGACCGCGTCGGTGAGGAAGATCGCGCTGGCCGCGAAGCCGCGGCCGTACGGCTCCGCCACCGTCACCCATTGCGGCCCGAGCCCGCCCGCGAAGTTGATCAGGTACGGCTGGCGGTTCGTCTCGGTGTCGGTGATCTGGGTCTGGTTCTCGTGCACGAACCAGGCGTTCCACAGCCCGCGGTTGTACTGGTAGGCGTCGTGGATCCGGCGCGCCTGGGTGTCGGGGAAGAGGCGGCCGGTGCTCGCGATCTCCGGGCGCCGGGCGGCCTCGCCCGGCTCGAGGTCCGCGATGTCGCCGTTCGGCGCCACGACGAAGACGCCGCCGAGCACCGGCCGGCGCACCAGGATGCCCTTGTACTCGAGGTAGGGCACGACGATCCGCGGGCCGCGACGCGTCTCGATGCCGACCGGGTCCTCGAGCTTGATGAGGTAGCGGCGCTTGAGCAGCCGCCAGCGCAGGTTGTCGGTGATCTGCACGCCGGGCGCGATCTGCAGCTCGGCGTCGACCTGGCGCAGCGAGCGGGCGGTCTGCTGGGCGTCGAGGACGACGAGCCCCTGGCTCTTGCGGTTGAACACCCGGAAGGCGCCCTGCGGCGTGCGCAGCGCGGTCCAGCGCAGGCCCTGCGGGGTGTTCACGATGCGGAAGTCGGTGAGCCGCTCGGTCGGGGAGTTGAACGCGCTGGCAGCGTTCTGCTCGGCGACCTCGCGCGGGACGAGGCGCACGCGGCCGCCGGGGGGCAGGCCGGAGATCGACTCGTACTCGGTCGCCTTGTACATGGAGCGCTCGACGAGCGGAGCCTGGAGCGCGCCGCCGAAGATGAAGAGGAAGAACGCGGCGATCGGGAAGGCGATGAGCCAGTTCGGCGGCCGGACGCCCTCGCGCAGGTCGTCGAGGGTCTTCCAGCCCCGCCGGGAGCGGCGGAGCATGTAGAGCCCAGCGCCCAGCGCCACGATCGGCGGCAGCCACGCGAGCGGCGAGGTCCAGAAGAACATGACGATCCCGTGCCAGATCGGCCGGGTGAGCCAGAACAGCGCGAGCGCGACGACGCCCGCGACGATGGGCACCGGCTTGAGCGTGGGACGGATGAGGCTCGGACGGGGGCGCACTGCGGCCGACTCTACGGAATTCGGGGCTCCACGGCGCTGGACCCAGGGTGCGTACCAACGCGCGGGTAGCGTCCGCCGCATGCACGAGGCGAGGATCGAGGAGACCGAGACGGGCCGCCTGCCCGCCGACGACGGCTGGTTCATCCTGAACCTGGAGGAGATCGGGTGGGCCACGGTGCCGGGCGGTGGCACGTGGTGCTCGTTCGAGCCGCCCGATGCGCGGTCGCCGCTGCTTGGCATCGGCGTGCACGTGCTGTGGCCGGGCGACACGCCGGGCTACTACCACGCCGAGACCGAGCAGGAGGGCTTCCTCGTGCTGTCGGGCGAGTGCATCGCGATCGTGGAGGGCGAGGAGCGCCGCATGCGGCCGTGGGACTACCTGCACTGCCCGCCGGGGACGGCGCACATCACGATCGGCGCGGGAGACGGCCCGTGTGCGCTGCTGATGGTGGGGACACGGAGCCGCGACCAGAGGATCCGGTACATCCCTGAGCCGGCGGCCGCGCGCTACGGCGCGGCGGTCGACGTGGAGACCGACTCGCCGCGCGAGGCGTACAGGGACCGCCCGCCGATCGAGCGGGCGCGGTCCCCGTGGCCGCTGCGGTAGGCACGGTCACGCGGATCACGCGTCGAGCACCACGTCGCCTTGGGGCCGCGCGCAGCAGAGCAGCACCTCCCCGGCGGGCGGAGGCTCGAGCGGCGCCGGGTCGTGCGTGACGGTGCCCTCCAGGATGCGGGTGCGGCAGCCGTGGCAGGCGCCGATGCGGCAGCCCGAGGTGGTGGGGACGGCGCTTGCCTCGGCGAGGTCCAGCAGGCTGGCGTGCGTGCCATGCCACGTCGCGGCGACGCTCGAACGGGCGAAGACGACGGACGGGCCCATGGCCTGGCCCGGCGCCGATGCCGGTTCGCGCACCGGTGCCGCGGCCGGCGCCGCCGGCGCGCCGCCGAAGCTCTCGCTCTCGATGGCAGTCGGGTCGACCCCGGCCGCGTGCAGGCCGGCGGTGACGTCGGCGACGAAGCGGTTCGGCCCGCACAGGCGGAACTCGGCGTCGAGCGGGATCCCGAGCTCGAGGATGGCCTCGGCGGTGACGCGGCCTTCGGCATCGAAGTCGCGTCCGGGGACGTCGGCCGGTGCGGGGCGGCTGTAGCGGATGTGCGAGCGCCCGCGTTCCAGCCGGTCCAGGAGCTCCCGGGCCTCGGGGCCGAAGGCGTGCTCGCCGCCGTTCCGGGCGCCGTGGATCCACCACACCTCACGGCCGGAGCGGCGCTCGGCGAGCGCGTGCAGCATGGCGAGCACGGGCGTCGCGCCGATGCCGGCGCTGACGAACGCGACCGGTCGCGAGCGTTCGGCGCCGAGCGTGAACGTGCCGCTCGGGCCGGCCAGCTCGACGACGGAGCCGACGTCGAGGGCGGCGTGCAGGTACCGGCTGATGACGCCGGCGGGCTCGCGCTTGACGCTGATCCGCAGCCGGTTGCGCGCGGGGCTGCGCGAGAGCGAGTAGCTGCGCAGGGTCCGCCCGGCGCCGGGGACGTCGGCGCGCAGGGTGACGAACTGGCCGGGCTCCGCGGCGGGCAGCCTCCTGCGCGTCGCCGGCTCGAGCTCGAACGAGCGCACGCCGGCGCTCTCGGGCGTGATGCCGGTCACCCGGTAGGGCACGAAGCGCGGACCGGGTCGCCGCGCGAGGACCCGCATGACGAACAGGAAGAGGATCGGCGCGCCGGTCGCGACGAGCAGCGCGCGCATCCACGGCTCGGAGGCGTCGGTGCCCGCCCCGATCGTGTGGGCGACCGAGAGGACGTAGGCGAGGATGGTCGCGCGGTGCAGCTTGCGCCACAGGACGCCGCCGATCCGGTCGCGAATCCAGTAGCTGAGGCCCAGGATGGCGGCGAGCCAGCCGCCGGTGACGCCGAGGCCGGTCCACAGCGGCTCGTGCTCGCTGGTGAACGGGATCACGATGTCGCCGATCGAGGGCGACAGGAACTTGTCGCCGAGCAGCGTGATGCCGTGGACCGCGATGGCCAAGAGGCCGACGAGCGCGGTCTGCTGGTGGACGGCGATCAGCGTGCGGGCGAGCTGCGGCCGCTGGGAGACGCGGCCGGCCATCGCCAGGCCGACGCCGACCGAGACCGCGATGCAGAGGAGCGCAACGACGCCGGCGGCGCGCGAGGCCAGCCACCAGCCGAATTCGGCGGGATCGGGGCCGGTCATGCCGCGGCCTCCCCGGCGTGCTCGATCATCTCGACCGCTCCGTCTTCGTGGACCAGCACGCCGCCGTGGACGGCGAGCACGGTGCGCGCAGGACCCGGGCCGAGCATGAGCGCGACCTTGGCGACCGTCTCGGCGTGCAGCGTCGTCGGGGCGAGCGCGGTGGCCGACAGCAGGCCGGACCGAACGGGCCGCCGTGTGCTGGGGTCGAGCAGGTGGTGGGCGGGACGTCCGTCCGCGGTCCGCCACGCGCGGGACACCACGCTGGAGGTGGCGACACTGCCGTTCGTCACGACGATCTCCGCCGCGGGCTCGGGCCGCAGGGGATGCGCGATCTCGACCCGGCGGGTGCCGCCGATGCGGATGTCGCCGCCGCAGTCGACGACCCAGTTGCGGCAGCCGGCGAACCGGCGGGCGGCGATGTCTGCGGCGTGGCCCTTGCCGCTGCCGCCGAGGTCCAGGCGCAGGCCGGGCGGGCGCTCGATCGTTCCCTTTACGTCGTCGACGCGGATCTCACGCCAGCGGTGCGCTGGATCGGGTCGAGCGGCGACGCGCGGGCCCGAGGGAACGGGAACGGTTGACGGGCGCTCGTAGGAGCGGCCGTAGCCCGCGGCGACGAGCGCGTCGAGCAGACTCGGGTCGACGAGGCCGCCGCTGAACGCCGCGGCCCACAGCGCCGCGCGTACCGCGTCGCGCAGCAGCGGTGAGGCCGGCACGACGGGGCGCGGGTCGGCGTTGAGCGCGCTCAGCTCGGAGTCGGGCCGGAAGCGCGAGAGCCGCGCGTGGTAGGCGAGGACGTCGGCGCTCGCCTGCTCGATCGCCGTGTCGGCCGCCGGGCCCGTGGCGATGAACCGGACGGTGGTGCCGAGGGCGGCGAACGACACGTCGACGGGCCGGGGCAGCCGGACGACGATGCGGTTGGTCGCTGCGGTCATCACGATCCTCGGCTGACCACCGGAGCGGACGCGGCGGGGGCCGGAGCAGGAGCCGTTGTCGCTGCGGCAGGGGCGGACTCGGCGGCGGGCGCGCTCGCCGGGGCGGTGGAGCCGGCGGTGGCGCGCGCGTCCTCCTCGATCACGCGGGTGACGATCACGCGCCGCACGACCACCGGGCGCGCGGGCGCGGCCGGCGCCTGCTTGCCCGCGCCGATGGCGGGGTCGTTGCCGGCCCGCACCTGAAGCGCGAGGTAGATCAGCACGACGCAGAAGAGGGCGCCGGCGATGGCGGCCACGGGGACCGGGCGGCGGCGATCAGTCATCGTCGCCCTCGTCGTCGCCGCCGCGGCCGCGGCCGCGGCCGCGACCCGAGTCGTCGTCGACGTCGTCACTATCGCGGCCGTGACCGGAGTCGTCGTCGTCGAGGTCGTCGCCGCCGCGGCCGTGGCCCGAGTCGTCGCGGTCGTCGAACGCGTCGTGGCCCGAGTCGTCGTCGTCCGACCGTGCCGCGGCGCGGTCGGGGGCGGAGGGACCCGCGGCGGAAGCACCCGTCGCCGGCGCCGATGCCAGCGTCCCCTGCGACGGTGCGGCGGACGCGGGCGACTCGGCGCTGGGGCGATCGCGGCGGACGCGGACCGTGCGGTGGATCGTCTCGGTGCGCACCTCGGGCGCCGGCGCGGCCGCGGGCTGACTTGGTTCAGGTTCCGCGCCGCCGGCGCTGATCGCGGCTGCGGCGAGGACGCCGAGAGCGGCGAGCGTGACGCCGGCGGCGATGCTGGTTCGGTTGATGGACATGGCGCGGCAAGGTGACGAGACCCGCGCCAGCAGCCGGTCAACCGAAGGTAAGGAGTTGGCAAAGCCTCGTGTGGGCGCGCCGGACGCCCGCGGCGACGGCGAAGCCCCGGCGGCGGCTCGGGGCTCTGACCGGCGAACGCCGGACGGTGAGTTGTCGTCGTCGAGGACGTCGCGCAGCGTGCGCGCGAAGGCCTCGGGCTGGCCCGCGTATCCGAACGTGCCGCCGAGGAAGCCGCCGTGGTGGCTCGGGAACACGGTCGCGTACTGACCGATCACGATCCGCGTGGGCGCCGCGGCCGGCGCGTCGAGGTCGGGCGCGATAACTGCTGATCGCCCGGGAGCGGTCGGACAGGAGCGGGTCGTCGCGGGCGCCGTCGTCGGCAGTCGGGATCCCGAACGCGGCCGGATCCGGCGGGGGCTGGGCGAAGTACGCGTCGGTGAGCTCGCCGCGCCACGAGGTCATCGCGATGAAGGCGGCCATGCCGACCCCGAGCCCTTGGCCTGGTAGGCGTCCCGAATGCCGGCGCCGGCGCGCTCGGCGCCCGCGGCGTCGGGCTGCACCGGGATGAGCGGCGGCTCGTGCCCGACCAAGCGTGATCACGTCGGCGGGATGGGCGGCCACGAACGCGAGCGCGGCGACGGCGCCGCCACTGCTCGCGAACATGTCGACCGGGCCCGCGCCTTGGCTCTGGGGCTGAAGGGCACCCGCGAAGCAAGCAGACGCGCCGCCAGCAGCAGCCCGGTCCCCGCTCCGCTCGCCGATACCACCAGCAGGAGCTCCTCCACCGGCACGGCCGCGACGTGGGCGATCATCGGTCCTTGCCGTACGCGTCGTGGTAGTTCCACCACTGGTACGGCGGGGTCTGCGGGTAGCCCTCCGGCGAATCCTCCCATTGCTCCTGGCGCCCGAGCGCGGTGATGTCGAGGTAGGCCCAGGTGCTCCCCATCGCCTCGTCGCCGCGCGCGTCGATGAAGTAGGTGCGGAAGATGCGGTCGCCGTCGCGGATGAAGGCGTTGGTGCCGTGCCACTCGTCGACACCGAAGTCCTTGTCGAAGTCGTCGGTGATCGTGTACCAGGGGATGTCCCCCCATCCCATGCGCTCCTTCAAGCCTTGGATCTCGGCTTGGGGGGCGCGCGAGACGAACGCGAGCGTCGTGTCCCGCGCGTTCAGGTGGGCGGGGTGCGCGACCTGGTCGGCGACAAACGAGCACCCCACGCAGGCGCGCTCGGGGTACGCGCCACCCGCGTCGGGGTACGTGGTGACGTCCGGCCCGTAGAAGAAGCGGTAGACGATCAGCTGGCGGCGCCCCTCGAACAGGTCGACCAGGCTCGCCGGGCCGTCCGGGCCCTCGAAGCGGTACGCCTTCTCCACGGCCATCCACGGCATCCGGCGCCGCTCGGCGGCCAGTGCGTCGCGGGCGCGGGTGAGCTCCTTCTCCTTCACCAGCATCCTCTCGCGCTCGGCCTCCCACTCCTGTGGCGACGCGATCGGCGGTGTGTTCATTTCAATCTCCTTTACGGGCTCTGCGAGGTAGCCGCTTCCGGTTGAGACACCGGCCGCGACACGGACGGAACGCCAGGTACGGGAAGCCGCGCGTGACGCACTCGAGGGTGCATCTCCACGGTCCGTCAGGTCTGCGCCGCGCAGCGCGGCGCCGGCTCGAGGCGGTCTGCGACCGACCGCAGCGCCCGGACGGCGGCGCGGCGCACCGGGCGCCGAGCCGCCGCGGCGGTCACAGCGGGGCCTGCGAACTGCTCGGCGACGCGGTCGTTCGTGAGGATGGCGGTGATGATGGCGAGGTCCATCATGTTGGCTCCCTTCGGTGAGCTGAGGGCGGGCGAAGCGGAGGCCGAACCACCCAGCTCGGTCGGCAGGACGACGTCGTCACCCCGGCGCGGATCCGGGGTGGGCGGCCTCGACAAGACGTCGCAGCAGGAAGGGCGATTTGGACAGGCTTCCGAAAATCGGTCAGCGCGGGGCGCGCACGCGCCGTTCGCGCGCCTGAGTACGAGGAGCGGTCGCGGTGACCGACGGCCGGCACGCACCGGGCGTCGATGAAGGCCGGGAGCGGCGGAAGGCCTCCCAGAATCGAGGCGTCCGGCACTTCGAGTGAGCGCCAAAGACGTGCGACAAGACGTCCGCGGCCGGAAGCGATCTCGACCGGCCGGCCTCACGCCGGCTGCGCGGCGCGGGCGCAGCGCTGGGCCCGAGGCCCTCGCCACGCGCGGTGCGCCGCCGGGACAGCGCGAGGAACGGGAGGCCGAGCGCCGCGATGCCTGCGCACATCGCGTAGGACGGCGCGTAGCCCCAGGCGTCGGCGGCCCGGCCGAGCACCGGCTGGCCCCAGACCCCGCCCGCCGAGCTCATCAGCGAGTCGAACGAGAGGATCGTGGCTCGCTGCTGGCAGGGGATCATGTCGTTGAGGAACGTCTGTCGGATCGGCATGGTCGCCGAGAACAGGAGGCCCCAGACCACGGTCAGCCCCATCACCGCCCAGAAGCTCTCGGCGAGCCCGATGGCACCGATCGTGATCGCACTCCCCCCGGCGATCGCGATCAAGGCCGACGCGCGGTGGCGAAACACGCCGCGGATCCGGGCCGCGAGCACGCCGCCGAGCACCTGGGCGCCCGCCACGACGACCGCCGAGAGGCCGGCGATCTGGTACGCGTCGGGATCGCCGTAGAGCTCGAGCAGGTACGGGCTGGGGGCGTAGAAGCCGTAGATGGCGACGCCGCCGGTGAACAGCGACTCGCCATCAGCCACTTGACCGCCGGCACCCGCCAGCCATGGTCGATCGCGGCGGAGGCGACCTGGCGCATCGCCGCCAGGGGCCGCCCGGTCGCGGCCGGGTGAACCCGACGTCGCGCATCAGCTCGAGCGCGACCGCGAACATCACCGCGAGGACGACCCCGCGGAGCGCGAACGGGACGCCGACGCTGGTCTGCTCGGCGATGCAGCCGCCGGCGACCGAGCCGGTGAGCATGGCCGCGCCGGTGACGGCCTGGCCACGCCCGGCCAGCGTGCTCCCAGGAGGAGCACGAGATAGGTGCGCTGGATGGATCGCGGGTGGGGCATGACGTCCTGGTTGTCGATGTCGCCGCCCCGAATGGGCGGCCTCGACGAGACGTCGCAACAGGGAGGGCGATTCGGACAGCGTCAGCGCAGGACGTCCAGACGCCGTTCGAGCTCGGCACGCTCGACGGCGTTGGCGGTGAGCGCGATCGCCCGCTCGTAGGCGCGGGCGGCGCCCTGGGCGTCGCCCGCACGGCTGAGGAGCTCCGCGTGCGCGGCGTGCAGCGGTTGGTAGCGCTCGAGCGCCGGATCCCCGAGCAGCGGCTCGAGCAGCTCCAGGCCCGCGCCGGGCCCTGAGGCCAGCCCCACGGCGACCGCGCGGTTGAGCTCGATCACGGGCGACGGGTTGAGGGCGCCCAGCGCGCCGTAGAGCTTGGCGATCTGCGCCCAGTCGGTGCCCTCGGCGCCCGGAGCCTGGATCTGCAGGGCGGTGATCGCAGCCTGCAGCTGGTACTCGCCCGGCCGCCGCAGGCGCACCGCGCGCTCCAGGTTCGCGAGTCCCTCGCGGATCCGGTCCCGGTCCCAGAGCGACCGGTCCTGCGCGTCGAGAGCGACCCACCGCCCGGCCGGATCCACGCGGGCGGCGCGGCGCGCGTCGTGCAACAGCATCAGCGCCAGCAGCCCCCAGACCTCGGCGTCGTCGGGCATCAGCCGAGCCAGCAGCTCGCCGAGGCGGATGGCCTCGTCGCACAGCTCCTCGCGGACGAGACGATCGCCCTCGGTGGCCGCATAGCCCTCGTTGAAGATGAGATACACCACCCGCAGCACGCCCCGCAGGCGGTTGGGCAGCTCGTCGTCGGGCGGTACCCGGTAGGGGATCCCGGCGTCGGCGATCTTGCGCTTGGCGCGCACGATCCGCTTGCCCATGGTCGCCTCCCCGACCAGGAACGCGCGGGCGATCTCGCCGGTGGTCATGCCGCCCAGCGCACGCAGCGTGAGCGCCACGCGCGCGGGCATATCCAGCGCCGGGTGGCAGCAGGTGAAGATCAGCCGCAGCCGGTCGTCGACGATGGTGCTCTCGTCGTCCATGGATGGCTCCTCGTGCTGGGCGTCCACGCGCGCGAGGTCGGCCAGCCGCTGGGCGCGATCGGCCACCGACCGGTCCCGGCGCAGGCGATCGATCGCCCGCCGCCTGGCGGCGGTGGTGATCCACGCCCCCGGATTGGCCGGAACCCCGTCGCGCCGCCACACCGTCATCGCGGCCTCGAACGCGTCCTGCACCGCATCCTCGGCCAGCTGGAAGTCGCCGGCCTGCCGGATCAGGGTGGCCAGCACGATCGCCCGCTCCTCGCGGAACGCGCGCGCGATCGCGGCCAGGACCGCGTCGGCCGGCTCTGCGCCTCCGCTCACGCCAGGTGTTCGACCGCCTCGTCGGGCACGTCGGCGCCCGCCTCGCGGGCGACCCGCAGCCACTCGTCGGGCGGCATCACCGGGCGCACCTGCACCGTCGCCCAGCGCGCCATCGGCAGCCGCGCGGCTTGCTCGAGCGCCTGGTCGAGGTCGGCGCACTCCAGGATGTAGTAGCCGGCCAGGACCTCCTTGGTCGCTGCGAACGGGCCGTCGGTGATCTCCGTCTGGCCTTCGCGCACGCGCACCGACGTTGCGCTCTCCGTCGAACGTAAGCGCTGGACGCCCACCAGCATCCCCGCCTCGCGCAGGCTGGCGTGCAGCTCCAGCAACATCGGCGTCACGTGCTCGCGCTCGGCCTGCTCGGCCGCGTCGACCTCCTCTTCGTACACCAGCATCATGTATTGAGACATCACGCCTCCAACGTTCGTGCTCTTCGCCGCACCTTATGCGGCCCCCAACAGCACGTCGCCGCTCATACGGCCATTTGGACAGACCGATCTGCGCGGCTCCGACCTCGCAGCATCCAGGCGCAAACCACGCGTGACGGACGCTGGTGAGGCGTGTCCGAGAAGGACAGCTGTTGTGGAGCTTGAGGTTGTGGGTCCCTGAGGTGCTCGCTGGCGGGATGTCGCAGTTGGCGACGGTTTCTGTCGCCGTGGCACCCGCAACGACAGCGTGCACGGCCGGTGGTCTCGGCGCGCAGCCGCGGTTTCGATCGCGACGAGCTGGAGCGCCTGCTCGCCTGGGCGGCGGCGTGACAGCGCTACGCGCGACATTCAGCGTGAGGCCTGCTCGCGCACGGCGTCGAAGTCCCGCTCGAGCTGCACGCGCACGAGCGCCGCGATCAGCCGAGCGAGCGTGCGCGCGTCACCCCCGACCAGGCGCTCGAGCCCGCGCGCGTCGGCGTCGAGCCCGAGCCGTCGCGCGGCGTCGAGCGCGCGCCGGTCGGCGAACGGGCGCAGCTCGTCCCAGGCGACCTGCGCCTCGCGGAAGAAGATGTCGACGCCGACGTCGCCGATACCCTTGAACTGCTTGATCAGCGCGCGCTCGCGGGCGGGGTCGCGCTCCGCTTCCTCGCGCAGCCTGCGCAGGTCGCCGCGGTAGCGCTCGAGCAGTATCGCGCAGGTGTCGCCCAGCATGCTGGCCGTGCGCTCGTCGTAGCGCGCATAGCCGGCACGGTTGAGCACGCGCACACGCTGGTCCCACGTCGTGTCGTCGAGCTTGCGCGCGGTCGTCCAGCCCTGCTCGAACAGCGCTCGCGCCGCATCGACGGCGAGGCGATGCCCGATCCGCGCGCTCAGCAGGATCGACGCGACGAGCAGCCGGAACAGCGGCGACGGCGTTCCCTTCACGACGTCGATGCGCAGCTCCTGAGCGAATGTGTGCCCGTGGCGCTCGAGCAACGCCTCAACCGTTCGACGCTCGCGAGCTGAAGGCACCGTCAGGATGCGCGGGTCACTCGGTCGCGGGACGCTCGCCGCGGCCGGGATCGCGATGGTCGTCGTCGATCGGCGGCTCGGTCAGCGCCGGGTCGTCGAGCTCGACTCAGGGTCGTCGTGGTAGCTGGGTCGCGGTCGAGCGTCCGCGCCCCGGTGCCGGCGAGCGCGGCCTCCGGCTCCGGACGGTCGACGTCGTGCGGGCTCTCGCGTGAACGCTCGGCCATGTCATCCGGTCCCTCCACCCGATGCGGATGACCGCGCCTCGGCCGCCCGTCGAAGCTGCGCGAGCGCGTGGCGGAGCAACCGGGAGACCTGCATCTGGCTGATGCCGAAGCGGTCGCCGATCGCCGCCTGCGTCAGATCTTCCTGGAAGCCGAGCCGCACGATCTCACGCTCCCGCCGCGTCAGCGACGCCATGAGACCGGCAAGCATCACGCGATCCTCGGCGCGAGCGAAGCCGTCGTCGAGCCGTCCGACGTCGCGGACGAGCGCCTCGCCGCCGTCGTCGGGCACGCGCGGCACGTCGAGGGCACACCGGTCGATACGAAGCCAGGCCGCCATCGCCTCGAGCACGGCCCCGCGATCGGTCTCGAGCTCTCTGGCGACCTCATCGACGGAGGGCTGTCGTCCCTGCGCCGACGCGAGCTCGCCGCTGACACGGGCGACGCGAGCCGCGAGCTCCTGCGTGTCCCGCGGTACGCGCACCGCCACGTGTGATCGCCGAAGTACCGCTTGATCTCGCCGATGATCGTCGGCAGGGCGTAAGTGGAGAACGCGAAGCCGCGACCGACGTCGAAGCGGTCGATCGCCTTGAGGAGCCCCAGACAGGTGACCTGGTAGACGTCCTCGAACGGCTCGCCCGCGCGCGTGTATCGCGCGGCGAGTTGTCGGGCGAGCGGCAGGAAACGCCGGACGACCGCGTCGCGATCGACCGCGTCGTGGTCATCGGCGAGCCGCTCGAACAGCCGACGATCGGCGGGAAGACGGTCAGCCGGCGCTCCCTGGAGAGCCCCATGTGCGGGGCATGGGCTGCAGGCGGTGGCGACGATGTCGAATCTCCGTCGCGGCGGAGTCCCGGCGCGTACGTGCTCGCGCCAGTCCACCCACAGAGATAGCTGCTGGGGCGCCGTCAATCGCGGTACAGGTTGGCCGGCAACGCCGCCGCGGTCAGGCCCGCCTACACCGACGTCGCAAACGCCGACAGTCGAGTTCTCGAGCACGACGCGACGATTGACACGATCATCGTGCCGGCCGACAGCGGCAGCGGCGCCGCGGGGGCCCAGGAGCGTCGCCTTATCGGTCGTCGCCGCGGGTCCGCCGTGCAAGCCTGCGGGCATGAATGACTCCCGTCCTTCGCCGCGTGGCCGCACAGGCTTCGACCGCTTCGCGGAGGCGGTCTCCGACATCGCGAGCGGCGCGACGT
>DATAAR010000055.1:0-1789 GCA_036259975.1 Solirubrobacteraceae bacterium | reverse complement strand
CGGCGTCTTCTTCGTGTTCTTCCCCCTGCTCGTCAACGGGCTCGTGGTGTTCATCATCGCCCAGCTGCTCGGGGAGCGCGCCGAGAACCAGGCCTACGCCCGCGGCGAGGACCTGGACGAGTCGCAGGGCTAGGCGGTCGCTGCCGCGAGCGTGCCGCGGCGGCTCGTCGCCACCGCCGCTCCGGCCATGCCGGCGACCACCGCCGCGACGAGGACGGCGCGCCACCCCTCGGCGTCGGCGAGCGCGCCTCCCGCCGCCGCGCCCAGCGCGATGCCGCCGACGAGCGTCGTCAGCGGCCAGGTCAGCGCCTCGGTCGCCGTACCCGGTGGGGCGATCGTGCTCGCCAGCTCGTTGCGGGTGGCGATCAGCGGCGCGATGAACAGCCCGGCCGGGACGATGAGCAGCGCCATCGCCGCCATCGACGGCGCGAGCAGCGCCGGGACGAAGCCGAGCGGCAGCAGCAGCGCGAAGCGCAGGTGGGCGCGCGCCACGCTCGTCGACCGCGGCCGCACGCCGTAGACGAAGCCGCCGATCGCGCTGCCGGCCGACCACGTCGCGAGCAGGATCCCCGCGAGCTCGCGCTGGCCCTCCGCCTCGCTGAACGCCGGCAGCGAGACCTCGACCGCGCCGATCCCGAACCCGACCGGCACCATCGTCACGACCAGCGCGCGGATCGCCGGCGAGCGCAGCGGGCCGAGCAGGTCGCGGCCGCCCTCCGGCCGCTGCGGCTCGCACTCCGCCGGCATGAGCGCGAGGAAGGCTGCGGTGCCCACGAGCACCGCGACCGCGGCGGCGACCAGCGCGGCGGCCGGGTCGAGCACGGCCACCACGACCGCGACGATCAGTGGCGCGGTCACGAACGACAGCTCGAGCAGGACCGAGTCGAGCGCGTAGGCGGACTGCATCAGCTCCGGCCGGTCGCGCAGCAGCGCGGGGAACCGCGCGCGCAGCACCGACGGCGACGGCGGGAACGCGGCGCCCGTCAGCGCCGCCACGAGGACGAGCAGCGCCGTAGGCGCGTCGGCCTTCCCGAGCGCGACGATCGCGAGGATGCCGATCGCGTGGCCGGCGGCGAGGACGCCGAGAACGCCGGTCCCGCGGCGGTCCACCGCCCGACCCATGAACGGCGCGCCGGCGCCGATCCCGAGCGCCATGCCCCCCGCGACCGCGCCGGCCGGCGCGAACAACCCGGTCTCCGCCTTCAGGAAGAGCACGAGCGCCAGCCCGTTGATGCCGATCGGCAGCCGGCCGACGAGCGTCGCCAGCTCCAGCCAGCCGATCCGGCCGGCGCGCAGCACCGCGAGGTAGTCCTTCACGCGCCGAGCAGCCGCCGGAGGCGCCGGCCGTTCGCGACGGCGAAGCCCTCCCAGTCGTTGTTGAAGTACGCGAACACGTCGACGTCCGATGCTAGGGCGCGGATGTGTTCCGCCCACTCGTCGATCTCGGCGTCCGAGTAGTTGCCGCGCCGTCCCCGCGCGCCGTAGTGGAAGCGGATGAACGCGAAGTCCGCGGTCGGGTCGAGCGACGGCGGCTTCGGCAGGTTCGGGCGGTCGGGCCAGGTGAGCGCGACGTTGCGCTCGCGCAGCAGCTCGAGCACGGGCTCGGCGAACCACGTCGCGTGGCGGAACTCCATCGTGTGGCGGCCCGGCGGCGCGTCGTCGAGCGCGTCGAGCCAGGCGCGCAGCCGCTCGTCGTCGCGCTGGAAGTCGGGCGGCAGCTGCCACAGGACCGGCCCCATCTTCGGGTGGCCGACCAGCGGCGCGATCGAGTCGTAGAAGCGCCTCAGGC
>DATAAR010000054.1:0-13240 GCA_036259975.1 Solirubrobacteraceae bacterium | reverse complement strand
ACCGCGAGCTCTCCGCGGTGCCGCCGACCGGTACGCCTTTGCCGCTCGCCCACCTCTCTAAACGGAACTTCTGCGCGTTGGGCGGCGCCGGCTCCGCGTTGTGCGGTATAGCACGAGCGCTGAGCGGCAGCGGCAATCGCGGCACGAGACGCCCCCGGCCCCGCGCACGATTCCCGCTTGGTGCGGCTTAACAGGGGGCAACATGGCGTCCGCCACAATCGCCTCGCCCGCTGATGCCTCCCGTTCAAGAGGTCACCGTCTCTCGCGCTCCCGTGCCGGCGCTCGCGCTGCCGGGCGTCGCGGTGCGCCACCGTGTCGCGCTGATCATCGCCGGCCTCACGGCGCTCACGTTCCTCGCTCCCGCCGCGCCGACGTACGACCCGTGGGCCTGGATCATCTGGGGCCGCGAGGTCCTGCACCTCGACCTGTCGACGGTGCACGGCCCGTCCTGGAAACCGCTGCCGGTGCTGCTCACGACGCCGTTCGGCCTGTTCGGCGGGCTCGCTCCGGACCTGTGGCTGTTCGTCGCGCGCGCCGGGACGATCGCCGGCGTCTGGTTCGCGTTCCGCCTCGGGCGCCGGCTCGGCGGCATCCCGGCGGGCCTCGTGGCTGCCGTGCCCTACGCGCTGGCGCCGTGGACCCTGCGCAACAGCGCGATGGGGAACTCGGAGGGCATCCTGGTCGCGCTCGCGTTCGCGGCGGTCGACCGCCACCTCGACGGTCGCTACCGCATGTCGTTCGGGCTCGCGCTCGGCGCCGCGCTCCTGCGCCCGGAGGCGTGGCCGTTCGTCGGCCTCTACGGCCTGTGGCTGCTCTGGCGCGCGCCGGCCGTGCGCACGCTCGTGATCGGGGGCTTCGCGTCGCTGCCGGCGCTCTGGCTGCTGCCGGAGTGGTGGGGCTCCGGCGACCTGCTCCGCGCCGCCCACCGCGCGCAGACCCCTCGCTCGAACAGCCCCGCCTTCGCCGACGACCCGGTTCGCGCCGTTCTCGAGCAGTTCTCGTCGATGCTGACGCCGGGGGTCTGGGTCGGGCTCGCTGCGCTGGTCCTGGTCGCCCTCGCCCGCCGCCCGGCCTCGCGGCGCGATCTCCGCGTCGTGGGAGCGCTCGTCGCCGCCGCCCTGCTGTGGGTCGTCGAGGTCGCGATCATGACCTCCGACGGCTTCTCGGGGAACGTCCGCTACCTCGTGATGCCGGCCGCGCTGCTGTGGCTGCTGGCGGGGATCGGCGTGGGCTGGGCGGTGCGCGCCGTGCTCGGCGCCCGCGCCGCGAGCGGCGCGGTCGCCGTCGCGGTCGCCGTGGCCCTGGGGGCCGCCTTTGCCGCGCCCGCCGTGCATCGCGTGCCGGCCGACATCCGCGCGCTCACGTACCAGGCGCGTCTCAACGACAACGTCGGCACGCTGGTCGCTCGCGCCGGCGGACCCGAGCGCCTGCGCGCGTGCGGCCACGTGTACACGGGGCCGTTCCAGGTGCCGGTGGTGGCCTGGTACATGCGCCTCCACACGACCCAGGTCTCGAGCCTGGTGCCGCGACGGCCGGCGGTGGTCTTCCGGGTCCGCTCGAACGGCTCCAGCCGGCCGGCGCCGTCCCTCCGCACGCTCGGCAACGCGTCCCAGCTGCGCACGCTGAGCGTCGCGCCCGGCTGGCGGATCGTGGCGGCGTGCGGGAAGGGAGGCGCGTGAGCGCGGTCGCCGCGCCGCTCGAGCGGCTGCGCCCGCCGATCGCGCGCTTCTGGGCCCTGCCGGTCGAGCTCCGCGTGGCGCTGGGCGTGGCGTTCCTGGCCGGTTTCTCGGTGGCGCTGCGGACTCAGGCGATCCATGCCCGCTACTGGATCGACGAAGGACTGTCCGTGGGCATTGGCTCGCAACCGCTGCTCGACATCCCCGGCGTCCTGCGCCAGGACGGCTCGCCGCCGCTCTACTACATGCTGCTCGGCGTCTGGATGCGGATCTTCGACCACGGTGAGGCCGATACGCACGCGCTCTCGGTCGCGATCGCCACGCTGATCGTGCCGACCGCGTTCGTCGCCGGCCGGGCGCTGTTCGGGCCCCGGGCGGGCTGGATCGCGGCGCTCCTCGCGGCGCTGAATCCGTTCCTCACGTACTACGCGCAGGAGGCGCGGATGTACGCGCTGGTGGTCCTGCTCAGCCTGATCATGATCACGGCGTTCGTCCTGGGCTTCGTGCACCGGCGGCGAGCGTGGCTGCCCGTGTTCGCGCTCTCGCTCGCGCTGCTGCTGTACACCCACAACTACGGCCTGTACCTGGGTGTCGGCACGGCCGCGGCCGTGCTGGTCCTGATGCGGGGCGACCCGGGCCGCAGGGCACTGCTGCGCGACGCCGCCCTCGCCTACGGCGCCGTCGCGCTCGCCTACCTGCCCTGGGTGCCGACCCTGCTGTTCCAGGTCCGCCACACCGGCGCGCCGTGGTCGAACCCGCCCTCGCCGTCCACAGCGCTCGCGGGGCTCACCGCGCTGCTCAGCGGCGCGTCGGCGGCCACCGCGTTCGCGCTGGCCGGCGGCAGCGGCCTCGCCAGCCTCCTGGTCGGGCCGCGGCTGCGGGGACCGAAGGCGCGCGGCGCGCTCGCCCTGCTGACCATGCTCGCCGTCGGCTTCATGGTGGCGTGGCTCGTGTCGCAGATCTCGCCGGCGTGGGCGCTGCGCTACCTGTCCGTGTTCCTCGCGCCGCTGCTGCTGCTCGGCGCCGCCGGCCTCGCACGGGCGGGCACGCTCGGCCTGGTCGTCCTGGTCGGCCTGGTGATCCTCTGGTTCAACCCGCGCACGGGCGCGCTCAACAGCAAGAGCAACGCCCACACCGCCGCGGTGCTCGTGCGAGACCGCCTGGAGCCGGGCGATCTGGTCGTCGCGACGCACCCCGAGCAGGGCCCCGTGATGCACGTGTACCTGCCGCCCGGCCTGCGCTGGGCGAACTCCATGGGCCCCGTGGCCGACCCCCGCGTGATGGACTGGCGCGACGTGCGCGAACGCCTGCTGGCGGCCAAGCCGACGCCGACCGAGGACGCGCTCGTCCGCACGCTGCGCTCGGGCCAGCGCCTGCTGCTCGTGGCGCCGATCATCCGCAGCGGCGGCTGGCGCGCCCCGTGGACGAGCCTGGTCCGCCGCCGCTCGGCGCAGTGGCAGCGCGTGCTCGACCGCGACGAGCGCCTCTCCCGGGTGCTCGCGGCGCCGCACCTGAACGGCCGCCGGCCGAAGGGCGTGCGGCTCGTCCTCTACGAGCGGCTCTAGCGCGACCGCAGTTCAGGGCTCGGCCCGCGCCGCTCAGGGCTTGAGCAGGACCTTCACCATGCCGTCCTCCTTGCGCTGGAACTTCTCGTAAGCACGGGGCGCATCGTCGAGCGGAAGCTGGTGCGTGTGGAACTGCTCGGTGCCGAGCGGGTCGCCGTCCACGAGCAGCGGCAGGATGTCGTCGCACCAGCGGCGGACGTTGGCCTGGCCCATCCGCAGCTGGATCTGCTTGTCGAACAGCGTGAGCATCGGCAGCGGGTCGGCCATGCCGCCGTAGACGCCGATGAGCGAGATCGTGCCGCCGCGCCGGACGATATCGATCGCGAGGTGGAGCGCGTGCAGGCGGTCGACGCCCGCGGTCTCCATGAGCTTCGAGGCGACCGGCTTGGGCAGCAGGCCGGTCATCTGCTGGGCCAGCTTGGCGACCGGCGCGCCATGTGCCTCCATCCCGACCGCGTCGATGACGGAGTCGGGGCCGCGGCCGTCGGTCATGTCCCGGACGACCTCCCCGAGGTCGCTGTCGTGCTCGCGCAGGTCGAGCACCTCCGCGCCGCGCCGGCGCACGCGCTCCAGGCGCTCCGGCACGAGGTCGACGCCGATCACCCGGTGGCCGCGGTGGAGCGCGAGCCGGGAGCACATGTCGCCGATCGGGCCGAGCCCGAGCACGACGACGCTGTCGCCGTCCGGGATGGCCGCGTATTCCACCGCCTGCCACGCGGTCGGCAGCACGTCGGAGAGGTAGACGAAGCGCTCGTCCGGCAGGCCCTCCGGCACCTTGATCGGGTTGTAGTTGGCGTGGGGCACCCGGAGGTACTGCGCCTGCCCGCCGGGGACCTGGCCGTAGAGCTTCGTGTAGCCGTACAGCGCCGCCCCCATGCCGTGCTCGCGGACCTGGGTGGTCTCGCACTGGGTCTGGAGGTCGCGCTCGCACATGTAGCAGTGCCCGCACGCGATCTGGAACGGCATCACGACCCGGTCGCCCGGCCGGATGTTCTCCACGGCGCTGCCGACCTCCTCGACGATGCCCATCGCCTCGTGCCCAAGGATGTCGCCCTCCTCCATGAACGGCGCGAGGACTTCGTAGAGATGCAGGTCCGATCCGCAGATCGCCGTCGTCGTGATGCGGACGATCGCGTCCGTCGGCTTCTCGATCGTCGGGTCGGGCACCATGTCGACGCGGACGTCGCGCTTCCCGTGCCAGGTAACGGCCTTCATGGGCTCACCTTCCTGGGCGCACGCCGCGCGCCCGTCGCGGGCAGTCGCGTCTGATCATGCCCACGGACGCGGGCACGCCAAAACGTGCGCGGCCGCGCCCGGCGCCGCGACGCTCGGCGTGGCCGGGCTGCGTTCGTCACGCCGCGAGATCGCGAGCTGTTCGGAGCCGGCGCGACGCCGTGAACGGCGCAGATTTCGCGTGCGGCTCGGCCGTTAGGAACTGTTAGCGACGGTTAGGCGCCGCCGGGATTCGCGCGCGCAGCGGGAAAGGTGTGCGCCATGAGCCTTGCCGACCTCGATCTCCCGCAGTCCTCCGGCGACAGCGCCGGCGGACGCCCCTACGTCGTCATCGGCGGCGGCCCCGCCGGCCTGACCGCCGGCTACCTGCTGGCCAAGGCCGGCCGCCGCGTGATCGTCCTGGAAGCCGATGGCCAGGTCGGCGGGCTCGCGAAGACGGTCGTCGATCCCGACGGCTACCGCTTCGACCTGGGCGGCCACCGCTTCTTCACGAAGAGCAAGGAGGTCAACGACCTCTGGCTCGAGATCATGGGCGACGAGTTCCTCATGCGGCCGCGCATGTCGCGGATCTACTGGCGGGGCAAGTTCCTCGACTACCCGCTGCGTGGCGCGGACGTGATCCGCAAGCTCGGCCCGATCGAGCTGCCGCTGTGCCTGCTGTCCTACCTGTGGGCGGCGGTGAAGCCCAAGGGCCGCGAGGACAACGTCGAGCAGTGGGTGTCCAACCGCTTCGGCAAGCGCCTGTACAAGCACTTCTTCAAGTCCTACACCGAGAAGGTGTGGGGCGTGCCCACCACGGAGCTGCGCGCGGAGTGGGCCGCGCAGCGCATCAAGGGCCTGTCGTTCTTCAGCGCCGCGAAGGCGGCCTTCTTCGGCAATCGCGGCGACAAGATCAAGTCGCTGATCGGGCAGTTCCAGTACCCCCGCTACGGCCCGGGGCAGATGTGGGAGACGATGACGTCGCGCATCGAGGAGCTCGGCGGCGAGGTGCGGCTGAGCGCGCCCGCGACGCGCCTGGAGATCGCCTCCGACGGCGAGGTCATCGCGGTCCACACCCCCGACGAGGTCATCGAGCCGAAGGCGGTCATCTCGTCGCTGCCGCTGCGCGCGACGGTCGGCATCGCGGACCCGGAGGCGCCGGCCCAGGTCCAGGAGGCCGCGTTCGGCCTGCGCTACCGCGACTTCCTCACGGTCGCGCTCGTGCTCGACGGCGAGGACGTCTTCCCGGACAACTGGATCTACATCCACGAGCCGGACGTCCGCGTCGGGCGCATCCAGAACTACCGGTCCTGGAGCCCCTGGATGGTGCCCGACCCCGACACGGCCTGCGTCGGCCTCGAGTACTTCTGCTTCAAGGGCGACGACCTCTGGACCATGGGCGACGACGAGCTCGTCGCGCTGGCCACGGCGGAGCTCGAGAAGCTCGGGCTCGCCCAGGCCGACAAGGTGCGCCGCGGCTACGTGGTGCGCGTCCCGCTCGCCTATCCGATGTACGACGCCGACTACTCAGAGCGCGTCGACGTCATCAAGGGCTGGCTCGGCGGCCTGACCAACCTGCAGCAGGTCGGCCGCAACGGGCTGCACCGGTACAACAACTCCGACCACTCGATGCTCAGCGCGATGCGCGCCGTCGACAACCTGCTGCACGGCACCGGGCACGACATCTGGGAGGTCAACGTGGAGAGCGCCTACCACGAGGAGCACCAGGAGCCCGAGCAGCCGTACAAGGACGCCCCGCAGACGCCCGCGATGCAGCAGGCGCTCAGCGAGGTCTCGTAACGCACTTGCCGCGCTCGCGCGCCATCGCCGTCCAGCTCGCCGTGTCGGCCGCCGCGCTCGCGGCGGTCGTCTGGTGGGCGTCCCGCCAGCCCCTGCCGGACCTGCCCGCGGCCGGCACCGCGCTGCCGGCGCTCGGTGCCGGCCTGGCGCTGTACGCGCTCGCCACGCTGCTGCGCGGGGAGCGCTGGCGCGCGCTGCTGGCCGACGGCCGCGCGCGCTGCTCGCGCGCCGACGCCTACGCGCTGACGACGATCGGCTACATGGGCAACAACGCGCTGCCCGCGCGCGCCGGCGACGTCATGAAGGCGTTCCTCACCGCCCGGCGGACCGGCGCCCCCGCGGCCGGGACGGTCGGCACGCTGGTCGCCGAGCGGATGCTCGACGCGGCCGCGCTCGGACTCGTCTTCGTCGTGCTCGTCACGACCCTGCGCCTGCCGCTCGGCGTGCCGGGCTGGACGCTCGCGCTGGCCGCCGCGGCGCTCGCGGCCGCGGCGGGCGGCGCGTGGCTGCTGGGTCGCCGCACCGCCGCGGGCCGGCGCGCGCGCGATGTCGTCGTTGCGCTCGTCGCGCCGTCGCGGCGCCTGTGGAGCCGGCGCGGCGCGGCGCTGCTGCTGCTCTCGATGGCGCTGTGGCTCGTCGAGGGCGGGGTGTACGCGGTCGTCGGCGGCGTGGCCGGAATCGACCTCAGCCTCCTCGACGGGCTGTACGTGATGGCACTGGCGAACATGGCCGCGCTCGTGCCGGCGGCGCCCGGCTACGTCGGCACCTTCGACGCGGCGGTGCTCCTCGGCGTCGGCCTCGTCACGAGCGCGGGGCAGCCGGCCGCGCTCGCCTACGTCGTGCTCGTGCGATTCCTGCTGTTCGTGCCGATCACCCTCGTCGGGCTCGTCGCCCTGGTGACCTGCGTCGGCGGTCGCCGCGAGATCGGCGCGCTGCTGCGCGAGTCCCGGCCGCCGCCGCAGCCCCAGCCGGCGTCGGCGTAGGGCCCGTTCAGCCGCCGGGCGGCGTGTACTCGACCGAGCGCTCGGCCGCGGCGTCGACCTCCTCCGCGGTGAGGAGCACCACCGTGCGGACCGCGGCGGCGCCGCTGGCGTTGACCGTCAGCGCCACGGCCGTCGCGCTCTCGTTGTCCGGCAGGTCGAGGATGGCGAACGCGTCGCGATCCCCGAACGCGAAGTAGAAGCTCTCGATGCGGCCCCCGGCGCTCTCGGCGACCTTCGCCACCGCGTCGCGCCGCTTGGTGCCGCCTGCCGTCCGGATTCCCTGGGCTCCGTCGCGGGTGTAGGAAACCTCGAACAGGAACTTCGCCATCGAGCACGCTCCTCCGGTGCGGTGGGAGACGAACCCTGCCAGGTGGTGCGGACGGCTCGGGCGCGCCCAGGCGCCGGACCGCCGCGCCGGCGCTCACCGGCGCTCCGCGGGCGCGGGCAGGACGCGCCCGCTCGGACGGACCCGCGCCGCTCCGGCCCCGAAGTCGCGCGCCGACAGCCGCGCGACGAGCGCACGCGACGCACCGCCGTCCGGGCGCGGCGTGCCGGAGGCGTCCAGCGCGACCCCGTGCCACCAGCCGTTGCGCACACGGCCGCTGCGGTCGACGCGCACGCTGAGGATGCCCGACTGCGAGAGCGGCCCGCCGGACGCGAAGTTGCGCACGCCGGCGAAGTTCCCGAGGGAGTAGGCGATGAGCCGCCCGCGGTAGGTCTCGATGCCCCGGATGACATGCGGCCCTGAGCCGAGCACGAGGTCGGCGCCCGCGTCGATCGCGAGATGGGCGAACGCGCGCGAGTCGCCGCGGTCCTCGCCGAACGCCCACTCGCGGCCCGGCGGAACGGCGGTGCGCTCGGAGCCTTCGGCGCCGGCGTGGAAGAGGACGACGACGACGTCGGCGATCGCCGCGCCCTGGTCGACGAGCGCGCGCACCATGCGCGCATCGTTCATCGACGTCGTCCAGCGGTACGTCGAGAACCCGATGAACGCGACGCGAATGCCACGCCGGGTCAGGACGCGCACGTGCGCCGGCAGCCCGGTGAACGCGATCCGCGCGGCGTTCAGCGCGGTGAGCGTCTGCCACTGCCCGTCGCGGCCGTAGTCGAAGCTGTGGTTGTTCGCGAGGTTCACCAGATCGAACCCAGCCTCGCTCAGCGCGCGCGCATTCCCGGGCGGCGCCTGGAACGCGTAGCAGTCGGCCGCGCCCGCACCGCACTTCGACACGCCTCCCCGCGAGAACGTGCCCTCGAGGTTGCCGGCCATCAGGTCGGGCTCGCGCAGCGCCCTGCGGACCGCGGCGAAGAGCCCGCGCCCGCCCGCCGCCGGCAGCCCGTAGCGCGATCCCGGCGTGATGTCGCCGACCCAGCCGATGGTGATCGACGTGGCGCGGCGCTCGGCTCGTGCCGGCGGCGGCGCCGCTGCGGCGCGCCGCTCCGCAATCCGGTCGGGCCCGACCGCGAGCGGCACCACCGTGATCGTGACGAGCCCGAACAGCCCGACCAGCGCGCCGCCCAGCAGCACTCCGAGGGGCGAGGACCTCATGAGACGCCGGCACCGGTCCACCATCGCGCCGCTCCTCCCGAAGGGTCGGTCCGAACGGCATACGCGCTCGGCGCGGCGATTCCTGCGCGACCGGCCCGGCGCGCCCGCCGGGCGCGAGGCTACGTCTGGGGCTGGACCGCCGTCTGGGCCGCCTCGCCGGCGTGGTGCGAGCCGGCGGGGAGCTCGATCGGCAGGCTGAGCACGAACCGCGCGCCCGTGGCCGCCTCGGCCCCGGCGGCGAGCTCGAGCGTGCCGCCCATCCGCCCTGCGAGCTCGCGGCCGATCGCGAGGCCCAGGCCGAAGCCGCCGCTGCCCGAGGGCGCCGAGCCGCGCTGGAAGCGCTCGAAGATGCGATCGCGATCCGCCTCAGGGACACCGGGCCCGCGGTCGCACACCTCGACGGTGGCGTGCTCGCCGTGATAGGCGGGCACGACGTGCACGGCTTCCTCATCCGGCGAGTGGCGCAGCGCGTTGTCGATGAGGATGCGCACGACGCGCGCGACCGCTCCGGGGTCGCCCGACGCCCAGCACGGCCCGGGCGGCGGCTCGACCAGCACCTCGATGTCGCGCTCGCGCGCCTGCAGCCCGAACTCCGCGGCGACCGCGCGGCACAGCTCACCGAGCTCGACCGGCTCCGAGCGCAACGGGACCGCGGCGTCGAGGCGGCTCAGGTCGAGCAGCTCGGTGGCGAGGCGGGCGAGGCGGCGCAGCTCGGTCTGTGCGCCGGCAACCTGACGTTGCGCGTCGCCGATGTCGAGCCGCCCGTCGCGCAGGTCCTCCTCGAGAAGCTCGAGCGTGCCCTGCAGCGACGTCAGCGGCGTGCGCAGCTCATGGGAGGCGGTCGACACGAACGCGCGCCGCGCGGCCTCCTGGCGGCGCAGTTCCTCCTGCATCGTCGCGAGCGTCCGCGCGAGGTCGCCGACCTCGTCGCGCCCGTCGTCGTGTGGAGCCGGGGCGTCGGGCCCCTCGGCGGCGACGCGGACCGCGGCGGCGCGCAGCCGCGCCAGCCGCCGCGACAGCGTCGTGGACAGCGCGATGGCGAGCACGACCGCGACGATGAGGCCGATGCCGGCGGCGGCGAGGAACGCGTTGCGGACCTGGTCGACGGCCGCGGCGACGTCGGTGAGCGGCTTCTGGGTGACGAGCACGAACGGCTCGCGCTCGCTGACGCCGAGGTAGACGCTCACCGTCACGTTGCCGTCCGCGATGGTGCGCTGGTCGCGCTGGTCGTTCAGCGTCCGCAGGATCTGGCGCAGCGGGAGGCTCGCGGCGACGTCCGTGTCGTACACCGACGGCGGGCGCTCGGGATCGGTGGGCGGGACGCCGTCGTCGACCACGACGCGCGCTCCGGTGCGCTGGCGCAGGTCGAGCGCGCGCTCCTGGATGCCGACCGTGAGCGCGGTGCTGACCTCGCGCGCGGGCCTGCCGCGGTTGCGGGCGAGGATCCGTCGCAGCTCGCGCTCGAACCCGGCGGCGTCGGCGATCGTCGCCGCCTCGAGGTCGTCCGCGCGCTGTTCGCGCAGCCGCTCCTGCAGCGGCGGCAGCAGCGCCGCGGCGGCCACCGCCAGCGTCAGCGCGCTCGTCGCCACGAGCGCGACCAGCAGCCGCCCGCGCAGGCCCGAGCGCCGCGGCACGGCCATCACTGCTCCCGGAAGCGGTACCCCGCGCCGCGCACCGTGAGGATCAGGCTCGGCTCCTCGGGGCGCTCCTCGAGCTTCTCGCGCAGGTGGCGGATATGGACGTCGATCGCGCGCGGGTCGCGGTAGGCGCTGTCGCCCCAGATCGCGCGCAGGAGCTCCTGCCGGGTGAACAGCTTGCCCGGGCGCTCCATGAGGCAGGACAGCACCTCGAACTCCGAGAACGTCACGCGCACCGGCGCGCCGTTGACCGTGACCTGCCGCGCACGCTGGTCGATCGTGACCGGCCCGACCGCGACGACGCCCTCGACCACCCGCCCCTGGGCGCGGCGCAGGACGGCGCGGATGCGGCTTCGCAGCTCGGCCAGCCCGAACGGCTTCGTGACGTAGTCGTCCGCGCCCGCCTCGAGGCCCTGGACCACGTCGGCCTCGCTGTCGAGCGCGGTCAGCATGATGATGGGGACGACGGCGCGCCGGGCGCGCAGCTCGCGGGCGACGTCGTGCCCGGCGGGACCGGCGCCGAGCGCGACGTCGAGCAGCACGACGTCGAAGTCCTGCTCGGCCGCGCGGGCGAGCGCCTCGTGCCCATCGGGCACGGCGGTGACCCGGTGGCCCTCGCGCTCGAAGGACCGCGTGAGCATGTCCCGGAGCGGCTCGTCGTCGTCGACGACCAGGATGTCCAGCGCGGAGGCGCTCTGCATGCCGGGTGGACAGTACCGCGCGCTCCCGGCGCGACCGCGCGCACCGACTACGCTGCCGAGGTGGCCGAGGCGCGGTTCCAGAGCACCGTCGGCGCGCAGGAGGGCGGAACGTTCATCGAGGTGCCGCTCGACGTGCCCGCCGTCTTCGGGGGCGTGCGCGCGCCGGTCCGAGTGACCGTGAACGGCCATACGTACCGCAGCACGGTCATGCGCTACGGCGATCGCCACTACCTGCCGCTGAACCGCGCCAACCGCGAGGCGGCGGGCGTCGCGGTCGGCGACGCGGTGGACGTGGCGCTCGTCGCCGAGGCCGAGCCGCGCACCGTCGAGGTGCCGGAGGACCTCGCAGCCGCGCTCGGCGCCGTGCACGGAGCGCGCGCCGCGTTCGACAGCGCCTCGTTCTCGCATCGCCGCGAGTGGGTCGAGTGGGTGCAGGAGGCCAAGCGGCCGGAGACGCGCGAGCGCCGGATCGGCCGGGTCGTCGAGCACGTGCTCGCGCGCGCGTAGGTGCCCGCCTCCGCGCTCGTCCTCGTCCTGATGGCCGCCGGCGCCCACGCCGCGTGGAACGTGCTCGCCAAGACCGCGGACGGCGGGGCCACGTTCGTGTGGCTGTTCACGGTGGCCGCGGCCGTGCTCTACGTGCCCGTGCTCGGCGTCGCGCTCGCCCTGGATCCCGGGCCGGTCGACTTGGCCGCGATCGGGCTCATGGCCGGGAGCGGCGCGCTGCACGCGCTGTACTTCGTGGCGCTGCAGCGCGGCTACCGCGAGGGCGACCTGTCGCTCGTCTACCCGCTCGCGCGCGGAACCGGGCCGCTGCTCGCGACTTTCGCGGCCATCGTCGCGCTCGGCGAGCGCCCGAGCGCGCTCGCGCTTCTCGGCGGCGCGATCATCGTCGCCGCCGTGCTGTCGCTGGCGCTCCGCGGCCACGCGCGCGCGGGCGACGCGCGCCGGGCGGTCGGCTTCGCACTGCTGACCGGCGTGGCGATCGCCGGCTACACGCTGTGGGACAAGCAGGCGGTCGGCGCGCACGGGATCTCGCCGGTCGTCTACTACTGGGGCACGAACCTGGCCGAGGGGCTGCTGCTCACCCCGTTCGTCCTGCACCGCGGGCCGGAGCTGCGCCGCACGTGGCGCGCCCACCGCCGCCAGGCGCTCGGCGTCGCGGTGCTGAGCCCGCTCGCGTACATCCTCGTGCTGTTCGCGCTCGCGCGCGCGCCGGTCAGCTACGTCGCGCCGGCGCGCGAGCTCAGCATCCTCGCCGGCGCGGTGCTGGGCACCACGGTGCTGTCCGAGGGCGACAGGCGCCGGCGGCTTCTCGCGGCGGCGGCGATCTGCGCCGGAGTGGCGGCGCTGGCGCTGGGCTGAGGCTCAGAGCGCGAGCCGCGCGGCGACCGCGAGGCCGACCAGCGCGATCGCGGTGCGCAGGTACGGCGCGGGGATGCGGCGCGCCAGGAGCGCGCCGGCTGCGCCGCCGATGACGGCGCCGACCGCGAGCGCCGCCGCCATCGGCCAGCGCACTGGAGCGACGAGCACGAAGATCACCCTGGCAAGCGCGTTGGCCGCGCCGACGAGCATGTTCTTGACGGCGTTGAGCTCGTGCAGCGAGGCCGCCGAGACGAGACCCACGAGCGCCATGAACATCACGCCCGACGCGGCGCCGAAGTAGCCGGTGTACGCGCCGACGAGGAGCGTGCTCGCCTGCGCGACCGCGCGGCGCCGCCGGCGCCGGCCGCCGCCGGCCAGCGTGTGGCGCACGAGCCAAGGCTGGGCGAGCATGAGCAGGCACGAGCCGGCGATCAGCGCGGGCACGATCGCGCCGAACGTGTCGCCCGGCGTGGAGAGCAGCAGCGCCGTTCCGCCGGCCGCGCCGATCAGCGCCGCCGGCGCAAGCGCCGCCAGCCGCCGGCGCTGGCGGCGCAGCTCGGGCGCCGAGCCGAGCGCCGCGCCGACCGCGACCGGCGTGAGGCCGACGGTGTTCGTCACGTTGGCGGCCAGCGGCGGCACGCCCATGGCGAGCAGCACGGGGAACGTGATGATCGAGGCGCCGCCGGCCATCGCGCTCGCCGTCCCGGCCACGAGCCCGGCCGCCGCCAGCGCGAGCGCCTGCAGCAGCGTCATCG
>DATAAR010000053.1:0-29776 GCA_036259975.1 Solirubrobacteraceae bacterium | reverse complement strand
CGCGCCGGGCTCGTGCTCGGTGGCGTCGCCGCGGTGCTCGCGGCGGGCGTGGCCGCCCGCGCCTTCGTGCGCGCGGCCGGGGCGAGCGCTGCGCCGGCGCTCGCCGTCGCGACGGCCGGGGCGGGCGTGCCGGCGACGTGCGCGGGGCGGACGACCGGCCGGCGCCTGGCGCGCCTCCGCGACGCTCGGCACGCCGTCGTGCGTCGTGCCGAGCGCGCCCGGCGCTCATAGCGTCCGCTCCGCTGCGGCTTGCCGCAGCGGACGTGCACAGGAGGCACCGCCACGCCGCGAACGCTTCCCTGGGGCGGGGCGCGCCGCCGGTCAGCAGCTCGTACGACGCCGCGCCCTCGGGCGGTGGCGCTGTCTGCGGACAGCACCACCCTTCCTTCAGGAGGTCAGACCATGAGTCCCAGGAGCATGCCGTCCGTCGCCGCCGTGGCGGCCGTCGGCACGGCCTCGGCTGCCACCGTGCGCCACATCGAGGGCCGCGTCGTCTCGGTCGACCGCGACGCGCGCGGCTTCCGCCTGCGCGACAGCGAGCGAGGGACGTTCACCGTGGTGGTGACGCGCTCCACGCGCTTCGAGCGCACGAGCTTCGCCCGCCTGCGGGCGGGGTCGAGCATCGGGGCCACGATGCGCCGCGCCAACGGCCGCTGGCGGGCCACCGAGGTCGAGTCGGGCCGCGGCGCGCACGGCGGCGGCTCGGACGACAGCGGCGGCGACGACCGCGGCCGGGCCGCGGCCGCGACGACCGCGGCGCGGACGACGCCGGAGGCGCGGGCGAGCGCGAAGATGCGGCATGCCTGCGTTGCTCGTCCGTGCCGCCGCGCCATCAGACGCCGCCGCCGTCGCGGCGATCTACAACGAGGGCATCGCCGACCGCGTCGCCACGTTCGAGACCCGCGAACGCGACCCGGCCGAGGTCGCGGACTGGCTCGCCGACGGCCTGCCGTTCCTGGTCGCGACGCTCGACGGCCGAGTTGCCGGCTGGGCGCGCGTCGGGCCCTACTCGGACCGCTGCGTGTACGCGGGCGTCGGCGAGCACGGCGTCTACGTGGCCCGGGCCGCGCGCGGCCGCGGGGTCGGCCGCGCGCTGCTGGCCGAGCTGTGCGCCGCCGCCGAGGCGGCCGGCCTGTACAAGCTGACCTCGCGCGTCTTCGCCGACAACGCCGCCAGCATCGCGGCGCACGTCGCGGCCGGCTTCGAGGTCGTCGGCGTCCAGCGCCACCACGGCCGCCTCGACGGCGAATGGAAGGACTGCGTGCTCGTGGAGCGGCTGCTGGGCGACGCGGCAGATGCCTGAGGGTCCGCGGGCGCCGAGCGCTCGGTCGAGGAAGCCGACCGTCCGCTGTTCGTACTCGCGTGGGTGCCGCCGGCCGCCGGCCGCCGGTGTGGCCGGTGTCGGGCAGCCGGTCGACGGTCAGCTTGCCGTCGGCCGCCGGCACGGCGGGCTCAGGGCAGCCGGCCCGACCAGCGCAGCGACGCCGCCGCGGCGCCCGCCAGCAGCAGCAGGCCGCCGATGGCGAACACCGCGGTGATCTCCTGCTGGCGCTTGCGCGTGCCGATGCTCGAGCCCAGCCGCTGGTAGATGGTCGCCAGCTCGCCCGCGTCCTCGACGGTGTACGCGCGGCCCTTGGACTCCGAGGCGATGCGCCGGAGCGTCACCGGGTCGGGGGGAACCGGGAGCGGCGACGCGTACGGATACGGGTTCGGGATCGTGGCGCCGGGGGTGCCGAGCGCGACGGTGAAGATCGGCACCTTCGCGCGCCCGGCGCGGCGCGCGACCTGGACCGGATCGCGCCCGGTCGTCGTCTTGCCGTCGGACAGCAGCACGATCGCCGCGGGCGGCCGGCGCCCGTTCTTGCGGTCGCGCGAGATGCCCTCGAGCGCGGCGGCGAGGGCGTCGCCGGTGGCGGTCGAGCCGTCGGCCACGAGGCCGTTGATGATCCGGCGCACGTCGTCGCGGCGGGTCGTCGGCGTCTGCACGGCGTCGGGCGCGTCCGAGTAGGCGACCGCGCCCACGCGCACCGGGCGGGGCACCTTGTCGAGGAACCGCAGCGCGGCGTCGCGCGCGGCCTCCAACCGGGTCGGCGAGACGTCGGTGGCCATCATCGAGCGTGAGTGGTCGGTGACGAGGACGACCGAGGCCTGCTCGGCCGGCACCGCCACGGTCCGGTTCGGCTTGGCGAGCGCGAAGATCAGCGCGGCCATCGCGAGCAGCGCGAGCGCCGCGGGCAGCTGCCGGCGCCACGCCGGCGTCGTGCCCACGACCGCACGGAGCGTGGACACGGCGGTGTACCGCACCGCGTAGCGCTGGGCCCGGCGCCGGAACGTGCGCTGCAGCATGAGCACCATCGGGATCAGCGCGAGCCCGACGAGCGCGATCGGCGTCTCGAAGCCGATGGCCAGCGGCGTCATCGCATGGTCCGCCCGAGGTCGAACAGCCAGTCGCGGTCGGTCGACAGCACCACGTGGTCGACGCGCAGGCGGCGCAGCTCGCTGGCGATGTGCTCGCGCTCGCGGCGCTCGGTCGCGGCGAAGCGC
This sequence comes from Solirubrobacteraceae bacterium, assembly GCA_036259975.1. GTDB lineage: Bacteria > Actinomycetota > Thermoleophilia > Solirubrobacterales > Solirubrobacteraceae > JAOPZW01. The sequence continues at coordinate 27,232 of DATAAR010000053.1, read as the reverse complement.
TCGCGCAGCCGGCGGTTGTTGGAGTCGACCTCGATCCGCTCGCCGGTCTCCGGGTCGACGAGCGCGAGCCGGCCGACCGCGGGGAGCGCGCCCTCGCGCGGATCGCGCACCTCGACGGCGAGCACGGAGTGGCGCATGCGCAGCGAGCCCATGGCGGCCGTCCAATTGTCGGGCCCGCGGAAGTCCGATACCACCACCACGAAGCCCGGCTGGTTCGAGACCCGGCCGACGCGGCCGAGCGCCTTGACGAGCGCGTCGGGGTCGCTCTGGCCGTCGGCGGCGACGCCCTCGGCCAGCGTGCGCTTCAGACCGATCAGCGCCGGGCGGCTTCCGCGCGGCGGCACCAGCCGGGTGCGCCCGGAGCCGCACGTCACGAGCGCGATGCGGCCGGCGCGGCGGATCGCCAGCCGGCCGATCACGAGCGCCACGCCCTCGGCGACGTCCGACTTGAGCCGCTGGGCGGTGCCGAACGCCATCGACGGCGACACGTCGATCACGAGCCATGTGGTCAGCGTGCGCTCCGGCACGTGCACCCGCACGTGCGGCACGCCGGTGCGAGCCGTCGCCGCGGCGTCGATCTGGCGCACGTCGTCGCCGATCTGGTACGCGCGCAGCTGGGCGAGCTCCGTGCCGCTGCCCACGCCGGCGGCGCGCCGGTCGCCGGGCAGGAGTCCCGCGGCGCGCCGCGCCACGGCCAGGTCGAGCTCCTCGACGAGCGACGAGGGCATCGGCCCGGGACCCTGCCGGCCGTCCGGGACGCGCAGTCCGGCGGAGCTTCTCACGCGGCGGCCTGCCGGCGGCGGAGGTGGTCGGACGGCGGCACCTCGACGGCAGCGAGGACGCGGTCGAGCACGTCGTCGGCCGTGATCCCCTCGCTGAGCGCGTCGTAGGAGAGCACGAGCCGGTGGCGCAGCACGTCCGGCGCGAGGTCGCGCACGTCGGAGGCGATCACGTGGCCGCGGCCGCGCAGGAGCGCGAGGGCGCGGGCGGCGTGAATCACGCTGATCGGCCCGCGCGGGCTGGCGCCGTAGTCGACGAGCGTCGCGAGGTCGTCGAGCCCGTAGCGGGCCGGGTTGCGGGTCGCGTCGGCGAGCTGCACCGCGTAGGAGATGACGTCGCGGTCGACGAGCACGCCCTCCGCCGTCGCCGCGAACCGGTCGAGGTCGTCGAGGGCGAGCAGCTCGCGCACCTCGGCCGGCTCGGCCAGGCTGCGCCCGACGACAGCGGCCTCCTCGCCGAACGTCGGGTAGTCCACGACGATCTTCAGCAGGAAGCGGTCGACCTGGGCCTCCGGCAGCGGGTACGTGCCCTCGGACTCGATCGGGTTCTGCGTCGCCATGACGAGGAACGGCTGCGGCACCGGGAACGTCTCGCCGCCGATCGTGACCTGGCCCTCCTGCATGACCTCGAGCAGCGCCGACTGCACCTTGGCGGGCGCGCGGTTGATCTCGTCGGCGAGCAGGAAGTTGCCGAAGACGGGGCCGAGCTCGATGTCGAACTTGCCGGTGTCCGGCCGGTAGATCCGCGTGCCGACGAGGTCGGAGGGCACGAGGTCCGGCGTGAACTGGATGCGGCGGAACGTCCCCCCCAGCACCTGCGCGAGCGTCTTGACCGTCAGCGTCTTCGCCAGCCCGGGCACGCCCTCCAGCAGCACGTGGCCGCCGGCGAGGAGCGCCACGAGCAGCCGCTCCAGCATCGCGTCCTGGCCGACGATGACGCGCTTGATCTCGTGCAGCGCGCTCTCCAGGGCATCGCGCGCCTCGTCGAAGCGCGCCTGCTGCTGCGCGCGGGCGCCCGCACCCGTGAAGTCGTCGAACTCGGTCATTCCGTTCCCTTCGTCGTCATCACACCAACCGCCCGAACCATGCGAGCGACATCCCGGCCCCGGCGAGCAGCAGCACGAGCGCGCCGCCGGCGAAGCTCGACGTGAGCTGGCGCTTGCGCTTCTCCGTGCCGAGCTGCGAGCCGAGGCGGTCGTACACGCGCTTCAGCTCGCCCGCGTTGTCCGCGGTGAAGGTCTCGCCGCCCGACGCCCGCGCGACCTCGGCGAGGCTCCGCGGGTCCGGCGGGACGCGGCGCACCTCGGTGCCGCCGGCGCCGCCCGGCCGCGGCACCTCGATCGTTCCCTGGGGGGTGCCCAGCGCAATCGTGTAGACCGGGATCCTGGCCCGCCGGGCCTCGCGCGCGGCCTGCACCGGATCCTTGCCCTTGGTCGAGGCGCCGTCGGACAGCAGCACGATCGCGCTCGGCGGCGGGCGCCGGCCGGTGCGCGTGGGCGTGCGCAGCGTGCGCACCGCGGCGGCGATCGCCTCGCCGGTCGCCGTCCCGCCGCTCGGCGCCAGGCGGTTGAGCGCGGTCTCGACGTCCGTGCGCTCGGTCGTCGGGCTCTGCAGCACGCGCGGGCGGCCGCTGAACGCGATCACGCCGATGTTGACGCCGCGCGGCGCATCCTCGACGAACGCGCGCGCCGCGCGGCGCGCCGCGACGAGCCGGGACGGCTTGACGTCGGTCGCCTGCATCGAGCCCGACACGTCCGTGGCGAGCATGACCGCCGCCTGCTCGACGGGGACCGCGACGGTCCGCTGCGGCTTGGCCGCGGCGACGATCAGGATCGCGAGCGCGAGCGCGAAGGCGACCATCGGCGCGTGGCGGCGCCACCCGGGGCGGCGCGGCGCCACGGAGGGCTGCAGCGCCGGCGCGGCGAACGCGGCGGCCGCGGCGCGGCGGCCGCGCTGCTGGCGCACGTACCACCAGACCAGCACGGGCACGAGGACCAGCGCGGCGAGGACGAGCGGGGAGCCGAAGCTCATCAGGGCCCCTGCCCGGGTCGCTTGCCGAGCTCGACGTCGAGCGTCACCGGCTGTCCGTCGCGTTGCACCTGCACGGTCACGGTGTCGCCGGGCACGTGGCCGCGGATCGCGGCCGACACGTCGGCCGGATCGTCGACGCGCCGGCCGTTCACGCCCACGATGACGTCGCCGACCTGCAGGCCGCCGCGCTGACCGGGGCCGCCGGGGCGCACCGAGCGCACCAGGGCACCGTCGGGACGCGTCGGAGACACGCGCCCGGTCACGACCCCGAGGTACGGGCGCTCGATCGTCTGGCCCTGCTTCAGCCGCGGCACGACCTGGCGCACGGTGTTCGAGGGGACCGCGAAGCCGATGCCGACGTTGCCGTTGCCGGTCCGTCCGGAGGTCGCGATCTGCGTGTTGACGCCGATCACCTGCCCGCGCGTGTTCAGCAGCGGGCCGCCCGAGTTCCCGGGGTTGATCGGCGCGTCGGTCTGGATGACCTCGTCGATCTGGACGCCGCTGGGGGAGCGGATGTGGCGGCGGAGGCCGGAGATGATGCCGGCGGTCGCGGTGCGGTCGAGCCCGAACGGGTTGCCGATCGCGATGGCCGTGTCGCCGACGCGCACGCGGCTCGAGTCCGCGAGCGCGAGCGGATCGACGTTCGGCGTGTCGGCGACGGAGATCTTGATCACCGCCAGGTCCGAGGCGGGGTCGCTGCCGAGGACCTGGGCGTCGACGCTGCGCGCGTTGGGCCCGAAGCGCACCGCGACCGCATTCGACCGGCCGACGACGTGCGCGTTCGTGACCAGCGTCCCGTCGCGGGCGAACAGGAAGCCGGTGCCGCTGGCGCCGCGCGTGCGGACCGAGACGACCGCCGGGCTGGCGCGCGCGTAGATCGCCCCGATCTCGGTGCGGCCGCGCTGAGCGGCGTCGTCGCGCGCGCGGGGCGTCGGATCGCCGCCGCTGAGCAGGTCGCCGGCGACGAACGCCGCGGCGAGCAGGATCACGACGCACAGCCCCGCGGCGAACAGCGCCTGGCGGCGCCGGCTCCGCGGCGGCTCGGGCGGCGGGGGCGGCTGCGGGAGCTCGCGCAGCGGCGGGACGGGCGGCGGCTGGTCGTCGCGGTGCGAGCGCCAGTCGCCCGTCCACAGACGCGCCGGCCCCTTCACGCGCGGGCCTCGATGCCCGTGGTGTTCGGGCCGTGGTTCATGGGCGGGTCTCCACAGGTGTACCTGAGCGTAGGAGCCGAAGCGTCAGATGCCGATAAGGGGTGTCGAAGATGCCCGTAAGGGGCGTGGAAGGGGCGCCCGCTGGTCTACCCGGGGCGCTGCCGACATCCTCGCATCCCGGCGGCGTCACATCGGCGCCATCGCGCTGTCTATGCCGTTGCAGGCGTGTCGCCGAGGAGGGGAACCACGGGAACCACGGGGTCACGCGCCACGGACGGCCCGGCGGGGCCTTGGCCGCCGGGCGTCCGCGGGTCCCCGGCCGCGGTGACCACGCCGCGAGCGGGCCACCGGGGCGGCGACGTGGCACCATGGCGCGGGATGTCCGTGCAGACCGCGACGGGCGCGCGGCACGCGCTGCTCGAGCGCCTGATCGACCACGCCGCGCTGTTCCCGCCCGCGAGCCTCCCGCTGCGCGAGGCCCTCGAGGCGGACCGCCGCGCGCGCGAGGGCGCGCACGCGTGGATGCTCGGGCGCTTCGTCTGCCCCGCGTCGCGGCTCGAGGAGCTGGTCGCGGCCGTCGGCGGCGGCGCGCCGGAGCTGAGCGTCGTGCTCGACGGCGCCCCGGAGGCCGCGCTCGGCGCGGCGGCCGCCGCCGCCCGCGCGGGCGTGCGCGTGACGGCGATCGAGCTGCGCACCGAGGACCCGGCGGGCTGGCGCCACCGCGTCGACGCGGCGCTCGGCCCGGGCGTCGCCGTCTACGTCGAGGGCGCGGGTCCCGGCGTGCCGGCCGGGCTGCACGCGAAGCTGCGCTGCGGCGGCGCCAGCCGGGAGGCGTTCCCGAGCGTCGAAGCCGTCGCCGCGTTCGTGGCCGGCTGCGAGGCCAAGGGCACCGCGTTCAAGGCGACCGCCGGCCTGCACCACGCCTTGCGCCGCGTCGACCCGGCCTCCGGCGTCGCGATGCACGGCTTCCTCAACCTGCTCGCCGCCGCCTGCCTGGCCCACGTCCACGGCGCCGCCGAGAACGAGCTCGCCGACGTGCTGGCCAAGGAGGACGCGGCCGCGATCGCCATCGACGACCAGGGGCTGCGCGCCGGCGGGCGCCACGTCGACGCGGCCGAGATCGCGCACGTGCGCCGCCGGTTCTTCCACGGCGTCGGCAGCTGCTCGTTCTCCGAGCCGGTCGACGACCTGCGCGCGCTGGGACTGCTCGCGGGATGAGCGGGTTCGGCGCGGCGAACCTGCCCTACGGGGTGTTCCGCCGCGCGGGCGAGGAGCCGCGCGTCGGCGTGCGCTTCGGCGACGGGGTGCTCGACCTCGCCGCGCTCGCCGCCGACGGGCTGCTCGACGACCCGGGCGGCGCGTTCGCGCAGCCCGCGCTGAACGCGTTCATGACGCGCGGGCCGGCCGCCTGGGCGGCGACCCGCGAGCGCCTGCAGCGGCTCGTCTCGGGCGTCGACGCGGAGCCGCGGCTGGTGCCGCTCGAGGAGGCCGAGCTCCTGCTGCCGTTCGTCGTCGCCGACTACCAGGATTTCTGGTCCTCGATCCAGCACGCGTCGAACTCGGGGCGGATCTTCCGCCCCGGCTCCGACGACCCGCTCCCGCCGAGCTGGCGCCACATGCCGATCGCCTACCACGGGCGCTCGGCGACGGTCGTCGCCGGCGGCACGCCGGTGCACCGCCCGCACGGCCAGAGCCGCCCGTCGCGGGACGCCGGCCCGGTGTTCGGCCCGAGCGCGAAGCTCGACATCGAGCTCGAGCTCGGGTTCGTCGTCGGGACGCCGAGCCGCATGGGCGAGCCGGTGCCCGTCGGGCGGGCGCTCGAGCACGTCTTCGGCGTGGTGCTCCTCAACGACTGGAGCGCGCGCGACCTGCAGGCGTGGGAGTCCCAGCCGCTGGGCCCGTTCCTGGGCAAGTCGTTCGCCACGTCGATCTCGCCGTGGGTCGTGCCGATGGCGGCGCTCGAGCCGTTCCGCGCCGCGCCGGTCACGCCGCAGGAGCCCGAGCCGCTCCCGTACCTGCGCGAGGCGGCCTGGGCGCTCGACATCGACCTCGAGGTCGAGCTCAACGGCCACCGGATCGCGGCGACGAACGCGCGTGAGCTGTACTGGAGCGTGGCGCAGCAGCTCGCGCACCTGACCGTCAACGGGGCGCACGTGCGCACCGGCGACCTGATCGGCTCGGGCACGATCTCGGGGCCCGAGCGCGAGCAGCGCGGCAGCCTGCTCGAGCTGTCCTGGGACGGCGCGGAGCCGATCGCGCTGCCGGACGGAAGCGAGCGCACGTTCCTCGAGGACGGCGACGAGGTGGTCCTGCGCGGCGTGGCCGGCGGCGGCGAGGACGCGGTCGCGCTGGGCGAGGTGCGCGGGCGGATCGTGGGGGCGTGAGGCGATGCCGCTCCCGAAGGCGCTGCGCCGTCTCACCCCCGACCGCGTCCGCGACGACCCGCGCATCCGCGCGGTGGCGGTCGGCACCGGCGTCATCCCGCCGCGGACGATGCACTCCGCCGCGGAGGCCGCGCTGCTCGCCGAGCTCGCACGCGGGCGCCGGCGGGTCGTCGAGATCGGCGTGTTCGAGGGCTCCTCGGCCGTCGTGCTCTGCGACGTGCTCGAGCGCGGGGCCGAGCTGCACCTCGTCGACCCGTTCGGTCACCACCCGGACGCGCTGCGCGAGGGCCACGCCGCGACCGAGTGGGCGACGCGGCGCGTCGTCGCGCGCGCCGCGCGGCGCTCGGGCGGCCCGGCGGTGCGCTTCCACGTCGACTTCAGCGCCAGCGTCGCCGAGCGCTGGACGCTGCCGGTGGACCTCGTGTTCATCGACGGCGACCACAGCGAGCTGGGCGTGCTCAAGGACTGGGAGCTGTGGCACCCGTTCGTGGTCGAGGGCGGTCACGTGCTGTTCCACGACGCGCGCGAGTCGCAACCCGGAGGCCGCGGCCTCGCGGGACCCACCGCCGTCGTCGACCGCCTGTTCCGCGGGCCGCGCGCGCTGCCCGACTGGGAGATCACGGCCGAGGCCGACCGCGCCGTCGCCGTGACGTACACCCCGCGCGCGGCGTAGCGGGCCGGACGGCACCCTGCGCGCACGCGCGCCGGCGCTGGCATGCTGCCCGGCCATGACTCGCCGCGCCGCCGCCTCCGTCGCCGTCGTCGCCGTCGCCCTCGCCGCGTGCGGAGCGGACGGCGCGGCCGACGGCGCTTCCGGGTCGACCGCGGACCCGCCGCCGGCCGCGACCGCCACCGGCGCCGACACGACGACGAGCACGACGCCGCGCGCGCGGCCCGCCCAGGCCCGGCGCGGCGTGCGCCTGGTCCGGGTCGGGGACTTCGCGCTGCCCGTGTACGTCGCCGCGCCGCCCGGGGACCGCCGGCGGATCATGGTGGTCGAACAGAGCGGGCGGATCATGGTCGTCCGCGGCGGGCGCAAGCTCGCGCGGCCGTTCCTCGACATCCGCTCGCGGGTCGCCGCGGGCGGCGAGCAGGGGCTGCTGTCGATCGCCTTCCCGCCCGACTACGCGGAGAGCGGGCGCCTCTACGTCTACTACACCGCCGCCTCGGGGGCCGACAACCGGATCGTCGAGTTCCGCCGCGCCACCGCGGATCGCGCGCGGGCGTCGAGCGCCCGCGTCGTCCTGCGCATGCCGAACCTCGAGCCCAACCACAACGGCGGCTCGATGGTGTTCGGGCCCGACCGGCTGCTGTACGTCGGCACGGGCGACGGCGGCGGCGGCAACGACCAGCACGGCGCCCGCGGCAACGCCCAGGACCTCGGGTCGCTGCTCGGCAAGATCCTTCGCATCGACCCGCGTCCGCGCGGCGCGCGCGCGTACCGGATCCCAACCTCCAATCCGTTCGTCGACCGCCCCGGGGCCCGCGGCGAGATCTACGCCTACGGGCTGCGCAACCCGTGGCGGTTCTCGTTCGATCGCCGCACCGGCGACCTCTCGATCGGCGACGTGGGCCAGGACGCCGTCGAGGAGATCGACTTCGTCCGCCGGGGGCGCGGGCGTGGCGCGAACTTCGGCTGGCGGCCGTTCGAGGGCCACCGGCGTCTCTTCGACGAGCCCGCGCCCGGCGCCCGCGCGCCGGTGATCACGCACACGCACGCGGCCGGATTCTGCTCGATCACGGGTGGCTACGTCGTCCGCGACCCGACCGTGCCGAGCCTGCTCGGGCGCTACGTGTACTCCGATCTCTGCGACGGGCGCATCCGCGCGGCGCGGCTGCGGGCGGGCCGGCGCACGACCGGGCGCCCGTTGCCCCTTCCGGCGGTCCAGGCGGTCACGTCGTTCGGCGAGGACGCGCGGGGGCGCGTGTACGTGACGTCCCACGGCGGGCCGGTCTACCGGCTTGCCGCGCCGCGCTGAGCCCGGCGCGCGCGGGCTCGCGCGCGCCACGGCGGCTCGGGCGCATGCGGGACGCGCAACGCGTCGAAGCCGTGCTGGAGGTCGCGCGCGATCTCGACCGCGTCGGGGACGACCTCCGCGTCGGCGTAGACGCAGGCCTGCAGCCGCCCGCGGTACGACACCGCGCCGATGGACAGGCCGTGGCCCTCGAGGAACGGCACCGCGGGGTAGACGGCGGTCAGGCGCCGCCCGAGCATGGCGAGCGTCACCGGCGGGCCGGGGATGCTCGAGACGACCGCGTTGAAGGACGCCGCGCCCGCCGCCGCCCGGGCGACGAGCCGGCGCGCGGTGCCCGGCAGCAGCTCGCCGGCCCGCGCGACCGCGTGGAGTGGCGCGGCGGCGCCGGCCGCCTTGCGGGCGACGGTCTGCGCGGCCACGGAGCGCAGGATCTCGGTCGAGTCGGTCAGGCCCACCGGCAGCTCGACCGTCATGAACGAGATCTGGTTGCCGAGACCCGCCCCCGCGGCCGGATCCTCGGCGGCGCGGACGTTGACCGGCACGAGGACCTTGACCCACGCGTGGCGCTCGCCGCGCCGGCGCAGCGCTCGCCCGAGCGCGACCGTCGCGGCCGCGAGCAGCACGTCGTTCACGGTGGCGCCGTCGCGGCGGCCGGCCTCGCGCGCCGCGTCGAGCGACGTCTCGGCGAACGCCACGAGGCGCTCGGGTCCTGCGCTGCGGTCCAGGCCCGTGGGCGGCGCGGGTGCCGCGAGCTGCTCGACCGCCACGCGCAGGTCGCGCAGCTTCGCCGGGTCGGCGCGCCCGAGGGCGCGCGCAAGGGCGCGACTCCCGCGCCATGTCCTGCCCGCGCACTCGAGCGCGGCCGCGGCCGCGGCGACGGGCGTCGACGGCGGCGGCTCCGGCGTCCAGCCGCTCGGTTCGGGCAGCTCGGCGGGGGCGCCCTCGACGTCGAAGAGCAGCATCGCGACCTTGACCGCGGCGATCCCGTCGACGAGCGCGTGGTGGGCCTGCCCGACGATCGCGAAGCCGGCGGGCAGCCCGTCGACGAGCGTCACCCGCCAGAGCGGCCGGCGCGGATCGAGCGGCTCGGACAGCAGCCGGCCGGCGAGCGCGGGCAGATCGGCGGCGCGGCCGGGCGCGCCGAGGCGCAGCGCGTGGACGTGGCGAGCCACGTCGAATGCCGGGTCGTCGGCCCACTGCGGGTCGCCGAGACCGAGCGGCGGGCGAACGACGCGCCGGCGAAAGCGGGGGACGCGGTCCAGGCGCGCGTCGATCTGCCGGCGCAGCGCCGCGACCGACGGCGGGCGGCCGTCGAGGCGCAGCGTCCAGCCGACGTGCAGGGGCGCGGCCGGGCGGTCGAGGTCGAGAAACGCCGCATCAAGTGCGCTCAGGCGATCGCCGCGGAGCACCGTGCGATCGTCGCCGAGCGCGGGACGGCGGTGGTGAACATCGCCGTCGGATTCCCGCAAAGAGCGGCTTTTCGATGCCTGGTACGTACGCCCGATGCGGCGGCGCGCCGGGGGCTGCCGGGCCGCGTGCTTCGGGCCGGCCGAGGCGCCTGGCACCCGGTGGCGGCGGTAGGGTCGCCCGCGCATGGACCCGCTGGCGGCCCACGACATCCAGCAGGTGACCGCCGACAACCCCGGGCCGTTCACGCTGCGCGGCACGAACACGTGGCTGGTCGGCCGCGACCCGTGCTGGGTGATCGATCCGGGCCCGGCTCTCCCCGCCCACCTCGAGCGGGTGCTCGCCGACGCGCGCGACCGCGGCGGCATCGGCGGGATCGCGATCACGCACGACCACGCCGACCACACCGACGGCCTGGCCGCGCTGCGCGCCGCGGCCGGCGACCCGCCGGTCGGCGCGGCGCGGCACGCCGCCGACGACCGGCTCGCCGACGGCGACACGTTCGGGCCGCTGCGGGTCGTCGCGACGCCCGGCCACGCTCCTGATCACCTCGCCTTCGTCTCCGGCCGCGCGTGCTTCACCGGCGACGCGGTCCTCGGCGAGGGCAGCGTCTTCGTCGCCCCCGACCCCGGCGCGCTGCGCGGCTACCTGGCGGCGCTCGGGCGCCTGCGCGAGCTCGGGCTCGAGATCCTGTGCCCGGGCCACGGGCCGTTCGTGCTCGACGCGAACGCCAAGCTCGACGAGTACGTCGCCCACCGCCTCGACCGCGAGCGGCGCCTCGAGCGCGCGCTTGCCGACGGGCTGCGCGGCGCCGACGAGCTGCTCGACCGGGTGTGGTCCGACGCGCCCGCGGCGCTGCGCCCCGCCGCCACCGTGACCCTGGCCGCCCACCTCGACAAGCTCGATGAGGAGGGCCGGCTGCCCGTGGGCGTCGAGCGCCCGCAGCTCTCGCGCTACGGCCAGGTCTGAGCGCCCGGTGATCCGTCCGCGCGCCGCGTCCGCACAGGTCCGGCAGTGGAGTAGATTCGCGCCAAGGGAGGCGCGTCGACGCACCGGAGGTCTCAGACGATGGCGAAGTCGGGCGACGTGCTGGAGATGCCGCAGCTGGGCGTGCGGGTGGAGGTCCGCCGCGCGGCGGAGACGGGCGGCGAGCTGGTCGAGTTCGACGTCATCGGGCGCGCGCGGGGGTTCCTCGCCCAGCCCCACGTCCACACGCGCCAGACCGAGCGCTTCGAGCCGCTCGCCGGTGCCCTGCGGCTCGTCGTCGACGGCGCCGAGCGCGTGCTGCGTCCCGGCGAGGTGGCGGAGGTGCCGCCGGGCACCGTGCACCGCCAGCTCGCGCTCGACGACGGCGGCGCCGTGCGCGTCACGGTGCGCCCGGCCGCGACCACCGAGGCCTTCCTCGAGCGCCTCGCCGCGCTCTGCCGCGACGGGCGCATCACTCGCCGCGGATTCCCGCGCCCCGTCGCCGCCGCCGAGCTCGTCCGCGACTTCGGCGATGACGGCCACGCTGCACAGCCGCCCGTCCCGGTCCAGCGCGCGCTCGCCGCGGGCATCCTCGGCGCCGCTCGCGCCGGCCGCGCCGTGCGCGCCCGCGCGGAGCGCGCGTCGGGCGAGTACGTGTTCGTCGACGAATGGGACGTCGCCGCCCCGCCGCGGGCGGTGTTCGACGCCCTCGCCGACGCGCGCACGTACCCGCAGTGGTGGACGCCGGTCTACATCGACGTCGACGCGGACGGCCCGCCCGCGCTCGGCCAGGTCTCGCGCCAGCACTTCAAGGGGCGGCTGCCGTACCACCTGCACACGACCTCGACGATCACCCGCCTCGAGCCGCCGCACGTCGTGCAGGGCGACGTCGAGGGCGACTTGCGCGGCCGCGGCACGTGGACGCTCACGCCGACCGCGACGGGCACGCACGTGCGCTTCGACTGGCGCGTGTTCGCGGACCGCCCGCTGCTGCGGACGCTGACGCCGGCGCTGAGGCCGCTGTTCCGGTGGAATCACAACTGGGCGATCGCCCGCGCGATGGACGGCCTGGAGTCCTACGCCCGTGGGACCACCGCGAACGCGGCCGAAAACGAGGCCCTGCCGAAGGACGCGCTGCCGAGCGCTGGTTGAGCGGCGGAAAACCGGCGCCGGACGGTCCCAGGCGCCTTAAGACCCAGGTCCCAAAGGGGGTTCAGAAGACTGCACTTCTTGTAATGAAAACCGCATAGGGAACTGTGCAAGGACCGGTGATGCGGGCGCTACCGCGCTCACGGAGACTCGACGGGCCCCCTGAACCCCGTCCTCGGAGCGAGCACACCGTTCGCTCCCCATTCGCAAAGGATCCACAGTGCCCGCATCACGGATGTCGGCGCCCGACCGCCATGGCCGGCGCCGCTTCAGCAAGCGCGTCGCCGCCGTCGTGGCCGGCGGCGTGCTGGCAGCAGCAGGGACCACCGGGGCATTCGTCGCCTCGGCCGCCGTCCCGACGTTCCCCGACAACCTCGTCGTCTTCCCCGATCGTGACTTCATCACGGTCGAGGGCTACCAGGACCGAATCGGCCAGACGGCCACGATCGAGGTAAGCCGCGACGGCAAGGTCATCGGCTCTGCTCAGAGCCCGGTGGCCGCAGGCGATGTCGCCTTCGAGATCAACCATCCCGGCGGCGTGTGCTGGGGCAACGGCACCGACCTCAACGTCACCCCGGACATCCGGCCCGGCGACAAGGTCGCAATCAAGTTCGACGGCGAGGTCGTCGGCGACACCGTCGTCCAGGACACGTACGTGAGCGCGGACTCGAAGCTCGAAGGCTCGACGCTGACCATCACGGGCCACGTCGGCCCGGGCGTCAACCCCGCCCAGATGGAGCAGCGCATCGTCAACCCCGACCTGACCGAGACGAACATCGGTCGTCGCGACGTTCGCGCGACCCCCTCGACCGTGCTCACGCCGTCGGACAAGGGCGGTTACTCGTCCATGCTCGCTGTCGACCAGGCGGCGGGCACGTTCACGGCGACGTACGTCTTCGACGACCCCGCGGTCGCCCAGATCGCCGCCAGCGGCGGCGGTGAGCGCGCGATGGCCTGGCAGCAGGAGGACGCCGAGGCCAACCGCCAGGGCCTGACGATCTCGGAGTACAAGGAGGTCGGCGGACCCGGCATGAGCGGCTGCCCGGCCGGCCCCGGCGACGCGAGCGCGCCCGCGCCCGGCAAGGCCGCGGTCGTCCGCTCCGAGGACAAGACGTCCGTGCAGGTGACGTGGACGCCCGTCGAGGCCGTGCCCACGGCCGACCCGGTCAGCGGCTACAGCGTCGTGGCGATCGCCAACACGGCGTCCTCGACCACCGGCGACCAGGTCGTGCTCGGTCGTCGCACCGGCGCCAGCGCGACGCGGGCGACCATCACGGACCTGGACCCGAACGAGTCGTACAAGGTCGAGGTTCGCTCGATCGCCGGCGCGAAGATGAGCGAGGCGTTCGGCGCGAACGTGCCGTCGACCCCGCCGGCCGGTGACACGGAAGCGCCCACGCTGACCGCCAGCCCCGCGCCCGACGGTGACACGGCGGTGCCCGCGAAGGCCGTGACCCTCAGCGTGGCTGAGGGCGACAGCGCGGACATCTACTACACGACCGACGGCTCCGCGGTCATCGGCGGCGACCTGCTGCCGACCGACAAGGCCAACCTGTACACCGGACCGATCCCGATCACGGCCGAGAACACGGTCGTCAAGGCGGTCGCCATCGACGCCGCCGGCAACGCGACGCCGCTGCTGACCGGCAAGTACTCGCCGGCCGCCGCCGACCCGGTGCCCGCCGCGCCCGTCGACCTCACCGGCACCGTCGGCCAGGGCTCCGTCGCCCTGAAGTGGACCGCGCCGGAGGCCTCGATCACCGGCTACTCGATCCAGGTCTACGAGAGCGACGCGGCCACCGCCACTCCGGTGAGCACGAAGGAGGTCCCCGGCACGAGCACCACGATCACGGGGCTCTCGGAGAAGCCGTACTGGTTCACCATCAAGGCGGCGAACTCGAGCGGCTACGGCCAGGAGTCGGCCAAGGTTGGCCCGCTCACGCCGACGGCGATCACGGACCGCATCACCATCAGTTCGGCCCGCTGGAAGACCGGTGAGTTCCGCGTCTCCGGCACCGGCTCGGTCTCCGGCGCGGTCGTCACGGTCTGGTACGCCAAGTCGGACGGCAGCGGCCCCGACAAGACGCGGGCGTCGATCGCCAGCGGCACGGTGGTCGCCGGCGCGTACGACATCCGCCTCCGCGACGGTGCCGCTCCGCGGACCAACCCGGGTCGGATCTTCGTCGAGTCCAACAACGGCGGCCTGGCCGGTCCGTTCACGGTCGCCAACGGCTAGCAGCACCGACTCACAGAAGAACCGCAGTTGACCAGGGGCCCGTCGCGAGAGCGGCGGGCCCTTCGTCGTTCTGTCAGGCGCGGCCTGGTGGAACGTCCAGTGCGGGGTTGCGGTCGAAGAACCCGTCGGGCTTGAGCCAGAACGAGACGACGTCGACCGGCATGACCGGCCACTCCTCCGGCCGCGTGACGTGGTTGATGCCGAAGACGTACCAGAGCACCACGTCGGTGTCCTCGATCGGGCGGTCCCGGGCCGTCCACGCCGGCAGCCCCCGGTCCTCGGCGCTCTGCGTGGGGAACTCGCCGCACGGCCACCGCTCGTCGTCGTGCTGCGGCGTGACCCACAGCGTGTGGCCGATCGCCTGCGCGCGCTCGAACACGGGCGAGGCCGGATCCAGCAGGGCCGGGAGCGCGCCACCGGGCACGAGCCTGTAGGCGACAGGCGTGCCGAGCCGGTTGCGTGCGCCGGGGTTGACGACGTTCCACGCGCGCTGGCGCTGCCAGTCGTAGTCCTGGCGGCCCTCGCGCTCGGTGCGCAGCGGCGTCGCGCGCTGCACCATCGCCAGCCCGTACGGGTTGTCCGGCCCGGTGGGCAGCGCCTCGGAGTCGACCGCGTGGACGGTGTTGCGCTCGCCGTCGACGTCCAGGTCGAGGCGCGCGACGAGGAAGTGCTGGTGAAACGGCGCGTACGTGCGCTCGTCGACCAGCGTGCCGTAGGGCGGCTGCTCGCCCTCGAACTGCGTCGTGACCATGATCCCGGTCGCGCGCACCTCGCACTCGATGCTGCCGTCCTGGTGGAAGCGCCAGTAGACGAGGTACTCGTAGTTGGCGACCGTCGCGTGGAACGACACGACGAGCCGGCGCATGCGCCGCGTCTCGGCGCCGGCCGCGGAGTCGACGTGCTTCCACAGCACGCCCGCGTCCTCCTCGTGGACGCAGATCGCGTCGCGGATCGTGTACGGCTCGCCGCGCGCGTCATGGAGCGTCGCGTCGAGATAGGCGATCTGGCCGAGGCAGTCGCACCCGAGCTCCAGCGGCGTCGTCATGAAGCCGAGGCCCCACTCGCCGATGTCGAACGCGGTGCGCCGCTCGTGCTCGCCGGTCGGGTCGCGGTACGGGACGACCATCTCGGCGAACGACAGGCGGTGCGCGACCGGGCGGACACGTCCGGCGTCCTCGTAGGCGACCGTGTGCAGGACGAGCCCCTCGCGGTGGTTGAAGCCGATCCGCATGGACCAGCGCTGCCAGCGCAGCTCGTGGACGTCGAGCGCGAACGAGACGCCGTCGGGCTGGTGGACGCGCAGCGGGCGGACGTCGTCGCGCAGCCGCAGCCCGGGCACGAGGCGGGGGACGTACTCGCCCATCGTCGGTGCGGCCGCGACGCCGCCGGTGTCGCCGAGGTCGAGCAGCTCCATCGTGTTGAGGTCGACGATCGGGTGCAGGCCGCCGACCGGGTTCGCGTACGGGTTGGCGGCCGGCTCCCTGCGGTGCCAGACATCGGTCCAGGCGACGCGCCGGCCCCGGAACGGATCGGGGATGAGCGACGCGCCGTAGGCCCACGTGTCCATGAGGACCAGGTCCATGTCGGTGATCCCACGCCGTGCGAGCGCGGCGATCACGTCGGGGTGCGCGCGCAGCGCCGCGTCGACCTCGTGGAACTCGTCGACGGTCATGTTGGGCTGCTCGCCGGGGCGGTGCTCCCACGCGGCGACGCGATCCTCGGTCAGCGCGACAACGGCCTTGTAGGCCTGGCCGTCGTCGCGGTTCCAGCACACGACGATCGCCGCGCGCGCGATGGGATCGCCCGGACGGTGCTCGCGGACCTCGTGCTTGGCCGGCTCGCGCAGCTCGACGGAGGCGATCCGCCAGCGCTCGGCGAGTCCCCGCTCCCGGCGCAGGATCGCCACCGCGGTGCGGATCTCGTCGGCGGTCAGCGGGTCCAGCGGGTGGCGCACGGCGGCGGGCACACGTCCTCCTCGGGCCGGTGGGCGGGGACGCTATCTCGCCGCGCGGGCGCGATCAGGCGAGCGCCGCGGCGATGGTCGCGGCGACCGTCGCCGGGTCGTCGGTGACCTGGCGGCACGTGAACCGCAGGACACGGTGGCCCGCGCGCGCGAGGGCGGCGTCGCGTTGGCGATCGCGCTCGAACGCGGTCGGGGTGCGGTGGTGGACCCAGCCGTCGGTCTCGACGACCACCCGGCACGCCTCGAAGAGGAAGTCGACCTCGAGTCCGGCGACCCAGTGGTTCACGCCCGGACGCCCGAGGCCATGGTCGCGCCTGCGACGTGGTCGCCAGCCCGCACGCGAGGGGCCCGGCGCCACGGTGGCCCGGCGGGGGCGGCGATCGCCTCGAGCGCGCGCCGGTCGGTGAGCCGCAGCTCCTCCGCGGGGTCGAGGACGCGCTCGAGGCCGCGCGGCGGGAGGCGCGACGCACGCGGTGCAGCCGCCCCGTTCGCGCTCGCCACGCGCTCATCGTGTCCGTGACGCCGAGGGCGCGCAGCTGGTCTCGGGCGACGACGCCGTGCTGCGATCGGCCAGCTCGGCGACGAGCCGGTCGATGGGCGACCGCCTGGGTCGCCACGGTCATGGCCACAGAGCATCGCCGTCGCCCGGTTACGCGTGGGCGGCGCCTCGCATGGAAGGTGCGAGCCTCCGCGGCCGCCTGACAGCCGGGCCCGGGCATAGGATCGCCGTCTGCCCACGGAGCGACGCGAACCGGACGTGGCTCCCACGTCGAACGAGCAGCCGAACGCCCCGTACCTCGAGGCGGTGGTCGCCTACGCCTTCCGGGGGACGGCGCGCTACCACGTGCCCGGGCACAAGGGCGGGCCCGGCGCCGACCCGGGGCTGCGCAAGGCGATCGGCGCCGACGCGCTGGCCGCCGACGTGCCGCAGGACATCCACGGCATCGACCGGGGCGCGTCGCCGACGCCCTACGAGCGCGCCGAGCGGCTGGCGGCGGACGCGTTCGGGGCCGAGCGCTCATGGTTCCTGACGAACGGCGCGACGCAGGGCAACCACGCGCTGTGCCTCGCGCTCGCCCCGCTCGGTGGGCGGATCGTCGCCCAGCGCAACTCGCACACCTCGCTCATCGACGGGCTCGTGTTGAGCGGCGGCGTGGCGAGCTTCGTCGCGCCCGAGTACGACGCGGAGCTCGGCATCACCCACGCGGTCACGCCGGCGGCGCTCGAGACCACGCTTCGCGAGGCGCCGGATGCGCGCGCCGCGTTCGTCGTCTCGCCGACCTACTACGGCATGGCGGCCGACGTGCGCGCGCTCGCCGACGTCGCGCACGCCGCCGGCGTGCCGCTGGTCGTCGACCAGTCCTGGGGGCCGCACTTCGGCTTCCACGACGCGCTGCCGCCGACCGCGCTGTCCCAGGGCGCGGACGCGATGGTCACGAGCACGCACAAGATCGCCGGCTCGCTGACGCAGAGCGCGATGCTCCACGTCGGCAACCGCGCCGACCCCGGCCGGATCGAGCTCGGCCCGGTGGCGCGCGCGATCCGGCTGCTGCGCTCGACCAGCCCGTCGTCGCTGCTGCTCGCCTCGCTCGACAGCGCCCGCCGCCAGCTCGTGCTCCACGGTGAGCAGCTCCTGCACGAGACGCTCGAGGCGATCGACGTCGCGCGGCGCAAGCTGCTGACGATCGACGGCATCGGGCTGGTGGACGCTTCGGTGGTCGGCCGGTTCGGCGTCGCGGGCTACGACCCGCTGCGGATCGTGGTCGACGTCCGCGGGACCGGCCGCACCGGCTACGAGATCGCCGACGCGCTGCGCCGCGCCTACGACGTGCACCTCGAGATGCCGACGCAGGCCACGATCGTGTTCGTCGTCGGGCTCGGCGAGTCGGTCGCCGCGCTGCGCCGGCTGGCCGGCGACATGGAGGAGAGCGTCAAGCGCGTCGCGCGGCCCGGGACGACGGCGGCGATCGTGGGGCCGATGACGACGCTGCACAACGAGATGGCGGTGCCGCCGCGCGAGGCGTTCCTCGGCGAGGCCGAGGTGCTGCCGGTCGAGGCGGCGGTCGGGCGGATCTCCTGCGAGGCGATCGCGTCCTATCCGCCCGGGATCCCGGCGCTGCTGCCCGGCGAGCGCCTCTCGCCGGAGACGCTCGCCTACCTGCGCGAGCTCGCCGCGGGCGGCGCGCGCCTGCACGGCGCGAGCGACCCCCGCTTCCAGACCATCACCGTGCTGCGGGAGGCGCGGTGATCGACCCGCTCGAGCGGTGGGCGGGGTTCGGCGAGAAGCCCGACTACGCCGGTCTGTTGACGTACGGCGGCGCGGTCTACACCCAGGACGCCGCCGAGCTCGCCGGCTTCGACGTCGCCATCGTCGGGGCGCCGACCGACGATCTCGTGTCAGACCGGCCCGGGGCGCGCTTCGCGCCGCGCGCCATCCGCGCCGCGTCGTGCCCGCCGGGGCCGCACCTCGAGGCTGGCGTCGACGCGTTCGCGGCGCTGCGGATCGTCGACTTCGGCGACGCCCCGTGCCTCCCCGCCGACCCGGCGCGCTCGCACGAGGCGATCGAGGTGACCCTCGGGCAGGTGCTCGCGGCGGGCGCGCTGCCGGTCGTGCTCGGCGGCGACCACGCGGTCACCGAGCCGGCGGTGCGCGCGGTCGCGGCGGCGAGCGGCGGCGCGGTGGGGATGGTGCACTTCGACACCCACACCGACACGGGCACGGAGGTCTTCGGCGTCGAGCGATCGCACGGGACGTTCATCCGCCGCCTGGTCGACGAGGGCGCGCTCGATCCGGCGCGCTACGCCCAGATCGGGCTGCGCGGCTACTGGCCGGGGGAGGCCGAGTTCGGCTGGCAGCGCGAGCGCGGCATCACGAGCCTGTTCATGCACGACGTCCGCGACCTCGGCATCCGCGAGGTCGTCCGCCGGGCGATCGAGGCGGTCGGCCCCGGGCCGGTGTACCTGACGGTCGACGTCGACGTGCTCGATCCGGCGTTCCTCGCCGCGGGGACGGGGACGCCCGAGCCGGGGGGCATGACGGCGACCGAGCTGCTGCTCGGCGTGCGGATGGTGTCGGCGGAGCTGGAGCTCGCGGGGGTCGACGTCGTCGAGGTGATTCCGACCGCCGTCGGGTCGGCGGACCCGTCCGCGCTCGTCGCCGACCGCGTGATCCGCGAGGCGCTGACCGGGATCGCGCTGCGTCGCGGCTGACCGGCCGGGCTCAGCAGCGGGCTCGTCCGCGGGGGAGGCTTTCCCGCTCGCGCTCTCCGCGGCTCGCCACGCGGGCCAGCCGCTGTCGCTCTCGCTGCTCGCTCGTGCCCTCGCGCGTGCGCGCCCGGGCTAGCGCGCGCGGACGCTGAATCGCGCTGTCGTACGCGCGGCCGGCGTGGTGAGGGTGACCCGCCAGGAGCCCGCGCGGAGCTTCACCCCCGCCAGCTTCGCGCCGATGGTCAGGCGCTGCCGGCCGCCCGCGAGGCGCAGCGTCCGCGTCCCGGCGGTGCGGTAGCGGCAGCGGCCGTTGGCGCAGGCCCTGCGCGCGACGACGACCCCGACGCTCGCCGGCGCGCCGAGCGTGAAGCGCAGGGTCGCCGACCGCGCCCGGCAGCCATGCGCGCAGACGACGACGCGGCCCGACACGCGCGCGCCGGCGAGCGTCGCCGCGGGTCGTTGCGAAGGCCGGGTCACAGGCGGGGGCGCGACCGCAGCCGGCGCAGCCGCGCTCCCGCCGGCCGGAGCCGGATCGGAAGCGGCCGGGGCCGCCGGTGCGGCGGTCCGCGCGCCGACCGGGGCGGACAGGGCCGACTCGTTGCCGGCACGGTCCACCGCGCTGACGCGGTAGCTGTGCTGCTCGTCGACGCCCAGCCCGCCGGCGGTCCAGGCCGCTGCGACGGGCGTCGCGAGCGGATCGAGGGTCGGGGAGCCGAGCGCCGGGTAGACGCGGTAGCCGGCCACGTCCTCCTCGCTGCTCGGGGTCCAGGTCAGGCCGATCTGGCGGTCGCCGCCGGTCGCGGTCAGCCCGGTCGGCACGGCGGGCGGAGTCGTGTCGGGCGGAAGCTCGGCGAGCGCGCCGGCCGCGTTCAGCCGCCCGCCGGTCACCGACCGGCCGGCCAGCGCGCCGACCGGGTCGACGCTGTCCATGATCGCCTGCTTGAGCTGCGCGGGGCCGAGCGACGGGTCGCGGGCGGCGAGCAGGGCGGCGACCCCGGCCGCGTGCGGCGCGGCCATCGAGGTGCCGTCCATGTACGCGAACGCACCGCCCTTGTACGTGGAGATGATGTTGACGCCCGGCGCGAAGATATCGACGGTGCTGGCGCCATAGTTCGAGAACTCCGCCGGCTGGTCGTCCTGGTCGGAGGCGCCCACGCACACGATGTTCGGCAGGTTGTACGCGCACGGGTAGCTGCCGTACACGTCGTTGTTCGAGCCGTCGTTGCCGGCCGCCAGCACGTAGAGCGTGCCGGGGTGGTCGCGGATCGCCTCCATCTCCGCCAGCGAGAAGTCCGTCGAGCCGATCGACCCGTTGACGACCTTGAGCCCCCGCTCGCCCGCGTACGCGAAGCCGGCGGCGGAGTCGGCGGCGCTGCCCGTGCCCGTGTCGTCCAGCACGCGGATCGGCATCACGCGGGCGCGCGGCGCCACGCCCACGACCCCGAGGCTGTTCTGCGGCGCGGCGATCGTGCCGGCCACATGCGTGCCGTGGCCATGCCCGTCGCTTGGAGTGGCGTCGTCGTCGACGAAGTCCCAGCCCGGCACGGTGACCAGGTCCTGGTGACCGGCCTGGACACCGGTGTCGACGACGCCCACGACCACGTCGCGGCCGCGCGTGAGCGTCCACGCGTCGGGGGCGTCGATGTCCGCGTCGGCCGTGCCGGCGACGCCGTGCACGCTCTGGCCGCTGTTCTCGAGCCCCCACAGCCGCGGCCAGTAGAAGTCCTGCGCCAGTGCGTGCCGCTCGCGATTCGGCTCGGCCCAGACGACGTCCGGGTCCGCGCGCAGGTCGGCCAGCGCGGCGGCGCGGTCGCCGGGGCGCGCGGCGACGACCTCGACGTCGTCGAGCGGCAGCGTCCGGGTGAGCGCGACGCCCGCGTCGGCCCGCACGTCGGCACGCTCGCCCGCCGTCAGGCCGGCCTCGCGCTTGACGACGATCTCGTCCGCCGTCGAAGCGCCGGCGGCCGCCGGCCCGGTGGCGGCGCACAGCCCCGCGGCGATCAGCGCCAGGCACAGTCGGGTCATCGATGCGGACACACCGAAGAGGTCGGACGATCCGCGCCCGGGCCGCAGCGCGGGCGGGCGATCTCGACGGGGATACGACCGCGCGCGCTTGATACATTCCTGTATGGGAATATGATTCTGGCATGGCCCGAGCAGCCACCACCGCCGACGCGTTCAACGCCGTGGCCGAGCCGCGGCGGCGCGAGATCCTCGACCTCCTCGCCGACGGTGAGCGCCCGGTGAACGACCTCGTGCGGCGGCTCGGGCTCGCCCAGCCGCAGGTCTCGAAGCACCTCCGGGTGCTCCGCGAGGTCGGGGCGGTGGACGTGCGCGACCACGGACGGCAGCGCGTGTACCGGCTGAACGGCGATGCGTTGCGGCCCATCCACGACTGGGTGAAGGGCTACGAACGCTTCTGGTCCGAGCGGTTCGAGCGGCTGGATGCGGTCCTCGACGAGCTCAAGAAGGAGGAAGGAGATGGCGGTGACGAGTAGCGGGACGGCGCGGGTGACGCTGCCGACGGACGAACAGATCCTGATCACGCGCGAGTTCGACGCGCCCCGGCACCTCGTGTACCGGGCGTGGACCACGCCCGAGCTCGTGAAGCGCTGGTGGAGCGGCCGCCGCGGCGAGATGACGAGCGCCGAGATCGACCTCCGGGTCGGCGGCCGGTGGCGGTACGTGATGGTCGCGGACGGTGGCCACGAGGTCGCCTTCCACGGCACGTACCGCGAGATCGTCCCCGACGAGCGGATCGTGACGACGGAGGTCTACGAGATGCCCGGGGCGGAGCCCGTGCCGGACACCGAGGCGCCCCTGAACGTCGTGACGTTCGCCGAGGCGGACGGCCGCACGACCCTCAGCCTGCTCGTGCAGACCACGAGCAGGGAGCTGCGCGACATGATCATCGAGTCCGGGATGGAGACCGGCATGCAGGAGCAGATGCAGCTCCTGGAGGAGGTCGCGAGGTCGCTTCGCTGAGCGCGCAGGCGGCTCAGATCCGGCGCGACCGATGAGCCGGCCGCGCCGGAGCGGTCTCAGTCACCGTGAGCGAAGACCCGATCCTCCGCGCGCGCGGGCGCGCATGCACGACGCCATGGCCGCGCACGTCGAGCGCGGCGAGATGCCCGGCGTCGTCACGCTCGTCGCCCGCGCGGCCGAGGCGCACGTCGACGCGCTCGGCCGGACCGCCTTCGGCGGATCGCAGCCGATGCGGCGCGACACGATCTTCCGCGTCAGCTCGATGACCAAGCCGGTCGCCGCCGCCGCGACGATGCTGCTCGTCGAGGACGGCACGATCGGCCTCGACAGTCCGGTCGACCGGCTGCTGCCCGAGCTCGCCGGCCGCCGCGTGCTGCGGCGGATCGACGGCCCGCTCGACGACACGGTGCCCGCCCGCCGGCCGATCACGACGCGCGACCTGCTGACCTCGCGCATGGGCTTCGGGCTGGTGATGGCGCCCGCCCGGCCGCCGGTCCTCGAGGCGGCCGCGGAGCTCGAGCTCGGCATGGGCCCGCCGAAGCCGCAGACTCCGCACACCCCCGACGAGTGGCTGCGCCGGTTGGCGACGCTCCCGCCTGATGCACCAGCCCGGCGAGGCGTGGACGTACCAGACGTCCTTCTGCGTCCTCGGCATCCTGCTCGCGCGCGCCGCCGGCCGGCCGCTCGAGGAGCTCCTGCGCGAGCGGATCTTCGCGCCGCTGGGCATGGCGGACACCGGCTTCTCCGTTTCGGCGGCGAAGCTCGACCGGTTCGGCCCCTGCTACGTCGCGGGCGATCGCGGCCTCGAGGTCCTCGACGGGGTCGAGGACAGCCAGTGGAGCCGCCCGGCCCCGTTCCCGAACGCCGAGGGCGGCCTGGTCTCGACCGTCGACGACTACCTCGCCTTCGCGCGCGCGATCCTCGGCCGGGCCCCGCGACTGCTGACGGACGAGTCGATCGTCGCGATGACGGCCGACCAGCTCACGGCTCGCCAGCGGGCGATGGCCGGCGACTTCCTCGGCGAGCAGCGCGGCTGAGGCTTCGGTCTCGGCGTCGCCGCGCCGGGCGACGGGCGCCCGGGCCGGTACGGCTGGGAGGGCGGCCTCGGGACGGCGTGGTCGTCGAGCGCCGGCGACGAAAGCGTCGCGATCCTGATGACGCAGCGCCTGCCGCCGTCGTGGGCTGTTCTGCAGGACTTGGGCGCTGGCGCACGGCTGAGCGCCGAGGGCCCGCGCTTGCGCCCGCAACGACCGCCTGCGTAGGGTCGCGGCACAGCCCCCAACCCGCTGAGGAGAGCCGCATGCCGAGGAAGATCGTCGAGCCGATCCTGCCGACGACGATGGTGGGGTCGTATCCGCGGCCGCACTGGTACCGCCACCAGCTCGACGGCCGCGACGTACGGATCGCGTTCAAGAACGTCGACCACCACGAGGCCTACGAGGATGCGACGCGCGTGGTCATCGGCGACCAGGAGGAGGCCGGGCTCGACATCGTCACCGACGGCCAGATGTCCTACGACGACTACGTCGGCGTGATCGGGTCGTTCTGCTGGTACATGTACGAGCGCATCCCGGGCTTCGAGCCGGCCAAGGAGCCGCATCCGTCCGAGATCGGCGCGGCGGTCCGCACGAAGGAGATCGAGTTGCTCTCGGACTGGGGCGGGGTCGTCAACAGCGGCCCGGTCGAGCACGGGCCGATCCGGCTCACCGACCTCTACAAGCTCGCCTCGCGGTATGCCACGAAGCCGATGAAGGTGTCGGTCGGCGCCGGGCCGGTCAATCTCGCCTGGCACGTCTACTTCAAGCACTACAAGGACGCGCGCGAGCTCAGCTACGCGCTCGCGCCGATCTTCAACGCCGAGATGAAGGAGCTCGTCGAGGCCGGCGCGACGTTTCTGCAGATCGAGGACCTCGGCGCGTGGCTGCCGCTCTTCACCGAGGACGAGAGCGACTACGAGTGGATCGCCGACGTGATCGCGCAGTGCGTCGATGGCGTCGACGCCAAGATCGCGTGGCACTTCTGCTACGGCAACGCCTGGGGCAACCGGCTGTCCGGCATCTTCCCGCAGGGCTACGAGGCGGTGCTGCCGCACTTCTACGACGTGCCGGTCGACCAGTTCGTGCTCGACTTCGCGAACCGCGAGCTGGCCGACATCGGCGCGCTGAAGTCGCTGCCGGAGGACAAGGAGGTCGGCATCGGCGTCGTCGACATCCGCACGACGATGATCGAGACGCCAGAGGAGATCGCCGACCGGATCCGGAAGATCATCGACGTCGTGCCGCCCGAGCGCGTCTATCTGACGACCGACTGCGGGATGCGGCCGCTGCCGCGCCTGGTGGCGCGGATGAAGCTCAAGGCGCTCGTCGAGGGCGCGAACATCGTCCGCCAGGAGGTGTCGTAGCCGGCCGGCGCCGGGGTCCGGGGACGGCGAGATCGCGGGCGACGGTGGAGCTTCTCGAGCGCGACGACGAGCGGGCGGTCCTCGCGGCGGCGATCGAGGAGTCGCGGTCGGCCGGGCGCGTCGTGGTCGTGGTCGGCGAGGCGGGCATCGGCAAGACCGCGCTCGTGGCGTCGGCGTGCGAGGCGCTCGACGGGCGTTCGGTGCTGTGGGGGGCGTGCGATCCGCTGATCACCCCGCGCCCGATGGGGGCGCTGCGCGACGTGGCCCGCGCGGCGGGCGGGCCGATGCTCGCGGCGATCGAGGCCGGATCCCGCGAGGACGTGCTGGCGGCGGCGCTCGACGAGCTCGCCGCGGGCTCGGTGCTCGTCGTCGACGACCTCCACTGGGCCGACGACGCCACGCTCGACCTGGTCGCGCTCCTGGCCCGGCGGCTCGAGCGCGCGCGCGGCTGCCTGGTGGTGACCTGCCGCAGCGATGCGCTGAGCCGGCGGCCGGAGGTCTCGCGAGTGCTCGGCGCGCTGCCGCGCGAGTGTGTGCGGCGCATCGCGCCCGCGGCGCTGTCCGAGGCGGCGGTCGCGCTGCTCGCGCGCCGCGCGGGCCGTGACCCCGCGGACCTGCACGCCGTATCGGGCGGCAACCCGTTCTTCGTCACGGAGGCGCTGGCCGCGCCGGCCGACGGCAGAGTGCCGGCGAGCGTGCGCGACGCGACGGCGCTGCGCGTCTCGCTGATCACGCCACCGGCGCGTGCGGTCCTCGAGCTCGCCGCCGTGGTGCCCGGGGGCGTCGAGCTGTGGCTGTGCGCGCAGACGGTCGGCGCCGACGCGGCGGCGATCGACGAGTGCATCGAGGGGGGCCTCCTCACCCTGAACGGCGAGGCGCTCGCCTTCCGCCACGATCTGGCGCGGCGCGCGGTCGAGGACGCGATCTCGCCGGTCCGCCGCAGGGAGCTCGACCGCCTCGTGATGCGCGCGCTCGAGGCCGCGGGCGGCGCGGATCCCGCCCGGCTCGCGCACCACGCGCGGCGCTCCGGCGACGCGGAGGCGATCCGCCGGCTCGCACCGCCCGCAGCGCGCGCCGCGAGCGCGGCCGGCGGCCACCGACAGGCGCTCGAGCACTGGGAGGCGGCGCTCGCGGTGCAGGACGGGGCCGGCGGGCCGGGCCGCGAGGAGGCGCTCGAAGGCGTCGCGATCGAGGCGTACCTGTGCGGGCGCTCCGAGCGGGCGCTCGAGGCGCGCCGGGCCCTGCTGGCGCTCCACGAGGCCGCCGGCGAGGCGCTGCGGGCGGGCGACGACCTGCGCTGGCTGTCGCGCATCCTGTGGTGGTCCGGCCGCGGCGAGGAGGCGGCCGAGGTCGGCGACCGGGCGATCGCGGCCCTCGAGGCGTTCCCCGACAGCCGCGAGCTGGCCATGGCGCTGAGCGGACGCTCCCAGCTGGCGATGCTGGCCGAGCGCCACGCCGAGGCGATCGGGCTGGGCACCCGCGCGGAGCGGCTGGCGCGGCGGCTCGACGACCGCGAGACCGTCGCCCACGCGCTCACGAACGTCGGGACGGCGCTGTTCAAGAGCGCGGACGACGACCGCGGCCGCGCCGTGCTCGAGGAGGCGTTCGCCCTGGCCGCGGCCGCCGGCCAGGAAGACCACGCCGCCCGCGCGCTCGTCAACATCGCGTTGTCGACGCTGATGCAGCGCCGCGGCGACCCCCGCGTCGGCGACGACATCGACCGTGCGCTGCGCTTCGCGCGCGAGCGCGGGCTCGACGGCTACGCGCAGTACCTGCTCGGCGCGCGGGCCGGCCTGCGCCTGCTGCTCGGCGACTGGCGGGCGGCGGAGGCCGATGCGGGCGCCGCGCTCGAGCTGGGCGACCAGCCCGGCGTGAGCCTGTGCCCGGCGCTGATCGTGCTCGGGCGCCTGCAGGCGCGCCGCGGCGATCCGGCGTCGGCCGCGACGCTCGACGAGGCATGGCGCCTGGCCGTCCGCAGCCAGGAGCTCCAGCGGCTCGGGCCGGCGGCGGCCTCGCTGGCCGAGCACGCGTGGCTGCGGGACGACCTGCCCGCCGCGGCCGCCGCGGCGCGCGCGGCGTACCCGGTCTCGGTCGAGTGCGGCGATTCCTGGGCGCGCGGTGAGCTCGCCTACTGGCTGTGGCGCGCCGGCGCGCCCGTCCGTTCGTACCCCGACGACCCCGAGCCGTACGCGCGGGCGGTGGCCGGCGACTGGCGCGGCGCGGCGGCGTGCTGGGAGGCGATGGGGTTCCCCTACGAGCGCGCCGAGGCGCTCTGCGACGCGGACGACGACGCGCCGCGGCTCGAGGCGCTGGCCGTGTTCGACGAGCTCGGCGCCGTCCGCGCGGCGTCGCGGCTGCGCCGACGGCTGCGCGCCGACGGCGTGCGGCGCATCCCGCGCGGCCCGCGGCCCGCCTCCCGCGCCGGTCTCGCCGGCCTGACGCCGCGCGAGACCGAGGTCCTCCATCTCGTCGTGCAGGGCGCCACCAACGCGGAGATCGCGGAGGCGCTCGTGATCGCGCCGAAGACCGTCGACCATCACGTCTCGGCCGTGCTGGCGAAGCTGGGCGTCGCCTCGCGGCGCGAGGCCGGGGCCGCC
>DATAAR010000052.1:0-5769 GCA_036259975.1 Solirubrobacteraceae bacterium | reverse complement strand
CGCGGAGCGGCTGCGGGCCGCCGGCGGGAGCACGTCGTCGCCGAGGCGCACGTCGCCGGTGTAGTCCTTGTGCAGGCCGGCCACGCAGCGCGCCAGCGTGGTCTTGCCGCTGCCGGACTCGCCGACGAGCGCGAGGCACTCATTGCGGTGGACGCGGAGGTCGACGTCGAACAGCGTGTGGCGCGCGCCGTAGTGCGCGTCGAGGTTCTGCACCGCGAGAACGACGTCGCCGACGGGGTGCTTATCGGCCTGGCCGGCGCCCTCGGGCGGGGCCTCCCGCACGGCTTGGTCGAAGTGGTAGCAGCGCACCTGGTGCGCCGCGCCGAGCTCGGTGACCGGCGGGAACACCTCGCGGCAGTCCTGCTGGGCGAACTCGCAGCGCGGGTGGAAGAAGCAGCCCTGCGGCCGGCTGCCCGGCAGCGCGGCGTGGCCCGGGATGCCGACCACGGTGCGCTTGCCGGCGATGTCGGGCACCGCGCGCAGCAGCCGGCGGGTGTACGGGTGGCGCGGCGCGCTGAAGATCTGCTCGCGTGGGCCGGACTCGACGATCCGCCCGGCGTACATCACGGCGACGCGATCGGCGAGCTCGGCCACCACGGCGAGATCGTGGCTGACGTAGAGCGCCGCCACCTGGTGGCTGCGGCACAGGTCGCGCACGGTCTCGAGGACGCGCGCCTGGGTGGTCACGTCGAGGCCGGTGGTCGGCTCGTCGCAGACGATGACGCGCGGGCGGTTGGCAAACGCCATCGCGATCGCCACGCGCTGCTGCTGGCCGCCGGAGAGCTGATGCGGGTAGCGACGCAGGAACGCGTCGTCGCTCGGCAGCGCGACCTCCTCGAGCGCCTCGCGCAGGCGCGCACGGCGCTGCTCGTCGCTCATCGAAGTCGCGTGCGCCTCGAGGATCTCCTCGAGCTGCTTGCCGATCCGCAGGGCCGGGTTCAGCGACGTGCCCGGGTCCTGCGGGATGTACGAGACGACGCCGCCGCGAAGGCGGCGCAGGTCGCCGTCGCTCAGCACGGCGAGGTCGCGCCCGTCGATGCGGATCGTGCCGGCGCCGACCCGCCCCCCGCGGCGGACGTGGCCGAGCAGCGCCATGCCCACCGTGGTCTTGCCGGAGCCCGACTCGCCGACGAGGCCGAGCACCTCGCCGGGGTGGATCTCGAGGGCGATCTCGTCGACGACGTCGACCCCCGCGCCCTCGAGGTCGATCCGGAGCTCGTCGACGTCGACGGAGGGCGACCGCACGGCCTCGGCGGCGCTCATGACTTCGCTCCCCGGTCCAGGCCGATCGCCGCTCGGGCCACGCCGTCGGTGACGAGGTTCGTGCCGACGGTGAGCAGGCCGATCGCGAGCACCGGGAGCCCGACCGCCCACGGCTGCACGGTGATCGACAGGCGGTTCTCGTTGATCATCAGGCCCCAGTCGGCGGTCGGCGGCTGCAGGCCGAAGCCGAGGAAGCTCACGGCGGCGACCAGGCCGATCGAGTACGTCATGCGCAGGCCCAGCTCGACGAGCAGCGGGCTCGTCACGTTCGGCAGGAGCTCCGAGAAGACGATCCGCCAGCGCTTCTCGCCGACGACCTCGGCCGCCTTGACGAAGTCGCGCTCGACGACCTCCTGCGCGGCGCCGCGCATGACGCGCGCGACGCGCGGCGCGTGCGTGCCGCCGACGGTGAGGACGAGCAGCCACAGCTTCGGGCCGATCGCCGAGACGGCGAGCAGGACGAAGATGATCTGCGGGAACGACAGCATCACGTCGTTGAGGCGCATGAGCACGTCGTCGAGCCAGTTGCGCGCGTAGGCGGCGACGAGGCCCACCACGGTGCCGGCGACGATGCCCACCGCCGTCGCGGCCAGTGACAGCCACAGCACGGTGAGCCCGCCGTGGAGGAAGCGGCTCAACACGTCGCGGCCGAGCGCGTCGGCGCCGAACAGCGCCGCGCTCGACGGGCCGGTGTTCGGCTGCGCCACGAACTCGGTCGGCGAGTGCGGCGCGACCAGCGGCCCGAACACCGCGATCGCGACCATCAACCCGCAGATCGCGAGGCCGATGCGCGTGCGGGTGAGCGACGCGGCGCGGCGCAGGATCCACAGCCACTGATGGCCGCGAAGCTCCTCGTGCGCGGGAGCGGGGCCCTCGATCGCGGCCTCGAGGCCGAGGTCGACAGCCGTGTCGACGGTCTGATCGGTGGTCATCGTCCCGCCGTCCTCAGGCGCGGGGTGACGAGGATCGTGGCCAGGTCCGCGAGCAGGTTGAGGCCGACGTAGATGCCGGCCGCGAGCATCGTCACGGTCTGCACGACCGGCATGTCGCGGTTGCCGACGGCGTCGATGAGCGCGGCGCCGATCCCGGGGTACTGGAAGACGAACTCGACGACGACCACCCCGCCCGCCATCCACGCGAGCTGGAGGGCCGCGACCTGGATCGCCGGGACGATCGCGTTCGGCACCGCGTGACGCCAGATCACCTCCCGCTCGGGCAGGCCTTTGAGGCGCGCCATCGTGACGTACTCGCTCTCGAGCACCTCGATCATCGAGCCGCGCATGATCCGGCTGATGTACGGGACCACGGCGACCACCAGCGTCGCGGCCGGCAGGACCACCGTGTCGGGCGCCGACCACGCCTTCTGGCCCGGGGCGAGCAGGGACACGGCCGGGAAGATGTGGAACAGGCCGGTCGCGAAGATCAGGATCAGCCCGATGCCGATGACGAACTCGGGCAGTGCGGCGAGCACGAGGGTGACCGTCGATGTGACGTGATCGGCGGGCCGGTCGCGCTTCATCGCGGTCCAGACGCCGATCAGGATCGACAGCGGGATCGCGATTGCCGAGGCGACGAGCACGAGGAACGCCGAGTTGCCGACGCGGTCGGACAGGAGCTGGCTCACCGGCTGCTGCGTCGCCGCGGAGTTGCCCAGGTCGAACGTGAGGATGCCGCCGAGCCACTGCAGGTACTGGCTGACGGTCGACTCGTCGAGGTTCAGCTGCTCGCGCAGCGCGGCCACGCGGTCGGGCGTGGCCTCCTTGCCGAGGATCGCGGTGGCGGCGTCGCCCGGCAGCGCGATGACCGCTGCGAACACGACCAGCGACACGAGCCACAACGTCAGGACGCCCAGCCCGATCCGGCGGGCGATGAGCCTAGTTGACACGCGCTGTCTCCTTTCGGTCCGCCGCGAGCTCGCCGGCGATGAGGTCGGCGGACAGCCGCAGGTGCGCGGCGACCAGCTCCGGGGTGGCGGGGTCGCGGCGCTCGAGCGCGTCGAGCAGCTGGGCGTGGTCGGTCACGTAGCTGGCCCAGGGGTAGGCGGGGTGGTGGCGCAGCAGCATGCGCGTCTCCGCGGCGAGCGTCTCGTGCGCGCGCGTGAGGCGCGGGCTGCCGGCGAGCCGGACGAGCTCCTCGTGGAAGGCGATGTCGGCGTCGATCACGGAGTCGGTGATGCGGTCGTGGTCGCACGCGGTCTGGCCGAGCCGCTCGAGCGCCGCCCTGAGGTGCGTGAGGTCGGGCGCCGGGCCGGCGAGGATCCGCCGCGCTGCGCCGGTCTCGATCGCCTCGCGCGCGATGTACACGTCCAGGCGGTCGGCGACCGACATGACGCGGACCATCGCGCCGCGGTGCGGCTCGTAGTCGACGAGCCCCTCCTGGACGAGCTGGCGGATCGCCTCGCGCACCGCGCTGCGACCCGTGCCGAGCGTCCCGGCGAGCGACACCTCGCGCAACGGCTCGCCCTGAGGGATCCGACCCTCGATGATCGCCTCGCGCAGCTCGCGCAGGACCTGCTCGGTCATCGACGCCCGCTCGACGCTCGAGAGACGCCACGAATTCGCCAGGGACGCCAACGGCCTCCTCCCGTGGACTGTCGACAACCATACGAATTCGTTCGTTGTTGGGTCAAGGCGCTTGGCGACCCGCTCGGACGCGTGCGGCGGCCCGCTGCTCTGGGACTGCCGCATCGAGCAGGAGGGCGCCGGCGCGCGTGGCGGTCAGCTCGACGCGCAGGGTGATGCGGCTTCTCGTACCTCCGGCGGAAACCGCGGTTGACAGACAAATTCGTCCGCTTGTACGTTGTCGACAACGGTGGGAACCGGGGAGCTCACCTACCGCTCACCCCTCCGGTCCGACGCCAACGCCGGACGCGTGGCCCTCGTCTCCGGCGGAGGCACGGGCATCGGCCGCGCGAGCGCGCTCGAGCTCGCCGGCAGCGGCGCCCGCGTCGTCGTCTGCGGCCGGCGCTCGGAGCCGCTGCACCGCGTGCGCGGCGAGATCGAGGCGCTCGGCGGCGAGGCGCTCGCGGTCGCCGCCGACCTGCGCGAGGACGGCGCGACGGGCCGCGTCGCCGCCGCGGCGCTCGAGCGCTTCGGCCACGTGGACGTGCTCGTCAACAACGCCGGCGGCCAGTTCTCCGCGCCGGCCGAGGACATCTCCGACAACGGCTGGCGTGCAGTCGCCCGGGTCACCGTCGACGCGGTGTGGAGCCTGACCCGCGAGGTCGCGACGCGGTCGATGATCCCGCGCGGCGGCGGGCTCGTCGTCTTCGTCGGCTTCAGCCCGCTGCGCGGGATCCCCGGCTTCGCGCACGCCGCCGCCGCCCGCGCGGCGGTCGCGAACCTCGCCAGCGGGCTGGCGCTCGAGTGGAGCCGGCACGGGATCCGCAGCGTGTGCGTGGCGCCGGGCACGGTCCTCACCGAGGGGCTCGAGGGCTACGGGCCGGAGGCGATCGAGCGGTGGCGCAGGTCGGTGCCGCTCGGCCGCCTGGGCCGGCCCGAGGAGGTCGGCGCGCTCGTCGCGTTCCTCGCCTCGGCCGGCGGCGCGTACGTGACCGGCACGACCATCGTCGTCGACGGCGGCGCCGACGCCTGGGGCCTGGCCGAGCCGCCCCCGCCGCTGGGGGCGGCGCCGTGAGCGCCGCGGCGCCCGCCATCCGCCGAGACCTGCGTGCGCTCTTCGCGCCGGCGTCGGTGGCGATCGTGGGCGCGTCGGACGACCCGGTGAAGTGGGGCAACTGGCTCGCCCGCGGCGCGCTGCGCGCCGAGCACCGCCGCGCCGTCCACCTCGTCAACCGGCGCGGCGGCGACGTCCTCGGGCGCCCGGCGCACCGCTCCCTGCACGACGTGCCCGAGCCGCCCGAGCTCGTCGTGCTCGCCGTCCCGCCGGCCGCGGTCGAGCCGTCCGTGGACGACGCGCTGGCGGCCGGCGCCCGCGCGATCGTGGCCATCACCGCGGGCGAGGCCGACGGCGACGCGGGCGGCGCCCGCGACGCCGCGCTGGCCGAGCGCGTCCGCGCCGCCGGCGCGGTCCTGGTCGGCCCGAACTGCCTCGGGGTCTTCGACGCCGGCGCCGAGCTGCAGCTGGTCCCGGCCGACCTGCCGCGGGGCCGGATCGGACTGCTGTCGCAGAGCGGCAACCTGGCGCTCGAGCTCGGTCTGCTCGCGGCCGAGGCCGGTCTTGGCTTCTCGCGCTTCGTCTCGCTCGGCAACCAGGCCGACCTGGAGGCGGCCGAGCTGATCCGCGAGCTCGCGGCGCATCCGGAGACGGAGGTGATCGCCGTCTACACCGAGGACTTCCGCGACGGGCGCGCCTTCGCGCATGCCGCGCAGGCCGCGCGCGAGGCGGGCAAGCCGGTCCTGCTCATGGCGGTCGCGCACACCGAGGCGACGGCCCGCGCCGTGCGCTCGCACACCGGCGCGCTGGCCAGCGACGGGGCCGCCATCGACGCCGCCTGCCGGGCGGCGGGGATCGAGCGCGTGAGCGCGCCGCAGGAGCTCGTGGACC
>DATAAR010000051.1:0-8421 GCA_036259975.1 Solirubrobacteraceae bacterium | reverse complement strand
GCCTCGCACCAGCGCCGCCGGCCTGGGCGCGAGTCGTCGTAGAACGGGACCACGCAGTCGGGCGCGGCGCAGACGCGCAGGCGCGCGCGCTCGGCCGGATCGGACAGCAGCGCGATCGCGTCGCGCGCGACGTCCGACATCCCCGCGGCGGCGGTCGGCGCGCGCCAGCCGCCGCCGAGCGCCGGCACGAGCGGCGGCCGGGCGGCCAGCTCCTCGATGACGCGGGCGTCGCGCTCGCCGGGCGGCTCGTTGCCCAGCGCCGCCTGCACCGCCCACCAGATCGCCCACCGCAGCCGCCGCGCGTCGGCGAGGTCGCGCTCGTCGGCCACCGCGCCCGCCGCGCGCAGCGGGCTCTCCGCGAACCACGCGGTCAGGTCGGCGGTTGAGTGCAGCTGCTCGAACCTCGCGAACTCGGCGCCCTCGCCGCCGGTGAGGGCGAAGTCGATGCAGAGCCGCCCGGTGTGGCGGAAGTCGTGCGTCATGGGTATGACCCATGATATAACCGCGCCATGGACCCCATGGACTACGACTGGAGCCGGCCGCTCTTCGACCACGTGCACCTGCGCGTCGCCGACCTGGCCGCCAGCCGCGCCTTCTACGAGCGCGTGCTGACCCCGCTCGACGTGCCGCTGCTGCTCGACTCGCCGGACCTCGTGCAGTTCGCGAACCTCGCGCTGAGCGCCGACGGGCCGCCGAGCGAGCGCGTCCACCTCGCGTTCGCGGCGGCCGACCGCGACGCGGTCGTCGCGTTCCATGCCGCCGGCATCGACGGCGGCTACCGCGACAACGGCGCTCCCGGCGTCCGCCCGTACGGGCCGCCCGCGCTCGAGACGTTCGCCGCGTACCTGCTCGACCCGGACGGCAACAACATCGAGGCGGTGCACCGGTCGCCGGCCGGTGCCGCCTGACGGCCGCGCCGCGACGCGTCAGCCGCGGGCCGCGGCCGGTGCCACGCGCGGGCCGAGCCGCCCGTCGCTCGCCGGCGGCGCCTCCAGCCGCGGGGCGAAGGTGAAGATGTCGAAGAAGCGCACGGCCGCGCCGGCATCGCCCTCGAGGCGCAGGCGCCCGTCGCCGAGCGCCTCCGGAGCCGGCAGCTCGCCCGAGGCCAGCCCGTAGAAGGTCGCCATGTCCATCGCCATGTCCGCGTCCGCGGCGTCGGCCGCGCCGACCTCCGTGGTCAGGCGACCGTCGTCGAGGCGCACGGTGAACACGCCGTCGTCGACGCGGACCACGTACGTCGCGGTCAGGCCGCGCGCGCGCTCCGGATACAGCAGCGCGCGGAACGCGTTGAGGCCCCACTCGGGGTCCAGGTCCTCGTCGTGGCGCGGCAGGCCGAGCGACCGGGCGCCCCAGCGCGCCATGGCGTGCAGGACCTCCTCGAGCCCCGCGCCGTACTCCGTGAGCTCGTAGACCGTCGACGCCGCGGGCGGCGGCAGCTTCCGGCGCGCGACCACGCCCGCGGCCTCGAGCTCGCGCAGGCGCGTGGCGAGCACGTTCGTGCCGATGCCGGGCAGGCCGGCGGACAGGTCCGTGTAGCGCTTCGGGCCTCGCAGCAGCTCGCGCACGATCAGCAGCGCCCAGCGCTCGCCCACCAACGAGAGGGCATGCGCGATCGGGCAGTACTGGTCGAACCGCTTGGGCATGCGCGGCGGAGTATACCCGCCGCGCTATTGGTGTGGAAGGCCGTACTTGTAATTTGAAAGTAGCGACTGTAGCTTCGCAAGCCTCTTCTGGCGATACGAAAGGGAGTGCGTCCGATGACGTCATCTCGCCGCAAGTGGCTGGCTCTGGCCCTTCTCTGCACCGTCCAGTTCATGGTTGTTCTGGACATCGCGATCGTGAACGTGGCGCTGCCCTCGATCCAGACCGACCTCGGGTTCTCGCAGGAGAATCTCCAGTGGGTGATCAGCGCCTACGCGCTGCTGTTCGGCGGCTTCCTGCTGCTCGGCGGCCGCGCCGCCGACCTGCTCGGCCGCCGCCGCGTCTTCCTCGCCGGCGTCGTCGTGTTCACGGCCGCCTCGCTGATGTCCGGGTTCGCGTGGAACGAGGGCTCCTTGATCGCTGCCCGCGCGCTCCAGGGCCTGGGCGCGGCGATCATCTCGCCCGCCGCGCTGTCGATCCTCATGACGACGTTCGCCGAGGGCAGTGAGCGCAACACCGCGCTCGGTGCCTGGGGCGCTGTGGGCGCGTTCGGCGCCGTGGCCGGCGTGCTGCTCGGCGGCGTCCTCACCGACCTGCTCAGCTGGGAGTGGATCTTCTACGTCAACGCCCCGGTCGGCGTCGGCGCGTTCGTGCTCGCGCCGCGGCTCCTGGATGAGAGCCGCGATGCGACCGCGCGCAGCTTTGACGTCCCGGGCGCGACGCTGGTCACCGGCGGGCTGGTGGTGCTCGTGTACGCGATCACCCAGGCCAGCGAGTACGGCTGGGGCTCGGCCGAGACGATCGGCCTGTTCGCCGCGTCGGTCGTGCTGCTCGCCGCGTTCATCGGCTGGGAGCTGCGTGCGACCGATCCGATCATGCCGTTCGCGCTGCTGCGCCTGCGCACGCTCGTCGGCGCCAACGTGGCGGGGCTGATCCTCGGCACGGCGATGTTCTCGATGTTCCTGATGCTGACGCTGTACATGCAGCAGGTGCTGGGCTACTCGCCGCTGCGCACCGGCGTCGCCTACCTGGCGGTGGCGGGCACCGCGATCGTGTGGTCGGCGCTCGCCGCTCAGCTGGTGACGCGCATCGGCGTCAAGCCCGTGCTCGTGGCCGGCATGACGTTCCTGACCGCGGGGCTGGTCTACTTCACGCAGGTGTCGGTGGGCGGCTCGTACCTCGGCGACCTCCTGCCCGGCTTCCTCCTGATCTCGATCGGGATCGGCTTCTCCTTTGTGCCGATCTCGATCGCCGCGCTGGCCGGCGTGCAGGCTGCGGACGCCGGCTTCGCCTCCGGCCTGATCAACACGTCCCAGCAGATCGGTGGCGCGCTCGGCATCGCCGCGCTGTCCTCGGTCGCCACCTCGACGACCGCCGACCAGGCCGCCGGCGGCACGCCGCTGCCGTTCGCACTGACGGACGGCTTCCAGGCCGCCTTTGCCGGCGGCGCCGGCATCGCGCTGGTCGGCGTGCTCGTCGCCCTGTTCGTGGTCCGCGGCCGCGACCTGCGCGAGCCGGCCCCGACGCCGGCCGCCCTGGACGCGGAGCCGGCGCTCGAGGCCGCGTAGGGAGTGGACACGAGGGCGGGACCGGCCGGCCGCGGCCGCCGGGCCCGCCCTCGCCGCACCGCCGGAACGCGCAGCGATCCCAACGCGTTCCGGCACGGCCGCCATGCACCCTCGCGCCGCCATCGCGGTGCGCTCCTGCAGATCCGCACGAGCTGACCCCAAGCCGACGGATCACCTCGTACCCTGTGCCGAGCGCATGGCTCATCTCTACATCTGCCCGAACTGCGGCACGCGCTCGAACGAGTCCGAGCGGACGCGGGGGTTCAGCCGCGAGGCACCGGCGTGCCGCAAGTGCGGCTTCCCGTTCCTGTTCCAGCTGCTCGACGACTACTACCCCGCGCCGGACGCCGCCTTCTTCGTGTGCGACGGCGCGGGTCGCGTGATCCGCTGCGGCCGGGGCTCGTTCGAGCTCACGGGCCTCGACGACGAGCGCGTCATCGGCCGGCCGGTCCGCGAGGTGCTTGGCTTGCGGTGGTCCAACGGCGATGATCCCGTCCACACCGTCCTGGAGTGGGGCGTGCGCGCCCTGAACAAGCCCGTGGAGGTCAACGCGGAGGGCGATATGCCGGCTCGCGCCACCGCGGACCTCTTTCCCGCCTACGACGAGGACGGCGGGTTGCTCCTGGTGCTAACGCCGGCCAAGTAACGAGCCGATGTACGAGTCATGACCGATCGCCGGCGCAACCTATTCATCCTGCTGCTGGTCGCGGGCCTCCTCGCGGCGTCGGTGGCGGTGATCGCGACCAAGAGCATCCGCCTGGGCCTCGACCTGAAGGGCGGCGTCTCGCTGATCTACCAGGCCAAGCCGACCAAGCAGTCGGCGGTGACCGGCGAGGCGGTCGACCGCACGCTCGACATCATGCGCGAGCGCGTCGACCAGCTCGGCGTCGCCGAGCCGGAGATCCAGCGCTCCGGAGAGGACCAGATCGACGTCTCGCTGCCCGACGTGCAGAACGCCGACGAGGCGGCCCAGCAGGTCGGCACGACGGCCCAGATGTACTTCTACGACTGGGAGACGAACGTCCTCGACGCCAACTGCCGGCCGGCGCCGCAGGACGCCAATGTCACCGGCGGGCCCGCGGCGGGCGGCGGCACCGGCGCCGTCAACCTCTACACGGCGGTCACGCGCGCCGCCAAGTGCCCGGAGCGCAACTACCCGAACGCCACCACGAACGGCCTCTTCTACCTCGTCGACACGAAGGCCAAGAAGGTGCTCGCCGGTCCGGACGAGACGCGCGAAGACCTCGCCCGCGAGATGCAGAACCGGAAGATCCGGCGCGGGCCCAACCAGCAGATCCTCGAGGTCAGGACCGGCACGATCGTCGTCCGCGCCGAGGCGCCGGACGACAAGTCCAAGAGCAACCTCTACTACGTGATGCGGGACCGCCCCGCGTTGAGCGGGACCGACATCCGCAACCCGGAGCAGAACTTCGACAGCGGCGCCGGGGGCTCGGGGCAGCCTGTCGTCACGTTCGACTTCACGAGCCGCGGCCGCGAGCAGTGGCAGAAGACCACGCGCGAGATCGCCGAGCGCGGCCGCGAGAGCTTCATCGGCGGCGACCCGCAGGCCGCCTACCAGCACTTCGCGATCGTGCTGGACAACGAGCTCATCTCCGTCCCGTTCATCGACTTTCAGCAGAACCCCGACGGCATCGACGCGCGCCAGGGCTCGCAGATCGAGGGCGGCTTCACCATCGACTCCGCGCAGCGGCTGTCGAACCTGCTGAAGACGGGCGCCCTGCCGATCAAGCTCGAGCTCATCTCCTCCTCGCAGGTCTCCGCGACGCTCGGGCGCCAGGCGCTGAACCAGGGCCTGATCGCGGGGGTCGCCGGCTTCGCGATCGTCGCGCTGTTCCTGCTCACCTTCTACCGCGTGCTGGGCGTCATCGCGGTCGGCGCGCTCCTCGTCTACGCGGCGTACTTCTACGCGCTGATCAAGCTCATCCCGATCACCCTGACGCTGCCCGGCATCGCCGGCCTGATCCTCACGATCGGCGTCGCCGCGGACGCGAACATCGTCATCTTCGAGCGCGTCAAGGAGGAGATCCGCGCCGGCAGATCCGTCGCGGCGGGCATCGCGGCGGGCTACAAGAAGGGCCTATCGGCGATCATCGACGCGAACGTCGTCACGTTCATGGTCGCCTTCATCCTGTTCATCCTCGCCACCGCCGGGGTGAAGGGCTTCGCGTTCGTGCTCGGCATCGGCACGGTCGTCTCGTTCCTGACCGCGGTGCTGCTCACCCAGGCGGTGCTCGGCACCATGGGCCGCTCCCGGATGATCGCCCACCCCACCGCGCTCGGCGCGGGCAAGCGCTCGCACCACTGGTGGGAGCACTTCGACTTCATGGGCGCGTCGCGGTGGTTCTTCTCCGCCTCGGGCGTGATCCTGCTCATCGGGGCGCTCGCGATCGGCGGCAAGGGGCTGAACTTCGGCATCGACTTCGAGTCCGGCACGCGCATCAAGACCGCGCTGGTGCGGCCCGCGGACGAGAACGGCGTGCGCAGCGTGCTGAGCCGGGCCGGCTTCGGCGACGCCGAGATCCAGCGCCTGAGCGGCGCCGAGATTCAGGGCAGCAACGGCTTCCAGATCTCGACCGCGACGCTGCAGGACCCGCAGCGCAACCGCATCCAGCGGCTGCTCGACCAGCGCTACGGCGTGCGCAGCTTCAACTTCGACACGATCGGCCCGGTCTTCGGCCAGACGGTCGCGCGCAGCGCCCTGATCGCGATCATCGCCTCGCTGATCGTCATCAGCGCGTACATCGCGCTGCGGTTCGAGTGGAAGTACGCCGTCCCCGTCCTCATCGCGTTGATGCACGACCTTCTCATCACGAGCGGCGTCTACGCGCTCACCGGCCGGGAGGTGACGACGTCGACGGTCGCGGCGCTGCTGACCATCCTCGGCTACTCCCTGTACGACACGATCATCGTGTTCGACCGAATCCGCGAGAACGTGCCGCGCATGCCGCGCGCCGCGTACTCGCAGATCGTCAACCGCTCGATGAGCGAGGTGCTGGCCCGGTCACTGGCGACGTCGTTCTCGACCGGGCTGCCGGTCGTCGCGCTGCTGTTCTTCGGCGGCGAGACGCTCAAGGACTTCGCGTTCGCGCTGCTGGTCGGCGTCGCGTCGGGCACCTACTCGTCGATCTTCATCGCGTCCCCTGTGCTCACCCACTGGAAGGAGCGCGAGCCCGTCTACGTGCGCCGGCGCTCGCGCATCGCCGAGCAGTTCGGCGGCGTGATCCCGGCGTACGCCGTGGCGACCGCGGGCGCGCCGGCCGACGTCGCGCCGCCGGAGCGGCGGGGCTCTCGGCGCCTCAGCGCGCCCGAGACGCCTGACCGCTCTGTGTCGCAGACCGAGTTCGACGAGATGGTGCGCGACCTGCACGTCGACGAGCCGCGGGCGTCGACCGCCACCGCCGAGCGCGCCGAGCGCGATCCGGCCGCCGACGCCGACTCGGAGGACCTGGTGCTCAAGGACGACAAGGCCAAGCGCGAGAAGCAGAAGCGGCCGCGCAACCGGCGTCACGGAAGGAGCCGCTGACGATGGGACTGCTCGCCTGGGTGATGATGGGCCTGGCCATCTGGCACTTCACGATCTTCCTGCCCGACCACTTCTGGGGCGGCATCGTCGGGGCGTTCCTCGGCGCGCTGTTCGGCGCGGTGATCTTCGGGCTGATCGTGAGCGGCCTCAAGGTGCCGGGCCCCGACGACACGAACGTGCTCACCGCGCTCGAGGCGATCCCGGGCGCTGTGATCGGCATGGCCGCGGTGTACTACGAGGGCCTCCGCCGGGAGCGCGCGGCTCGGGCGTAGCGACCCGGCCCCTGCCGAGCGTTCCGTTCTCGGAGCTCGAGCAGGACTTCCTGCGGATCACCGCCCCGACGGTCTTCTGCAGCGCCACGACTGTCGACGAGCACGGCCGGCCGCTCGGTACGGGGACCGAGTCGTGGCACAACCCCGTGTTCACCCCGCTGTGCCTCGTGCCGTGGCGCGTGCAGGTCATGCCGGCGACCAGCATCCGACCGGCGAGCTCACGGGTCGGGTGTGGCGGGCGCCGTGACGTCAGCGCGGTGCGCGCGATGTCGTCCGGTGCGCGACATAGCGTGCCGCGCCGGTGCCCACCCGGCTGCACATCCCGCCTTGCCCCGTCGGCGACGTCCTCGCGCTCCAACGCGAGCTGGGCGTCGGCTTCGTCGTCGGCCAGGTGCTCGTGCGCCGCGGGCTCGGCGACCCGGCCGCGGCGCGCGCGTGGCTGGAGGCCCGCGAGGAGCACGCGTTCTCCGCCTTCGCCGGGATCGACCGCGCGGTCGCGGCGGTGCTCGACCACGCCGGGCGCGGCTCGCCGATCACCGTGCACGGCGACTACGACGCCGACGGCGTGTGCTCGACGGCGATCCTCGTGCGCGCGCTGCGCGCGCTCGGCGCGCGCGTGGACTGGTACCTGCCCAGCCGCATCGAGGACGGCTACGGCCTGAGCGCGGGGACGGTCGAGCGGCTGGCGGCGCGCGGCACGAAGCTGCTGCTGACGGCCGACTGCGGCATCACGGCCGTCGAGGAGGTCGCTCTGGCAGGGCGTGCCGGCATGGACGTCGTGGTCAGCGACCACCACCAGCCGCGCGCGGACGGCGCGCTGCCCGACGCCCCGATCGTCCACCCGGCGCTGTGCGGGTACCCGTGCCCGGACCTGTGTGCGACCGGCGTGGCGTACAAGCTGGCCGCCGCGCTGCTCGCCGGGGCCGGGCGCGACCCGGCGCGGGCGGACGAGGACCTCGACCTCGTCGCGCTGGCCACGGTGGCCGACTGCGTGCCGCTGCACGGCGAGAACCGGCGGCTGGTGCGCGCCGGCCTGCGGACGCTGGCCGCGACCCGGCGGCCGGGGCTGCGCGCGCTCATGCGCGTGGCGAGGGTCGACCCGGGCGCGCTCGACGCGCGCTCGATCGGCTTCCGCCTCGCGCCGCGCATCAACGCCGCCGGCCGGCTCTACCGCGCCGACGCGGGTCTCGAGCTGCTGCTCACCGAGGACGAGGCACGCGCCGAGGCGATCGCGGCGGAGCTCGACGCCGCCAACGCCGAGCGGCGCCACACCGAGACGCGGATCCTGTTCGAGGCCGAGGCGCAGGTGGCCGAGACCGGCCACGCGCCGGCCTACGTGCTGGCCGGCGAGGGCTGGCACCCCGGCGTGATCGGGATCGTCGCGTCGCGGATCGCC
>DATAAR010000050.1:0-45669 GCA_036259975.1 Solirubrobacteraceae bacterium | reverse complement strand
GCGATCACCGAGCTGACGGCGCGCTGAGGCCCGCCGCCTCGGCCACGAGCTCGACCGGATGGCGCGCCCGGCGCCCGGCGAAGTGGCCGATCTGCTGGCGGCAGGACACGCCCGTCGCCGCGACGACGGTCTCGGCCGGCTCGCCGCGCAGGGCGGGGAACAGCCGCAGCTCGCCGACCCGGCGCGAGATCTCGTAGTGCTCGGCCTCGAAGCCGAACGAGCCGGCCATCCCGCAGCAGCCGGCGTCGAGCTCGACCACCTCCGCGCCCGGGATGCGTTGCAGGAGCGCGCGGCTGGCCTCGATGCCGACGCCGGCCTTCTCGTGGCAGTGGCCGTGGAACACGATCCGCCGGCCGGCCAGCGCCGAGTCGGCGCGCAGCTCGAGGTCGCCCGCGTCGATCGCGTCCACGAGCAGGTCGGCCACGAGCCGCGACCGCGACGCGACCTCCTCGGCGCGTGCGTCGCCCGGCAGCAGCGACAGGTACTCGTCGCGCAGGGTGAGCAGGCACGACGGCTCGACCCCGACGATCGGCGTGCCGTGCCGCGCCTCGACCTCGAGCCGGCCGACCATCGCATCCGCCATCCGCCGCGCCTGGTCGAGCAGGCCCTTCGACAGGCTCGCCCGTCCGCAGCAGCCCGCGCTCTGCAGCCGCACGCGCCAGCCCGCGCGCTCGAGCAGCTCGACGGCCGCGCGCCCGATCGCGGGCTCGGTGAACGTCGTGAACGAGTCGGCGAGGAGGACCGCGTCGCCGCGCGGCGCGGGGTCGGTGCGCCGCGCTCGACGCGCGTCCCAGCGCAGGAGCGTGTCGCGCTCGAACCGCGGCAGCGGGCGCTCCGCCGCGATCCCGACCGTGCGTTCGAGGAGCGCCCGCGCGCCCGGCACGCGGGCGGCCCAGTTCGACACCGGCGCGAGCGCGGCCCCGGTCCGGTTCAGCGCCCGGATCGCGCCGAAGACGCGCGAGCGCAGCGGCGTGCCGTGGATCTCCTGGTAGTGCGAGAGGAACTCGCTCTTGAGCGACGCCATGTCGACGTCCAGCGGGCACTCGCGCTTGCACGCCTTGCACTCCAGGCACAGGTCGAGGATCTCGTGCAGGCGCTCGTCGCCCAGTGCCGTGTGCGGATCGGGCATGGACAGCGCGCGCACGAGCGCGTTCGCACGGCCGCGTGTGGCGTGATCCTCCTCCAGCGTCGCCATGTACGACGGGCACATCACGCCGGTGTGGGTCTTGCGGCACAGGCCGATGTTCATGCAGCGGTCGGCCGCGCTGCGCATGCCCTCGGGGCCGTCGAAGTGCAGCGTCGTGCGCAGCGGCGGCGCGGGCGGCAGCGCCGGGTCGCGCAGGTGCTCGGTCATCGGCCCGGCGTCGACGACCTTGCCAGGGTTCAGCAGCCCGCGCGGGTCGAACAGGCGCTTGACCTCGCGCATCGCCTCGTAGAGCTCGTCGCCGAACTGGCGGCGGTTGAACGGGCTGCGCACGAGGCCATCGCCGTGCTCGGACGCGTTGACGCCGCCGTAGCGCAGCACGAGCTTGGCGATCTCCTCGGCGACGGCGGCCATGAGATC
The DNA here is from genome assembly GCA_036259975.1 of Solirubrobacteraceae bacterium. Taxonomy (GTDB): domain Bacteria; phylum Actinomycetota; class Thermoleophilia; order Solirubrobacterales; family Solirubrobacteraceae; genus JAOPZW01. The sequence continues at coordinate 44,105 of DATAAR010000050.1, read as the reverse complement.
GACGCCGCCCGGCGCGCGGAGGTCGATGAACGGGCGGATGTGCAGGCAGCCGACCGAGCAGTGGCCGTAGAAGCCGGCCGTGAGGCCGTGGCGCTCCACGACCGCGCGGAAGTCGGCGACGTAGTCGTTGAGACGGTCCGGCGGGACCGCCGTGTCCTCGACGAACGCGAGCGGCCGCCGGGAGCCGGTGCTGGCCGCCATCAGCAGCCCGAGGCCGGACTTGCGCACCTCGAGCACCGCCTTCTGGTCGGCCGCGTCGACTGCGCGCAGGGTGTGGTAGCCGTGGCCGTGGTCGGCCCAGGCGCGCTCGAGCGCGTCCAGCCGCGCCGTGACCTCGTCGCGGTCGTCGCCGACGAGCTCCACGAACAGCAGCGCGTCGGGGTCACCCTCGAGGATGTCGCCGAGGCCGCGGTACTCGAGCTTGCGCCGCGACAGGTCGAGGATCAGGCGGTCGAGCAGCTCGACGGACGCCGCGTCGACCTCCATCGCGTCGCCCGTCGCCGCGATCGCCTCCGCCGTCGACTCGAAGTGCCCGACCGCCATGACGCGGACCGTCGGCAGCGGCACGAGGTCGACCTCGGCCTCGACGACGGTGGCGAGGGTCCCCTCTGAGCCGACCACCACCATCGCGGGGTTGACGGTCCCATCGTCGCCGACCACGCGGTCCAGGCGGTAGCCGCCCGCCTGCCGCCACCAGCGCGGGAACCCCTCGAGCGCGTCGCGGTGGCGCTCGACCAGCCGGGGCAGCTCGCGGTACACCGCGCCCTCGAGCGTCTCGGCCGCCGCCCGCCGCGCGCGCTCGTCCGCGTCGACCGCCTCCAGGCGCGCCCGCGACGCGTCCGCCATCACGACGTCGAGGCGGCGCACCGCGTCGATCGTCATGCCGTAGCGGATCGACTGGCTGCCCGCCGAGTTGTTGCCGATCATGCCGCCGAGCGTGGCGCGGTTGGCGGTCGAGGTGTTCGGCCCGAGCATCAGCCCGTGCGCGGCGAGAGCGCGGTTGAGCCCCTCCTGGATGACGCCCGGCTGGACCACCGCCCGCCGCGCGCCGGGGTCGACCGCGACCACCCGGCGCATGTGCCGCGAGAGGTCCAGCACGAGGGCGCGCGCGACACACTGCCCGGCCAGGCTGGTGCCCCCGCCGCGCGGCAGGATCGGCACGCCGAGCTCGCCGCACACCGCGGTCGCGGCGGCGACGTCAGCGGCGTGCCGGGGGAAGCAGACGCCGAACGGCTCGATCGCGTACGCGCTCGCGTCCCGCGCGTAGAGGTGGCGCGAGTACGCGTCGAAGCGCACGCCGCCGTCGAGCGCGCGCTCGAGCGCCAGCTGCAGCCCGGCGACGTCGGGCTCGGCCGCGGTCGCCGCGCTGGTGGCGGTCACGCCACCGCCGCCGGCTGCCCGGCGGTCGCGCCGAGGTGGTCGATCGCGGCCTGCACCCCGCCCGGGCTCACGGGCACCCCGGCGCCGACCAGTCCCATCTCCACGCCGGCCAGCGTGCCGGCCAGCGACACGTCGTTGAAGTCGCCCAGGTGGCCGATGCGGAACACGCGCCCCGCGAGCTTGCCCAGGCCGGCGCCGAGCGACATGTCGTAGCGGTCGAGGATGAGGTTGCGGACCTCGTCGGCGTCGTGGCCGTCGGGCATGAGGACCGCGGTCAGCGAGCCGGAGTGCTCGCGCTCGTCGAGGCACAGCACCTCGAGGCCCCACGCCCGCACCGCGCGGCGCGTCGCCTCGGCGTGGCGGGCATGGCGCGCGAAGACGTTGTCGAGGCCCTCGGCGCGCAGGAGGTCGAGCGCCTCGCGCAGCCCGTAGAGCAGGTTCGTGGGCGGCGTATACGGCCACGCCCCGGCGCGGTTTGCCTCGATGATCGGCTCCCAGTCCCAGTACGAGCGCGGCAGCCGCGCGCTCCGCGACGCCTCGAGCGCCTTCTCGCTCACCGCGTTGAAGCCCAGCCCCGGCGGCAGCATCAGGCCCTTCTGCGAGCAGCCGATGGTCACGTCAACGCCCCACTCGTCGTGGCGGTAGTCGATCGAGCCGAGCGACGAGATCGTGTCGACGAGCAGCAGCGCCTCGTGGCCGGCCGCGTCCATGGCCGCGCGGATCGCGGGAATGCGGCTCGCCACGCCGGTCGAGGTCTCGTTGTGGACCACGCACACCGCGCGGATCGCGTGCTCGCGGTCCGCGGCGAGCCGCTCCGCGACGACGTCCGGGTCGACGCCGTGACGCCAGTCGCCGGGCACGAAGTCGACCTCGAGCCCGATGCGCTCCGCCAGCGCGCGCCAGAGCGTCGCGAAGTGGCCGGTCTCGAACGCGAGCACGCGGTCGCCGGGAGACAGCGTGTTGACCAGCGCGGCCTCCCACGCGCCGGTGCCCGACGACGGGTACACGACGACCGGCCCGGCCGTGCGGAAGACGTCGGGCAGGCGCTCGAGCACGTCGGCCGCGAGCGCGACGAACTCGGGGCCGCGGTGGTCGATCGTCGGCGCCGCCATGGCCCGCAGCACGCTCTCGGGCACGTTCGTCGGCCCGGGGATCTGGAGGAAGTGGCGTCCGCTGTGGTGTCGCATCGCTCCGGGGGTGGTCGCTCCCCCGGAACAGTGCCAAGGCGCCGCATTCGGCGCGGTGCGGTGGCGCGTCGCCCCGCGGTCCGCACGCGACCGCTCGGTGATGTTCTGTACTCCAGTGGGTAGTGAACCCCGTCAGGAGAGGGAGCATCTCTTCTTCGGGAGGAGAGCAATGAGTCGCATGCTGAAGTGGGCCACCGGCGCCGTCGTCGCCGTGCTCGTCGCGAGCGCCTGCGGGGGCGACAGCACGACCGACACCGGCGGCGGCGGGGAGACCGCGAACCAGGGCGCGGCGAAGGCGGGCGGGAGCCTGACCGTGGCACTGGCCGAGGACCCCGACCTGCTCGACCCGACGCTCGCGCGCACGTTCGTCGGCCGGATCGTGTTCGCGAACCTGTGCGAGAAGCTCTACGACGTCAACGAGAAGCTCGAGATCGTCCCGCAGCTCGCGGCGTCGCTGCCGAAGATCACGAACGGCGGCAAGACCGTCACGATCGACATCCGCCCGGGGCTCAAGTTCAACGACGGCACGACGCTCGACGCCAAGGCGGTCAAGACGTCGCTCGACCGCCACCGCACGCTCGAGGCGTCGAGCCGCGCGAGCGAGCTCGAGCCGGTGAAGTCGGTGCGGGTCGTCGACTCGGACACGGTGCGCCTGAGCCTCGACGGCGCGTACGCGCCGCTCACCGCCCAGCTCGCCGACCGCTCGGGCATGGTCATGTCGCCCGCCCAGCTCGACGAGCTCGGCGACAAGTTCTCCGACGACCCGGTGTGCGTCGGCCCGTTCGAGTTCGTCCGCCGCGCGGAGGGCGACCGCATCGAGCTCAAGAAGGCGAGCAACTACTACGACGCCGGGAAGGTCAAGCTCGACCGGCTCACGTTCCGGATCATCGAGGAGGGCAGCGCGCGCTCGGCGAACCTGCGCTCCGGCGACGTGAACGTGGCCGAGCGCCTCGACCCCACCGACCTCGCCGCCGTCCGCGCCGACTCGAATCTCCAGCTGGTGGACCGCACGTCGCTCGGCTACCAGGGCATCACGGTGAACATCGGCAACAAGAACGGCCTCGGCGAGGACTTCGAGAACGTCGGCACGCCGCTGGCGGAGGAGAAGGCGCTGCGCCAGGCGTTCAGCCTCGCGCTCGACCGCGAGGCGATCAACAAGGTGGTATTCCAGGGCAACTACGTCCCCGGCTGCGGGCCGCTGTCGCCCGTCAGCCCGTACTACGACAAGAGCCTGAAGTGCCCGGCGCGCGACCTCGCCAAGGCCAAGCAGCTCGTCCAGCAGAGCGGCGTGCCGACCCCGGTGCCGGTGCGGATGATGGTCAACACCGACGCCACGACGCTGCGCCTCGGCCAGACGATCCAGGCGATGGCCAAGGAGGCGGGCTTCAACGTGCGCCTGCAGCCGACCGAGTTCACGACCGCGCTCGACAGGGGCGACGCCGGCGACTACGACACCTTCCAGGTCGGCTGGTCGGGGCGCATCGACCCGGACGGCAACATCCAGCAGTTCGTCGGCACCACGGGCTCGCAGAACATCGCCGGCTACTCGAACGACGCGCTCGACAAGCTGCTCGAGGAGGGCCGGAGCGAGCTCGACCGGGCCAAGCGCATCCAGATCTACCAGCAGGCGACGCAGACGCTCCTCGACGAGAGCCCGCTGATCTACTTGTACCACGACAAGTACTTCACCGGCGCGGGCAACGACGTCGTCGGGCTGCAGTTCTTCGGCGACGGTCTGCTGCGGTTCAAGGAAGCGGGGTTCAGCGCGGAGTCGTAGATCGTGCGCGCCTTCCTGCTCCGCAAGACCGGCGCGGCGCTGATCGTCGTCTTCCTGGCGAGCATCGTCGTGTTCGCCGGCACGCGCGCGCTGCCCGGCGACCCGGCGCTCGTGCTCGCCGGCGAGGACCGCACGCCACAGGCGCTCGAGGAGATCCGCGCCAAGTACCGCCTCAACGACCCCGTGCCGGTCCAGTACGCGTCGTGGCTCACCCACGCGCTGACCGGCGACTTCGGCGAGTCGCGACGGGCCGGTATCGCCGTCGGCACGACGATCCTCGACCGCATCCCGATCACGCTCGAGCTCGCGTTCCTGAGCATCATCGTGGCGCTGATCCTCGGCATCCCGGCGGGGGTGATCGCCGCGGTCAAACGTGGCTCCGCGGCCGACTACGCCAGCGGGACGCTCGCGCTCGTCGGACTGTCCATCCCCCACTTCTGGCTCGGGCTGCTGCTGATCCTCGTCTTCGCGGTGAAGCTGCGCCTCCTGCCCGCCTCGGGGTACGTGCCCTTCTTCGAGGACCCCGTCGAGAACCTGCGCCGGATGGCGATGCCCGCGCTCGTGCTCGGCACGGGCGTGTCGGCGATCGTGATGCGCCAGATGCGCTCGGCGATGCTCGACTCGCTCGGCGCCGACTACGTGCGCACGGCCCGCGCAAAGGGGCTCGCCGAGCGTCAGGTGATCATCGGCCACGCGATGCGCAACAGCCTCCTGACGGTCGTGACCGTGGTGGGCCTCCAGCTCGGCGGGCTCATCTCGGGCGCGGTCATCACCGAGCAGATCTTCGTGATCCCGGGCTTCGGGCGGCTGACGATCGAGGCGGTCAACCAGCGCGACTACGCCCTCATCCAGGGGGTGGTGTTCGTGGCGGCGGCCGGCTACGTGATCATCAACCTGCTCGTCGACGCGCTGTACTCGGTGCTCAACCCGCGGATCCGCGTCTCGGGGCAGCCGGGATGAGCGTCCAGGACGTCGCGGTCCTCAGCCCCCGCGCCCGGCGCCGCCGGCGGATCCGCCGGCGGCTGCTGCGCCGGCCGCTGGCCGTCGCGGGCCTCGTCGTGGCGCTCGTGTTCGTGGTGGTGGCGATCTTCGCGCCGGTCATCGCGCCCTACGATCCCGGCCGGAGCGACTTCTCGGCGCCGCTCGCGGGCCCGTCGGCGGAGCACCTCTTCGGCACCGACGAGCTCGGGCGCGACATCTTCTCGCGCGTGGTGTGGGGCGCGCGGGCATCGATCCAGGCCGGTGTCCTCTCCACGCTGCTCGCGATGGCCTTCGCCGTGCCGATCGGCCTCGTGGCCGGCTACTACCGCGGCTGGCTCGACCCGGTCGTCGCGCGCATGACCGACGTCATGCTCGCGTTCCCGTTCCTCATCCTGGCCGTCGGCCTCGCCGCGGTGCTCGGCCCGTCGCTGACGAACGCGACGATCGCGCTGGCGTTCGCGGCCGTGCCGGTGCTCATCCGCGTGACGCGCGGCGAGACGCTGGCGCTGCGCGAGGAGGACTACGTGCGCGCCGCGGTCGCCAACGGCGCCAGCGACACGACGATCCTGGCCCGCCACATCCTCCCGAACATGGCGGGCACGCTCATCGTCCAGGCGACCGTGTGGATTCCGACCGCGATCATCGGCGAGGCGCTGCTGTCGTTCCTCGGCCTCGGCGTGCAGCCGCCCACGCCGTCGTGGGGCGTGATGCTGTCTGCCGCCCAGCCCTTCATCGACCAGGCGCCGCGGCTCGTGATCTTCCCCGGCCTGGCGATCTTCCTGGCCACGCTGTCGTTCAACCTGCTCGGCGACGGGCTGCGCGACGTGCTCGACCCGAGGACGCAGACCTGATGGCGCTGCTCGAGGTCTCCGACCTGTCCGTGCGCTTCGTCACCGACGACGGTCCGGTCCAGGCGGTCGACCGGGTGTCGTGGACGCTCGACGAGCGCCAGGTCCTCGCGATCGTGGGCGAGTCGGGCTGCGGCAAGAGCGTCACCGCGATGTCGATCCTGCGGCTGCTGCCGGGCACCGCGACCGTCAGCGGGACGGCGCGGTTCGACGGCCGCGACCTGATCGCCGCGCGCGAGGGCGAGCTGCGGGCCGTGCGGGGCCGCGCCATCTCGTTCGTCTTCCAGGAGCCGATGACGTCGCTGAACCCCGCGCTGACGATCGGCCGCCAGATCGGCGAGGTGCTGCGCCGCCACCTGGGGATGTCGGGCGCGCAGGCGCGCGACCGGACGATCGAGCTGCTCGACCTCGTCGGCATCCCCGCGCCCGCGCGCCGCGTCGGCGAGTACCCGCACCAGCTCTCGGGCGGCATGCGCCAGCGCGTGATGATCGCGATGGCGCTGGCGTGCGACCCGAAGGTGCTCATCGCCGACGAGCCGACGACTGCGCTCGACGTGACGATCCAGGCCGGGATCCTCGACCTGCTGCGCGACGTGCGCGAGCGCCTCGGCACGGCGATCGTGCTCATCACCCACGACCTCGGCGTGGTGGCCGACATCGCCGACCGCTTCGTCGTCATGTACGCGGGCCGCAAGGTCGAGGAGGCGCCGGTGCACGAGCTGTTCGCCCACCCGCAGCACCCCTACACGGTCGGGCTGCTGGCGGCGATCCCGCGGCCGGCAAACGGCGACGGCGGCGGCCGCCGCCGGCTGCAGGAGATCCCGGGCATCGTGCCGTCGCTGCCCGAGCCGCCGCGCGCCTGCACGTTCGCCCCGCGGTGCCCGCGCGCGGACGACCGCTCGAGGTCCGAGGAGCCGTCCCTGCGCGAGGTCCGCCCCGATCACCTCGTCGCGTGCTTCCACCCCGGCGAGGAGCCGTGGCCGGAGGGCTGGCGGCCGTGAGCGAGCCGACGCTCGACGTCCGTGACCTGCGCAAGCACTTCCCGCTGCCGGGGAGGTCGGGCCGCCTCGGCCACGTCGTCCACGCCGTCGACGGCGTGTCGTTCACGGTGGCGCCGGGCGAGGTCGTCGGGCTGGTCGGCGAGTCGGGGAGCGGCAAGTCGACTGTCGGCAACTGCGTCCTGCGCCTGCTCGAGCCGACCGACGGGACGATCCGCCTCAAGGGAACCGACATCACGCATCTGTCGCGGCGCGCGCTGCGGCCGCTGCGGCGCGAGATGCACATGGTCTTCCAGGACCCGTACTCGTCGCTGAACCCGCGCATGACGAACGGCGCGATCGTGGGCGAGCCGCTGCGGCTGCACGGCGTCGCGACGGGCGCCGAGCTCGAGCGCCGCGTCGCCGAGCTGTTCGACCAGGTCGGCCTCAACCCCGACCTGCGCCACCGCTACCCGCACGAGCTGTCGGGCGGCCAGCGCCAGCGCATCGGGCTCGCGCGCGCGCTCAGCGTGCGGCCGAGCCTGCTGGTCGCCGACGAGCCCGTCTCGGCGCTCGACGTGTCCGTGCAGGCCGCGATCCTGAACCTGCTCGCCGACCTCCAGCACGAGCTCGGGTTCGCGTGCCTGTTCATCACGCACGACCTGTCGATCGTCGAGTACTTCTGCGACCGCGTGATCGTCATGTACCTCGGACGGATCGTCGAGACCGGCACCCGCGAGCAGATCTTCACGAGCCCCCAGCATCCGTACACGCAGGCGCTGCTCTCCGCCGCGCTGACTCCGGATCCGGAGCAGCAGCGCGGGCGCGGGCGGATCACCATCGCGGGCGACCTGCCGAGCCCGATCGACCCGCCCTCGGGGTGCGCCTTCCGCACGCGGTGCCCGCTCGCGCACGAGTCGCTGCCCCGGTCCGAGGAGGAGGTCCCCGAGCTGCGCGACGTCGACGGCGACGGGCACCTCGTCGCGTGCCACCTGGCCCGCCGCGGGCGCGGCGTGCCGCGCCTCGGCGACCGCGTCAGTCCGAGCACCGACCGCGTCGCGGGCCGATGAGCTTCACCACCCGCCCCGAGCTCACCGGCACCTTCGGCATGGTCGCCTCGACGCACTGGCTGGCGTCGGCGGCGGGCATGGCCGTGCTCGAACAGGGCGGCAACGCGTTCGACGCGGCGGTCGCGGCCGGTCTCACGCTGCAGGTGGTCGAGCCGCACCTCAACGGGCCCGGCGGCGATGCGCCGATCCTGCTGTGGAGCGCCGAGCGCGGCGAGCCGCTCGTCGTGTGCGGCCAGGGCCCCGCGCCGGCCGCGGCGACGATCGCGCGCTATCGCGAGCTGGGGCTCGAGCTCGTTCCCGGCACCGGCCCGCTGGCCGCCTGCGTGCCGGGCGCGTTCGACGCGTGGCTGCTGCTGCTGCGCGACTTCGGGACGCTGCCGCTGGCGGACGTCATGCGCTTCCCGATCCACTACGCCGAGCGCGGCTTCCCGCTCCTGCCGCGCATCGTGGAGACGATCGAGGGCGTCGAGGACCTGTTCCGCGGGGAGTGGCCGACGTCGGCCGAGCTGTGGCTCGACGGCGGCCGCGCGCCGCGCGCCGGCACCATGTGGACGAACGCGCCGCTGGCGGCCACCTACCGCCGCATCCTCGCCGCCGCGGAGGCGATCGGCGGCGACCGCGAGGGCCAGATCCAGGCCGCGCGCGACGCGTTCCTGCGCGGCTTCGTGGCCGAGGCGATCGCGGACTACGTGGCGCGCGTCGAGGTCATGGACAGCTCCGGGCGCCGCCACCGCGGGCTGCTCACCGGCGACGACATGGCGCGTTTCGAGGCCACGATCGAGCGCCCGGTGACGTTCGAGTACCGCGGGCTGACGGTGTGCAAGGCGGCGCCGTGGAGCCAGGGGCCGGTGATGCTGCAGCAGCTCGCGCTGCTCGAGCCCTACGACCTCGCGGGGATGGGCCGCGCAGCGCTCGTCCACACCGTCGTCGAGTGCGCGAAGCTCGCCTTCGCCGACCGGGAGGCCTGGTACGGCGACCCGGAGTTCGCCGACGTGCCGCTCGCCACGCTGCTCTCGCGCGAGTACGCCGCCGAGCGCCGGCGGCTCGTCGGCGACGACGCGTCGTTCGAGCTGCGCCCCGGGCGCCCCGACGGCCGCGAGCCGCGCCTGCCGCCGCCCCCGCCGCCGGAGGTCGTCGCCGCGGCGGTCGGCGTCGGCGAGCCGACCGTCCCGCAGGAGGACGTACCGGGCGACACCTGCCACGTCGACGTGGCCGACCGCCACGGCAACCTCGTCTCCGCGACGCCGAGCGGCGGGTGGCTGCAGAGCTCGCCGGCCATCCCGGGGCTCGGCCTGTGCCTCGGGACGCGCGCGCAGATGTTCTGGCTCACCGACGGCCTGCCGAGCTCGCTGGCGCCGGGCAAGCGCCCGCGCACGACGCTCACCCCGTCGCTCGCGCTGCGCGACGGCGAGCCGTACCTGGCCTGGGGCACGCCGGGCGGCGACGGCCAGGACCAGTGGTCGACGCAGTTCGTGCTCTGGCACGTCGCCCTGGGGCTGAACCTGCAGGAGGCGATCGAGGCGCCCGCGTTCACCTCGACGCACTTCCCGAGCTCGTTCTACCCCCGCGCCGCCGAGCCCGGCCGCCTCACGATCGAGGACCGGATCGGCCCCGAGGCGATCGACGAGCTGCGCGCGCGCGGCCACGACGTCCTCCCCGCCGAGCCCTGGTCGATCGGGCGCCTGAGCGCGGTCAGCCGCGGCCCGGACGGCGTCCTGCGCGCCGCCGCGAACCCGCGCGGGATGCAGGGCTACGCCGCCGGGCGCTGACGAGCGACCGGCGACCGGTTTACGCTCCGCAGCATGGCGAGCGCATCCGACCACAGCCAGGTCCAGGGCTCGATCGTCCCGATGCGGCGCGCGCCGCGGCCGATCGACCCCGGCGTGACGATCGGTCACGTGCACCTGCGCACCGCGGACATCGACCGCGTGCGCGAGTTCTACGTCGACCTCATGGGCTTCGACGTCGTCATGGAGGCCCGGGACGTGCCGGGGTGGGGCACGACCGGCGACATGCTCTTCGTCGCCGCCGGCGGCTACCACCACCACCTCGGCTTCAACACCTGGAAGTCGGCGGGCGGCGGGCCGCAGCCCGACGGCGTGGCCGGACTGCACCACGTCGCGATCCGCTATCCGACGCGGGCGGGCCTGGCCGACGCGCTCCGGCGGCTGCAGAGCGTCGACTGGCCGCTGCGCCAGTGCTCCGACCACGGCACGCACGAGGCGATCTACATCTCGGACCCGGACGGCAACGACCTCGAGCTGTGCTGGGACCGCCCGCCGGAGCAGTGGCCCCGCGGCGCCGACGGGAAGGTCGACCTCAGCAACGCGTTCATGGGCGAGCTCGACCTCGACGACCTCCTCGCCGAGGCCCGCGACTGAGCCGCCCAGCACTGCCGGCGATGAGCGCTCGCCCGCTGCGCGTGCTGCGCCTGTGCTCGGTGTTCGAGCCGCCCGACTCGGCCATCGCCGGCCGGGGCGCGCGCTTCGACCCGATCGGCGGCATGCAGGATCACACGGCCGCGCTGACGCGGCTGCTCGCCCGCCGCGGCGTCGACCAGGTCGTGCTGACCACCCGGCCGCCGACCGCGCCGTGGCGGCAGGTGCTCGGCCCGCGCGCGAGCGTGCTGCGCGTCGGGCTGCCCGTGCGCCGCGCCCGGCAGCTCTGGGCGCTGCCCGCCGCCGTGCTCGCGCCGCTGCTCGCCCGCCGCGCCGACCTCGTGCACGTGCACCTCGGCGAGGACATCGCGGTGCTGCCGCTCGCGTTCCTCGGCGCCCGCCGCCGTGGCCTGCCGGTCGTCGTCACCGTGCACGCCAGCCCGGCGCACACCGTCGGCGTGCGGGACGTGCGCACGGCGCTCGTCGTAGCCCTGGGCGGGCCGATCGAGCGCTGGGCGCAGCGGCGCGCCGCGGCCACGATCGTGCTGACCGAGCGCCTCGCCGCGCGCGTCGCCCCCGTGGCCGGGCGCGAGCGCGTGCGCGTGATGCGCCGCGGCGTCGACCGCACGGCGTTCGCCGACCCGGGCCCCGACCCGTTCCCGGAGCTCCGCGGCCGCCCGCGCGTCGTGTTCCTCGGGCGCCTGGCGCGCTCGAAGGGCGTCGACACGCTCGTCGCCGCCGCCGCCCGGCTTCGCACGCCGGGAGCGCAGGTCGTGCTGGTCGGCGACGGGCCGGCGCGGGCGGAGGTCGAGGCGGCCAGCCGCCGGCTCGACGTCGACGGCCACGTCCACGTCACCGGCTTCGTGCCGCACCACCGCACGCCCGCGGTCCTCGCGTCGGCCGACCTGCTCGTCCTGCCGTCGACGTACGAGGAGCTCGGCACGGTGCTCGTCGAGGCGCTCCAGGTCGGCCTGCCCGCGGTGGCGTCGAACGTCGGCGGGATACCCGAGGTCGTGGAGCACGGGCGCACCGGGATGCTCGTGCCGCCCGGCGACGCCGCCGCGCTGGCCGAAGCCATCGACGCGATCCTCGGCGACCGGGGGCTCGCGGCGCGGATGGGCGCCGCGGCGCGCGAGCGCGCCGCCGAGTACGACTGGGAGCGCGTGGCCGGCGAGGTCTGCGCGCTGTACGACGAGGTCGTCGGGCGCGCCGCCGGCGCCCCGCGGGCCGAGCGCCCGCGATCTCCCGGCGACCGGCTCGCGGCAAGGCTCTGGCCGCCGCGCGACGGGACGGATCCAGCGAAGAGAGGAGAGACATGCGCGTGCTGATCGCGGGAGCGGACGGCTACCTCGGGTGGCCGCTGATGCAGCATCTCGCTGCCCGCGGACATGAGGTGGCGGGCGTCGACAACGGCGCCCGCCGGCGCTGGGTCGCGGAGATGGGGTCGGTGAGCGCCATCCCGATCGCCTCACCGGCCGAGCGCCGCGCGGCGTTCGCGGAGCGCTTCGGGGCGGAGCCCGCATGGTGGGACGGCGACGTGCTCGACCTCGACCTCGTGCGCGCGATCTTCCGCGAGTGGCAGCCGGAGGCGGTCGTCCACCTCGGCGAGTGCCCCTCGGCGCCGTACTCGATGATCGACGCCGAGCACGCGATCGCGGTGCAGGTCAACAACGTCGCGGGGACGTTCGCGCTCCTCGCGGCCATGCACGAGATCACGCCGGGCGCGCATCTGGTGAAGCTGGGGACGATGGGCGAGTACGGCACGCCGAACATCGACATCCCCGAGGGCTTCTTCGAGATCGAGTACCGCGGCCGGCGCGACACGCTGCCGTTCCCGCGCCAGGCCGGCTCCTGGTACCACTGGAGCAAGGTCCACGGGTCGAACAACATCATGTTCGCCTGCAAGGTCTGGGGCCTGCGCGCGACCGATGTGATGCAGGGCGTGGTGTTCGGCACGCGGCCCGGCGACGCGCCCCACGATGGCTTCCCACCGGCGCTCCGCACGCGGCTCGACTTCGACGAGGCGTTCGGGACGGCGATCAACCGCTTCTGCTGCCAGGCCGTGATCGGGCACCCGCTCACGCCGTTCGGCGAGGGCCGCCAGCGCCGCGGGTTCATCCCGCTGCGCGACTCGATGCAGTGCCTGACGCTCGCGCTCGAGCATCCGCCGGAGGCCGGGGAGTACCGCGTCTTCAACCAGTTCCAGGAGGTGTACGGCCTCGCCGACCTCGCGTGCATGGTGCAGCGGGTGGCGGCCGACCTCGGGCTCGCCGTGGAGGTGTGCCCGGTCGAGAACCCGCGCGTGGAGGCCGCGAGCCACCACTACGCGCCCGATCACCAGCACCTGCTGGACCTCGGCTATCAGCCCACGACGGACATCGAGGCCGAGATGCGCCGGGTCCTCGAGGACCTCCTCGAGCACCGCGACCGCATCGAGGCGCACGCCGCCGTGCTGGTGCCCGGCGTGCGGTGGGACGGCCGCCGCGAGCGCGTCGGCTGGCTGCGGGCCCCGGCGGGCTCGGGCGCGACCTGAGCCGCAACACGAGACGCCCGGCCGGGGGCCGGGCGCTCGCGTTCAGGGAGGAGGTGTATGTCGTTGCGGCACAGCGCGATATGTGGCCGACGAGGAGAGGGATTGGTCTCTGCCGGCGACGCTGTACGCCCCATGCGGTACCCGGTCGCCATGGGGGCCGACCGACCACGTTTGACGGCGAACACTGCGCCGGTTTTCAGCGCGAGCTCGACCGGAGGTGGCGGAGCTCCGTCGGGGGCTCGCCGTGCAGCACGACCAGCCCGTCCGGCCGGCGGCTCAGCCGGCGCTCCTCGGCCAGGGCCGCCAGGGAGGTTGAGCAGCAGCGAGCGCGAGCGTGCGAAGGCGCGCTCTACGAGCGCCGCGACGAGATCGGGCCAGCGGCTGATCACGCCGGCGAAGCGGCGGTCGAGGACCGCCAGGCGCGTGGGCTCGACGACGTCCCAGCGCGCGCCGGCGATGAACGGCTCGGTGTGGTCGGGGTCCCACGGGTGCAGGAGGTCGCCCGGGCCGAGCAGCTCGGCGGGCGGGCGGTCGATGACGCGGACTGGCGGACGAGGAAGCCGTCGAGTTGGACCCCCAGCTTCGTCACCGAATCCACCGCGGGATTGCTCGGGCGCGCGGGCCTCCCGGCGGTCATGCTCCTGACCAGCGCGCGCGATCTCGGAGCCGCACCGCGCCCGGCCGTCGCTGCGCGGCCCGCCGCGCGGGGGTGCCTAGCCGCGGTCGGGGTACGGGTCCTGGGCCGAGTCGCCGCCGGTGACGGTCTCGTACTGGCCGTTGTGGCAGGACGGGCACGGCGGCAGGTTCTTCGTCGAGCCGACGTCGAGCTCGTAGCCGCAGTTCGTGCACTTGTAGGTGCCGGCCGAGACGTCGCTGCCGGCCGGGACGGGATCCGCCATCGGGTTCCTCCTCGGGTGGGTGCGGCTGTCGGGTACCCGCAGCGCCGCCGCCGCAGCCCCGCGGGTGTGGCGATCGTGCACCCAGGGTGGCCGGTGGCGCGCCCGCGGCCGCGGCACCATGCTCGCCATGTCCCGCTTGTGCTCCTCCTCTCCCCCGCGGCGGCGCGCCGCGCGCGCGGCCGCCGTGGCGATCCTCGCCGGCGCCGGGCTCGCCCCCGCCGCCCACGCCGCTCCGACCACGATCGCGACCGAGCAGCGCGCCACGCCGGTGGCCGCCTGGGCCGGCACCGTGGCGTGGTCGAGCTTCGATCCCGCGACGAACGCCTACCACCTCGTCGTCTCGCGGGGCGGTGGCGCGCCGCAGCGCGTGCCGGTCGCCCCCAACCCGGTCGCCTTCGACGTCGACCTCGGCACGAACCGCAACGGGTCGACCTACGCCGTGTACTCGCGCTGCGCGACGCCCGCGACCGAGTCGCGTCCGCCGACCGACTGCGACATCTACCGCCTGAGCCTCGCGACCGGCGCCGAGCAGCACCTGGCTTCGCTGTCCTCGCCGTCGTGGGACGAGCGCGAGCCGACGATCTTCCGCGGCGAGATCGCGTTCATCCGCAACGAGACGCATGGCGGCGTCAACAAGGACGTCCTGCGCACCGGCAACACCACCTCCGGCGCGCGCGGCACGAACGCGCTCGTCACGCTGCCGCGGAGCGCGGGCGCGCTCACCGATCCGGAGCTGTCGTCCAGCCGCGTCGCGTACATCCGCGCCGACCGCCGCGGCGTCACGCGCGACGTGCACGTCCGCTCGCTGCGCGCCGGCGGCCTCGACCGGCGCGTCTACCGCGCGCGCTCCGGCGGCCTGAACGCCGCGAACATCGCCGGGCTGTCGCTCAGCGACACCGGCGCCTCGTTCATGTGGGCGCGCACGAACCAGGGCTCGGGCGCCGGCAACCGGCTGATCCGCTACACGATCAGCAGCGGCCGGCTGGCCTACGCGCGCGGCTCCGCGCGCTGGACGTCGACCGCGTGGGCGAGCCAGGCGCTCGGCGCCGCCGTGATGGTCGACGCCTCCGGCACCGGCGGCTCGTGCTTCGCCAACGTCAACGACCCGCCGCAGGCCACGCTCTGCAGCGTCCAGCTCACGGGTCACGTGAGCTTCACCGCCGGCCCGTAGCCCGGCGGTCAGCCCTCCGGCTCGTTCGGGTCCTCCTCCTGGGCGAGCTGGAGGGACGAGCTGCGCACGGTCTCGAAATGACCCTGCTGGATCGGCGTCGCCCACTCGGCGAGCCGGACGACGTTGCGGTCCTTGGCCTTCGTGGCCATCGTCTGGACGATCTCCCAGTGGCCGAGCTCGCCGGCCTCGGCCATGATCAGGAACTCGAGCCCGTCCAGCGCGTCGGCGTCCTCGCCACCGAGGTAGGTCGCGAGCATCTCGCGGGCCTCGGCCTTCGTCTCCCGCGCCTTCTTGTTGATCGCCGTCTTCTTGCCGTCGCGCTTCTCGGCCACCGCCTTGCAGCGCTTCTCGGTCTCCTTCGCCTCGTCGCCCATCCGGTTCAGGGTGGCGACCAGGTCCTTGTCCCCCTTCGCGAGGCCGGCGACCTTCCGCGTCGCCTGCTGAGCAGCCTGCGCGAGGCCGAGCACCTCGGCGAGCTTGCTGTCGAGCTGGGTGAGCTGTGCCATGGCGCGCGGCTACCCGCCCGCGCCGGCGGCGAAGCGCCGCGTCGCGCTCCGACGGTCGGCGCGTTACGCCGCGGAGCGCTCGCCGCCGCCGAGCCGCGCGCCCGCCTCCAGGCCGGCGCCGCGCGCGTACTCTCCGGCGGCGGTCTTGTCGCCGTCCGCGCGGACCACCTGGACCGCGATCGAGCCGCCTCGCGCCGCGACCAGAAGGCGGTCGCCGTCGACGCCCACGACGGTGCCCGGCTCGGCGCCGGGGTCGTTGTCCACGCGCTCGGAGTCCAGGATCTCGACCTGCGCGCCGTCGATCGTCGTCCACGCCCCCGGCCGCGGGTTGCAGCCGCGGATCTGGTTGTAGACCTCGGCGACCGGCTTGTCCCAGTCGATCTCCATGTCGGCCTTGCGGCACCAGCTCTCGTACGTGGCCTCGTCCTCGTCCTGCACGATCTTCGGCGCCTTGCCGTCGCGCACGAGGTCGACCGCCTCGACCATCGCCTCGACGCCGATCGGGAACAGCTTGTCGAAGTACAGGCTGCCGAGCGTGTCGTCCGGCGCGATCTCGACCTCCTTGGTCAAGAGCACCGGCCCGGTGTCGAGGCCCTCGTCGGGCCAGAACACGGTGATGCCCGTCGTCTCCTCGCCCTGGATGATCGCCCAGTTGATCGCGCTCGGCCCGCGGTGCTTGGGGAGGATCGACGGGTGGTACTGGATGCTGCCGTACGTGGGGGTGTTCAGCACCGGCTCGGGCACGAAGAGCGTCACGAACGCCATGACCATGAGGTCGGGCTTCAGCTCGGCCATCTGCGAGGCGGCGTCGGCGGTCTTGAACGACTCGGGCTGGCGCACCTCGATGCCGGCCTCGCGCGCGGCCTCGGCCAGCGGGTCGGGCGGGCGGCCCTCCTTGTCTGGAGCGCAGTAGACGGCGACCACGTCCTCGCCGTGCTCGAGGAGTGCCTTGAGCACCTCCGCGCCGAACGCCTGCTGACCATTGACGACGATTCGCATGACCTCTCCCGTTTGCGGAACATCCTCCCCCGCACGGGCGGGTCCTTATAGCAAGTCCGCCGCTGCTGGTAATCCCGGGGCGCGCCCGACTAGGGTCCCCGCGGCGGTCAGCGACGAGCAGAGGAGAGCCGAGGAGCCGATGGCGCAGACGCACTACTTCCCCACCGACCGCGTCCACTTCACGTGGGACGCGGGTCTGGACCCGGTGCTCGAGATCGACAGCGGCGACACGGTGATCGTCGAGACGCGCGACGTGAGCGACAACCAGATCGGCCCCGACGCGACCACGGAGGTCGTCGCCGGCCTGGACTGGGACCGCGTCTACCCGCTGGCCGGACCGATGGGGGTGCGGGGCGCCGAGCCGGGCGACACGCTGGCGGTCGAGATCCTCGACCTGCACCCGCGCGGTTGGGGCTGGACGGCGATCCTGCCCGGCCTCGGCCTGCTGCCGGAGGACTTCCCCGACCCGTACCTGCGCACGTTCGACCTCTCCAACGGCGAGTACATCCACTTCCGCGAGGACGTGCGGATCCCGATCACGCCGTTCTTCGGGACGATGGGCGTGTGCCCGGAGGGGGCGAGTGCGCAGCCGGTGATGCCGCCGGGCACGTTCGGCGGCAACATGGACACGCGCCAGCTCACGATCGGCACGACGCTGTTCCTGCCGGTGAAGGTGACCGGCGCCCTGTTCAGCTGCGGTGACGCGCACGCCGCGCAGGGCGACGGCGAGGTGTGCGTCACCGGGCTCGAGGCGCCGATGTACGGCTCGCTGCGCTTCACCCTCCAGAAGGGCCGCACGATCGTCGCGCCGCACTTCCAGACCGCTCCCGGGCCGTTGACCGGTTTGGTCGATCACGCCGCCTGGTACGGCACGACCGGCGTCGGGCCCGACCTGTACGTCGCCGCGCAGGATGCGGTGCGGGCGATGGTCGCGCACATCTCGCAGACCTACGACATGTCGGGCGAGGACGCCTACCTGCTGTCGTCGCTGTGCGTCGACCTCAAGATCTCGGAGATCGTGGACGCCGGGCAGTACATCGTCAGCGCCGTGCTGCCGCTGGCGGTGTTCGGGCCCTGATGACGGCGGCCGAGGCGGCGCGGCGGGTCGGCGACGGGGAGCTCACCTCGGAGGCGCTCGTCGGCGCCTGCCTGGAGCGGATCGACGCGCGCGAGGAGACGGTGCGGGCGTGGGCGCACCTCGACCGCGAGCGCGCGCTCGCGCAGGCCCGGGCGCGCGACGCGGAGCAGCCGCGCGGGCCGCTGCACGGCATCGCGGTCGGCGTGAAGGACATCATCGACACCGCCGACCTGCCGACCGAGTGCGGCACGCCGGTGCACGCCGGGCGCCGGCCGGAGCGCGACGCGGACTGCGTCGCGCGCCTGCGGGCGGCGGGCGCGGTCGTCCTCGGCAAGACCGTGACGACAGAGCTCGCGCTCTACCACCCGTCGAAGACGCGCAACCCGGCCGATCCGGCGCGGACGCCGGGCGGCTCGTCGAGCGGCTCGGCGGCGGCCGTCGCCGACGGCATGGTGCCGGCGGCGTTGGGGACGCAGACCGCCGGGTCGGTGATCCGGCCGGCGTCGTTCTGCGGCGTGCTCGGGTTCAAGCCGACGCACGGAGTGCTGCCGCTGGCGGGGGTCAAGCGCCTCAGCGAGCGGCTCGACACGCTGGGGCTGTTCGCCCGCGACGTGGAGGACCTGCGGCTGCTCGGCGGCGCGCTCGGCGCGGAGTGGGCCGCCCCATCGGTGTCGGAGGGCGCGCCCTCGTTCGCGCTCTGCCGGACGCCGTGGTGGGAGCGCGCCGACGACGACTCGCAGGGCGCGGTCGCGCAGGCCGCCGAGCGCCTTCGGGAGGCGGGCGCCCCGGTGCGCTCCGTGTCGCTGCCAGACACGTTCGCCGGGCTGGTCGAGGCGCAGGACACCGTGCAGGCGCACGACTGTGCGCGCAACCTCGCGTTCGAGTACGAGCAGCACCGCGACGCGCTCAGCGAGGTGCTCCGCGAGTACCTCGAGCGCGGCCGACGCGTGGCGCCCGACGAGGCCTCGGCGGCGGAGGCGCTGGGGTCCGAGTGCGCCGCCGAGCTCGGCGCGCTGCTGGCCGCCGACGAGGTGCTCCTGGTGCCGGCGGTCGTGGGCGAGGCGCCGCCGCTCTCGGCCGGCGTCACCGGCGACCCGCTGTTCTGCCGGCCGTGGACGCTGCTCGGGACGCCGGCGCTGTCGGTGCCCGGCGCGCCGGGGTCGCACGGGGCGCCGGTGGGCGTGCAGCTGGTCGGCGCGGTCGGCGCGGACGCGGCCGTGCTCCATGCCGGCGCGTTCGCCGCCGGGGTGCTGGCCTCGGACTGAGCGGGCCGCGCGCGAGGTTCCCACCCTGACCCGCGGGCCAGTGCGTTTCCGCACGGGGACCCATGGGAACGCAAGGCCACCAAACGGTCCTTGGGAGGGGAGCATGTCCGACGGCAACGCACCCGACGCCGCCCGCGCCACGTCCGGAGCGCAGGACGGCCACGCCCCGGAGGTCGACTGGACGCGCATCGAGAGCTCGAACGAGTTCCGCGAGCTGACCGCCCGTCGGCACCGGTTCATCGCGGTCGCCGCCGGGATCTCGTTCGGCGCGTTCCTCATCTACCTCGCTCTCGCCGTCTACGCCACGGACTTCATGGGCACGCTGGTCGGCGGCGTGCCGGTCGCGTGGCTCCTGGCGATGAGCCAGGTGTTCATCACGTGGGGCGTCACCTGGACGTACCTGCGCATGGCCGACACCGAGTTCGATCGCCTCGAGCGGCGCGTCACCGACCGCGTCGAGGCGCGCTTCACGCGCACCGATGAGCCGGCCGCGCGCACCCGGGCTGCCGCCGAGCACCGCACCACGGAGAGGAGCGCACGATGACCTACGTCCTCGCCGCCGAGCTCAAGGTCCTGCCGCTCGCGGTCTTCGGCCTCGTCCTCGCCGTCACGCTCGGCATCACCTACTGGGCCTCGAAGCGAACGTCCACGGCCACCGAGTTCTGGGCCGCCGGGCGCAGCGTCACCGGCTTCCAGAACGGCTGGGCGATCGCGGGCGACTACATGTCGGCCTCGTCGTTCCTCGGCTTCGCCGGCCTGGTCTTCCTCTTCGGGGTCGACGCGTTCGTGAGCCTGATGGCGGCGCTCGTCGCGTTCGTCCCCGTGCTGCTGTTCCTGGCCGAGCGCATGCGCAACTCCGGCAAGTACACGCTCGCCGACGTGCTCTCCTTCCGCCTGCGCGAGCGCCCCGCACGGCTGGTCGCCGCGATCGGCACGCTCGCCGTGGTCATCGTCTACCTCCTCGCGCAGATGGTCGGCGCGGGCGTGCTGATCCAGGCGCTGACCGGCGTCTCGTTCACGCCCGCCGTCATCGTCGTCGGAGCGTTCATGCTCGCCTACGTGATCTTCGGCGGCATGCTCGCGACCACCTGGGTGCAGATCATCAAGGCCGTGCTGCTGATGAGCGCCGGCGTGCTGCTCACCGTCCTGGTCCTGGCCAAGGTCGGATTCAGCCCGGGCGAGCTGTTCTCGCAGGCGTCGAGCAAGCACGACGACGCCCAGGGGTTCCTGGGCGGCGGCCTCCAGTTCGACACGAAGCTCGCGATGATCTCGTTCGGCATCGCGTTCGTGCTCGGGACCGCCGGCCTCCCGCACATCCTGATGCGCTTCTTCACCGTGCCGGACGCGCGCGCCGCGCGCGGCTCCGTCGGCTGGGCCGTGTTCCTGATCGGCTCGTTCTACCTGATGGTCATGATCGTCGGCATGGGCGCCCGGGCGATCCTCGGCAAGGCGGGCGAGGAGGCGGCGGGCACGGGCGGCAACCTGGCGGTCCCGACGCTCGCCGAGACCCTCGGCGGCGGCGCGAACTCGACGGGCGGCGAGATCTTCCTCGCCGTCATCTCCGCCGTTGCTCTCGCGACGATCCTCGCCGTGGTCGCCGGACTCGTGATCTCGGCGTCGGGCGCGGTCGCGCACGACGTGTGGACGAACGTCGTCCGCAAGGGTCGCCAGTCCGAGCGCGAGGAGGTCTGGGTCGCGAAGGTCGCCGCGGCGGGGATCGGCATCCTCGCGATCGTGCTGGCGATCGCCGGCGGGGCGGGCTTCAACGTGTCGGTCCTCGTGGGCATGGCGTTCTGCGTGGCCGCGAGCGCGAACTTCCCCGCGCTGTTGCTGGCGCTGTTCTGGGAGCGCTTCAACACGACCGGCGCGATCGTCGGCATGGTCACCGGCGTCGTCGCATCCGCCGTCTTGATCGTGCTCAGCGCGCCCGTGTGGCCGGGGCCCGACTCGACGACCGGCTCGCCGCTGGGCTCGTGGGCGCTGGACAACCCGGCGATCTACACGATCCCGCTGGGCTTCCTGGGCTGCTGGCTGGGCACGGTCATGGGCCACGAGCGCGGCGCCGAGCGCTCCTACCACGAGCTGTACGTGCGCGCCGAGACGGGCCTCGGGGCCGAGGGCGCGACCGGGCTCACGGGGCGCGCGCCGCGGGCGCGGCGCGCGGCCGGTGCGATGGCGACGCAGGTGCTGCCGAAGTAGTGGCGGACGCGCCGGTCGTCGCGCTCGCGCGCGAGCTCGTCCAGATCGACACGATCAACCCGCCCGGCCACGAGGGCCGGGCGGCGGTCGTCCTGGCGCAGCGCCTCGAGGCGGCGGGCCTCGACGTCGCCGCGCACGAGGTCGAGCAGGGTCGCACCAATCTCGTCGCCCGCTGGCCGGGGAGCAACGACGCGCCCGCCCTGTGCCTCACCGGCCACCTCGACACGGTGCCGCTCGGCCGGGCCGACTGGGAGCGGGACCCGTTCGCGGCCGAGATCGACGGCGACCGCCTGTACGGGCGCGGCTCGAGCGACATGAAGGGCGGGATCGCCGCGATCGTCGTCGCCGCCGAGCGCGTTGCGGCCGTCGGCCGCGGCCGCGCGGGGCTCGAGCTCGTCCTCACCGTCGGCGAGGAGACGGGCTGCACCGGCGCGCTCGCGCTGGCCGAGGGCGGCGGCGCGCTCGGCCGCGCCGGGGCGATGCTCGTGGCCGAGCCGACGACGAACGAGCCGTGCGTCGCGCACAAGGGCGTCGTCTGGCTCGATCTGATCGCGCACGGGCGCACGGCGCACGGCTCGATGCCGCACCTCGGCGACAACGCGATCCACAAGCTCGCGCGTGCGATCACGCGCCTGGACGGCTTCCGCTTCGACGTCGCGGCGCACGAGCTGCTCGGCGAGCCGACGCTGAACGTCGGCACCGTGGCGGGCGGCATCAACATCAACTCGGTCCCCGACCGCGCCACCGCCGGCCTCGACGTGCGCACCGTCCCGGCCCTGAGCGCCGACGACGTCGCCGCCCAGCTCGCCGCCGCCGCCGGGGACGAGGTGCGCCTCGACACCCGCCTCGCGCTCGACGCGGTCGACACCGATCCCGCCCACCCGTGGGTCGCCGAGGTCTTCGACGTGATGGGCGCGGTCGCCGGCACGGACGCGACCCCGCGTGGCCTGGCGTACTTCACCGACGCCGCCGCGTTGGCGCCGGCCTACGGCACGCCGCCCACCGTGATCTGCGGGCCGGGCGACGCCGACCAGGCGCACCGCACCGACGAGTCGTGCTCGGTCGCGGCGCTCGAGGCGTCCGCCGAGGCGTTCTTCGAGATCGCGCGGCGGTGGTGCGGGCTCTAGGGTGGCGACGTGACCCACGTCGCCATCGAGATCGAACGCAAGTTCCTCGTCGCCGAGGTGCCCGGTGACCTGGGCCGCCATCCGGCGCGCACCGTGCGACAGGGCTATCTCGCGGTCGAGGACGGCGGCGGCGAGGTGCGCGTGCGGCGGATCGGCGACGCCACCGTGCTGACGGTCAAGCGCGGCGAAGGCCGGACGCGCGTCGAGGAGGAGGTCGCGATCGCGCCCGACGCGTTCGACCGGCTCTGGCCGCTGACCGAGGGCCGCCGGGTGGAGAAGGTGCGCCACCTCGTGCCGGCCGGCGACGGCCTGGTGCTCGAGGTGGACGTGTACGAGGGCGACCTGGCCGGCCTCGTCGTCGCCGAGATCGAGTTCCCGTCCGAGGCGGCCGCCGACGCCTGGGCGCCGCCCGCCTGGCTCGGCGCCGAGGTCACCTTGGACGAGCGGTACAAGAACCACAGCCTCGCCTCCGCGGGCATCCCCGCGCGGTAGCTGCAGCGCCCGAGAGGCCGGTCTCCGCGCAGGCGGCGAGGGGGTGTGTCGCCCTGTGTGCTGGACACCCATCGGGTGACGCACACGCCCGCGTGCGTGCCGCCGGCGGTCGTGCGTCGCACTGGGGCAGACCACGGTTCTGACGATGCCTCGCGGCTCACGCGGCGGGGTGGCTCCCGCCGCACGCGATGGGGCCGCCGAACCGCCCGAGTGCGGTTAACCCCGGTGCGCGAGCAGCCGCCCGAGGCGACCATCGACCCACGAGATCGAGAACCCGACGCGGGGGGACTGACGGATGCTGATGACGGGCGGGCTGGGGCTGGACGTGCAGGAGCTGCGGACGCGGCTGGCCGGGACGGTGGCCGTGCCCGGAGACCCGACGTGGGACGAGGCGCGCCGGGCGTGGAACCTCGCGGTCGACCAGCGCCCTGCGCTCGTCGCCCTGCCCGAGAACGTCGACGACGTGGTCGCGATCGTCGACTTCGCCCGTGACAACGGACTGCGCGTCGCCGCGCAGGGCACGGGCCACAACGCGGCCGCGCTCGCCTCGCTCGAGCGCACGGTGCTGGTCAAGACCTCGCGGATGAAGGGCGTCGCGATCGACGTCGAGGGCCGTCGAGCCCGCGTGGCGGCCGGCACGCTGTGGGCCGAGGTCACGGGCCCCGCCTCCGAGCACGGGCTCGCGCCGCTGGCCGGCTCGTCGCCCGACGTCGGCGTCGTCGGCTACACGCTCGGCGGCGGCCTCAGCTGGCTGTCGCGGCGTCATGGCCTCGCCGCCAACAGCGTCGTGGCGATCGAGATCGTCACCGCCGACGGGCGCGTCGTCTGCTGCGATCGCGACCACGAGCCCGGCCTCTTCTGGGCGCTGCGGGGCGGCGGCGGGAGCTTCGGCGTCGTGACCGCGATCGAGTTCTCCCTCTATCCCGCGCCCGCGGTCTACGGCGGCGCGATGCTCTGGCCGTGGGAGCGCGCGACCGAGATCCTGAACCGCTACGTCGAGTGGTGCCGCACCGCGCCCGACGCGATCTCCACCTCGATCCGCCTGCTGCAGGTCCCGCCGCTGCCTGACGTCCCCGAGGCGCTCCAGGGCCGCAGCTTCGTCGCGATCGACGGCGCCTACCTCGGCGACGAAGCGGCCGCCGCGGCGGTGCTGGCACCGCTGCGCGCGCTCGAGCCCGAGTTCGACATGTTCGAGCCGATCCCGGCCGCCGCGCTCAGCCACATCCACATGGATCCCGAGCATCCCGTGCCGGCCCGCGGCGACGGCATGATCCTCGACCGGCTCACCCCCGCGGCGATCGACGCGCTCGTCGAGGCCGTCGGCCCGGGCTCCGGCTCGCCGCTGCTCGCGGTCGAGCTGCGCCAACTCGGCGGCGCGATCGCCGTGCCGCCCGCCGAGCACGGCGCCCTGGCGAAGATCGGCGGCGAGTTCGTCCTCTTCGCGGTCGGGATCCCGATGGACGCGGACGTGGCCGCGGCGATCGATGGCTACCTCGAGGGCCTGACCGCGGCGCTCGACCCGTGGGACGCCGGCCGCCGCTATCTGAACTTCACGGAGCGCCCTGCGGACGCCCGCGAGTTCTTCCCCGAGATGACGCTCGCGCGCCTCCAGGCCGTGAAGATCGCTTACGACCCGGCCGGGGTGTTCCTCTCGAACCACCCCGTCATGGCCGCGGCCTGACCGCGCGCCGGGCCGCGTCGCTGAACGCGGACGGGCCCCGCCTCGGCGGGGCCCGTCGGTCCGCGACACCGGTGCCCGCTACCGGGTCACGCGGAAGAGGACGCGCGCCGCGCGCCCCAGCGTGGCGGCGCTCTCGCCCGCCCGGACCTCGATCACGTAGAGGCCGGGGCGCAGCCGCCGCAGCAGGCGGCGGTCGCGCAGCGCGATCCGGTACACGCCGCCCGCGCGCGGCAGGCGGTTGGTGATGAACAGCGCCCGGCCGGTGCGGCGCCCGTCGCGCGCGCGGTAGATGGCGACGCGCAGCACCCGCGCCGCCGACTCGAGGCGCATGCTCGCCTGCAGACCGCGGCGGTTCAGACGGGCGAGCCCGACCCGCCGCGCCAGGCTGAGCTGGCTGACGCGCAGGGCCCGGGCGGCGACGCCGCGCACGTCGCGCCGCGCGACCGCGGTGGACTGCGGCGCCGTGGCCGCGGCGGCGGTGCTCCCGGCCGGCGCCGTCACCGGGCCGCTCGTCGCCGGCCGGACGACCGGCGGCGGCACGGCGATCGGGCGGCGCGCCAGCGGTGGGCACCCGGGGTTCTCGACCGTGACCAGGCCATCGAAGACCGTCAGCTCGGACAGGTCGACGTTCGACCACTCGGCCGACACCTCGGCGCTCGCGACGTTCGCAAGGTCGGCGTCCGAGGCACCCTCGAACACGGCGGTGAAGGCGCCGGCCGCGTCGATCTGCCCCTGCACCCGCCAGTCCCTGCGGTTGCCGGCGTCGGGCGCGTCCCACGCGCCGTCGGGGTGGTTGAGGCGGATCTCCACGTTGCTCAGCGGCGCGCCGGCCGGCGTCTTGGCGAAGCCGGTGACCGTGATGGTGCGCGCGACGCTGTCGACGACGTACGCGGGGTCGGGGTACTGCACGTTCTGCACGACCGTTCGGTCGACGCGCGCCGGGTCGCCGTTGACCATCACCTCGACGGTGTCGCCGGGGATGATGTCCGGCGACGCGTCGCCGTCGAAGCAGTCGTCGACCCCCGTCTCCTCGTCGACGCCGACGTGGTTGAGCTCATAGTCGCCGTTGTCGTCGGTCACGACGTCCGCGAACCCGACCGGGGCGCCGGCGCTGTCGCGGACCACGACCTGCAGCGGCGTGTCCGGGTCGTAGCCGACGAGGTTGACGAAGTCGCGGCCGTGGAAGACCTCGATCGCCTGGCCGTTGGTCACGGCGCCCTGCGCCGGCACGGCGAACGCGGCCGCGGCGAGCAGCGCCGCACCGCCGCTGACCGCCGCACGTGAGCCTCGGCGCGCGCTCGGCGCGCCGAATTCCTTGCTCCTGAACACTGTCCTGCCTTCCCGAGGTGTGTGAAGGGCCGCATGGTGGGTGCGGATTCGGACCCCACATAGGGAAGAACCCGCAGTCGCGTTGCCTGAAGCCGCACCCCTCTCCGCTGCGGCGCGGGCGGGCGGCGCGAGGCGGGGCACGACCGGCAGGAGGGGTTGGAAGCTGACGCGCCGGCCGCCGCCGCGGATCGCCCGCCCGAGCCGCTCAGGGGGCGCCGGCGGGTGCGCGCGCGACCCGCTCGCCGGCGGCGGGGGCGACCGCCCGCCACGGCAGCTCGAGGCGGAACAGCGCGCCGCCGCCGGGCGCGTCGTGGACCGCCACCGCACCGCCGTGCGCCTCCGCGACCTGGCGGACGATCGCCAGCCCCAGTCCGGAGCCGGGGCGCCCGCGCGCGTCGGCGCCGCGGTAGAAGCGGTCGAAGACGTGCGGCGCGTCGGCGGCCGCGACGCCCGCGCCGTGGTCGCGGACGGTCAGCGCGCCCGCGCGCACGCCGACCTCCACCGCGCCGCCCGGCGGGCTGTGCTTCGCGGCGTTGTCGAGCAGGTTGTTCACGGCCCGGCCGAGCCGGTCGGGCGCCGCCTCGACGACGCACGGATCGAGGTCGGTCTCGAACGCGACGCCCGGCGCGTACAGCCGCGCGCGCTCGACGGCCTCGGCGACGAGCCGGTCGAGGCGGACGTCCTCGACCGCGGCGCCCGCGTCCCCGTCGCGCGCGAGTTCGATGATGTCCGTGACGAGCTCGCCGAGCTCCTCGGCCTGCGCGACCACGTCGCCGAGCAGCGCGTCGCGCTCAGCCGGGCCGAGGTCGCCCGCGTCGCGCAGCACCTCCGCGTTCGTGCGCAGGCTCGTCACCGGCGTGCGGAGCTCGTGCGAGGCGTCGGCCACCAGCCGGCGCTGGGTGCGAAGCGACGCGGCGAGCGCCGCCTGCGACGCCGCCAGGCGGTCGAGCATCGCGTCGAAGCGCCGGCCGAGCCGCCCGAGCTCGTCGTCGCCCGACGCCCCGATGCGGCGGTCGAGGTCGCCCGTCGCCTCGATGTGCTCGGCCGCGGCGGTCAGGTCGGCGACCGGCTTCATCACCCGGCGCGAGAACAGCCGCCCCAGCGCGGCGGCCAGCGCGGTGCCGATCGCGCACAGCGCGATCAGCGCGGCGCGCAGCCGGTCGAGCACCGAGTCGACGCCGTTGAGGGAGCGCGCGAAGACGACGGCGCCCGCGCCCGGCACCGGCACGGTCATGACGCGCAGGTGGATCCCGCCGGTGCGGCGGTCGCTGAGGAACGGCGGGCGGTCGGGCGCGATCGCGGCCTCGACGTCGGCTTCGGCGACCGGGATGCTGAGGTCCTCGCCGCCGCGGCGCAGGCGGGCGACCGACCCGTCGGGGCGCACGAGCTGCGCGAAGCCCTGGGCGAGGCCGCCGCTCGGGCGCGGCTCGCCCGGCAGCGGCGGCGGGCCGTCCGGGGTCAGCCCGACGCGCAGCTGCAGCGCCCGCGCCTGCGCACGCAGCGAGCCGTCGATCTGGCCGCGAAGCTCGCTGCGCGTCGCCAGGTACGCGACCGCGCAGGCGACCACGACGGTCGCGCCCGCCGCGACCGCGGACAGCAGCGTGAGCCGGCGCCCCAGCGTCACCGCTGGTCCTCGCGCAGGACGTAGCCGATGCCGCGCACGGTGTGCAGCAGCCGCGGCTCGCCGCCGGCCTCGGTCTTGCGGCGCAGGTAGCCCATGTAGACGCCGAGCGTGTTCGACGTCGAGCCGAAGTCGTAGCCCCACACCCGCTCGAAGATCTGCGAGCGGGTGAGCACCTGGCGCGGGTGCTCGAGGAACAGCTCGAGCAGGTTGAACTCGGTGCGCGAGAGCTCGACCTCGCGCCCGCCGCGGCGCACCTGGCGCGCGGCCGGGTCGAGCTCCAGATCCGCGAAGCGCAGCACGCCCGCGCGCGAGGTCTCGGTGCGGCGCAGCAGCGCGCGCAGCCGGGCCTGCAGCTCGCGCAGCGCGAACGGCTTGACGAGGTAGTCGTCGGCGCCCGCGTCGAGGCCCTCCACGCGGTCGTCGACGGCGTCGCGCGCCGTCAGCATGAGGACGGGCGTGCGGTCGCCGCTGGCGCGCAGCCGCCGGCACACCTCCAGGCCGTCGACCTTCGGCATCGCCACGTCGAGCACGATCGCATCCGGGCTGCGGTCGGCCAGCAGCGCGAGCGCCTGCGCGCCGTCGCCGGCGACCGAGACGTCGTAGCGCTCGACGCGCAGCGCGCGCTCGAGCGCCGCGCGGACGCCAGGCTCGTCGTCCACGACCATCACTCGCGCGGCGGATGTCAGGGCAGCGACCTCATCTGGCGGGCCTTGGACGCCCCGCGCCCCGAGGGGGGCTCTCGGGGCGGACCGGGGCGTGGCAGCAGAACACCACGCGCGCCTCAAGGAAGCCGTAACGGATGCTGAAGGCTTCCTGAAGCGCGCGCGGGTCAGGAGGGACGGGTGCCCAGCTTCACGTCCACGTCGCGGATGCGGCCGTCGCGGCGGACCTTCAGCGTGACCTCGTCGCCCGGCTCGTGGCTGTCGACCGCGGCGACCAGCGCGTCGGCCGAGCGCACCGGCTTGCCGTCGATCGCGGTCACGACGTCGCCGACCTCGAGCCCCGCGTCAGCGGCCGGGCCGGCGCCGCGGACCTGGGCGACGCCGGCACCGCCGGTCGCGTCGGTGAGCTGCACGCCGAGGTACGCGTGGGCGACGCTGCCGCCGGAGATCAGCTGCTGGGCGACGCGGCGAACGGTGCTCGACGGGATCGCGAAGCCGACGCCGTCGTTGCCGCCCGAGTCGCTCTCGATCTGGGCGTTGATGCCAATCACGCGACCCGCCGCGTCGAGCAGCGGCCCGCCGGAGTTGCCGTGGTTGATCGCGGCGTCGGTCTGGATCGCGCCGGAGATCGTGAAGCCGTTCGGGGCGTTGATCGTGCGCCCGAGCGCGCTGACAATGCCCGTCGTGACGGTGCCCGTGAGGCCGAACGGGCTGCCGATCGCCACCACCCCGTCGCCGACCTGGACCTGCGCCGAGTCGGCCAGCGTCAGCGGGTGCAGCTCGGACTTGGGCGCGTCGGCCTTGATGACGGCGACGTCGGTCGAGGCGTCGGTTCCCACCACCTTCGCGCTCGCGGTGTGGCCGTTCGCGAACGTGACGGTGATCGACGTGGCGCCGTCGACCACGTGCTGGTTGGTGACGATGTGGCCGTCGTCGTCGATGACGAAGCCGGAGCCCTCGGCCTGCGACCGCGGCGCGCCGCCGTCGCCGCCGGGCCCGCCGAAGCGGTCGGGTGTCGAGCCGCCCGAGGAGCGGACCTTGATGTCGACGACGCCGTCCTTCGTGCGGCGGACGATCTCGTTGACGGAGAGCCCGTCCTCGGTCTTGACGGCGGCGGCCGGGCGGGCGGTGCCGGTGGTGGTCGTCACGGTCGTGGCGGCGGCACCGTCGCCGCCGGCCAGCGCGGCCACGCCGGCGCCACCCGCCCCGGAGGCGAGCGCGACGGCGAGGAGCACGGCGGTCGTACGGCGGGGGGTCATCGGTTCGGATCTCCTGGAGTCTGGGGCGCGAAGGGAAGGGGCACGTGCGGCTTGGCGTGGATGGGACCAACCGGCGCTCAAAGGCACCTCAGCAGGCGATGAAGAGTCCGTAAGAGCGCCATGTGCGCTCGCGCACAACGCTTGCGGTGGCCCCCACCCCCGCGGATACGCTGGACACGTGCCCGTCGCCGCTCCCGCCACCGCTCGCCGTCCGTCCGCCTGGACCGCGATCGTCGCGGCGTCGGCGGTGCTCGTCATCGGCAGCGCGGCGGGGCTCGGGCTGTGGTGGCTGGCGACCAGCGAAAGACAGATCGCGACATACGCCGTCCGCGGGGCGGTGAGCTCGGTGACGCTCGACCTCGGCGGCGCGAACGCGACCGTGGTCGGCGGCGGCGCGCGGCGCGCGGTGCAGGTGCGCCGCACCGACGACTTCGCCTTCGGACGCCGCGCCGACGCCGACCGGGCGGTCACCGGCGGCGCGGTGCGCCTGCGCTCGCGCTGCCCGCAGACGGTGCTCGGGTCGTGCTCGTCGAGCTACCGCGTGACCGTGCCCGACAACATCCCGGTCACCGTACGCACGAGCTCCGGCGATGTGCGCTTCAACGCGTACCGAGGGTCCGCGCGCATCGACACGCAGACGGGCGACATCGCCGTCGGCGCGTGGTGCGGCTTCGCGCTGCAGGCGCGCGCGGAGACCGGCAACGTGGAGGCCAGCACATCGTGCGCGCCCGAGCGCATGGAGCTGCGCT
This sequence comes from Solirubrobacteraceae bacterium, assembly GCA_036259975.1. Lineage (GTDB taxonomy): Bacteria > Actinomycetota > Thermoleophilia > Solirubrobacterales > Solirubrobacteraceae > JAOPZW01. The sequence continues at coordinate 13,934 of DATAAR010000050.1, read as the reverse complement.
CGCGCACCGGCGACGTGCACGCCGTCGTGCCCGCCGGGCGCTACCGCGTCGACGCCGACAGCGACGGCGGGGCGCGCCGCGTCGAGGGGCTCACCGCGGCGGAGGACGCGCCGTTCCAGATCCAGGCGCTCAGCAGCGCCGGCGACGTCGCGGTGGAGAGCCGGTGAGCGTGACGGCGCACACCCCCCTCCGCGCCGAGCTCGAGCTTCCGCAGCGCATCGAGCGCGCGTTCCGCACGCTCGCCTACCTCGCGCTCAGCGTGCCGCTGGGCGTGCTCGGCCTGCTCGCGCTCGTGGCGGTCGCACTCGGCGCGCTGCTGAGCCTCACCGGCGCCGGCACGCCGTTGCTGCAGGCCGCGATCGGCGCCGCGCGCCGCGTGGGGGAGCTCGATCGCCGCGCTGCGAACCGGCTGCTCGAGGCGCACATCCCGCCGCTCCCGCGGCGCGCGCGCGTGACGGGCACCCCGTGGCAGCGCGCGCGGGGGGCGCTCGCGGACCCGCAGCTCTGGCGCATCCTGATGATGCTCGCCCTCAAGCTGCCGCTCGGCGGCGCGCTGCTCGTGCTGGGCGCGCTGCCGATCATCCTCACCGCCGGCCTGCTCAGCTTCGGCGCCCAGGGCGTCGGCGGCTACGGCGAGCCGACCTACCTCGGCGGGTGGCGACTGAACCCCGCGCTCGGGGTGCTGCTGCTGCTGCTCGCCGTGCCCGCGGCCGTGCTCGCGATCGCGCTGCTCGAGACGCTGGGGCGGGCGCTGAGCGGGCTGTGCCACACGCTGCTGCACTCGCGGAGCGCGCCGGGCGGCCCCGTGCGCGAGATGCTGGCGGAGAGCCTCGGCGACCGCACGCTCTCGATCGCCTACTGGCTGCCCGACCGGCAGGCGTTCGTCGACGAGGCCGGGCGCCCGGTCGAGCTGCCCGACCCGGGCTCGGGGCGGGCGTGGACCGCGGTCGAGCGCAACGGCGTGCGGGTCGCTGCGATCGTCCACGACGCCGCCCTCGACACCGGGCCGGAGCTCGTGCAGGCGGCCGCCGCCGCGGCGGCGCTGGCCCTCGACAACGAGCGCCTCAAGGCCGACTTGCGCGCGCGGGTGGAGGAGCTGCGGGTGTCGCGCGTGCGCATCGTCGAGGCGGCCGACGCCGCGCGCCGGCGTCTCGAGCGCGACCTGCACGACGGAGCCCAGCAGCAGCTCGTCAGCCTTGCCCTCGACCTGCGGCTGCTCAAGGCGCGCCTGCGGGACACCGAGGCCGAGCCGATGGTCGACGCGCTCGCCGAGAAGCTCGCCGTCGCGCTCGGCGAGCTGCGCGAGCTCGCCCGCGGCATCCACCCCGCGATCCTCACCGACCGCGGGCTCGGCCCCGCGATCGAGGCGCTCGCCAGCCGCGTCCCCGTGCCGGTCACCTCGGAGGTGAGCGTGCACGAGCGCCTGTCCGCGCCGATCGAGGCCGCCGCCTACTTCGTCGTGGCTGAGGCGCTCACGAACATCGTCAAGTACGCGCGGGCCACCGAGGCGCGCGTCGAGATCCGCCGCGACTCGGACGTCGTGTTCGTCTCGGTCGTCGACGACGGCGTCGGGGGCGCGCGGATCGGCGGCGGCAGCGGCCTGCGCGGCCTCCAGGACCGCCTGTCGGCGCTCGACGGCACGCTCACCGTCGACGACGCCCCGGGCGGCGGCACGCGGCTGCGGGCGCGCATCCCATGCGGCGCGGACGCCCTCGTGGCCGAGGCGCGCGGGTCCTCGAACGGACCGGTCGCTGAGGGATCGGCGACGCTCTCCGCGGACCCGCGGACATGAGACGCGCCCTGCTGCCGTGCCTCCTCGCCGCCGTCCTCGGCGGCTGCGGCGCGGCGGCCGAGGTCCGCGAGCGCGACCTCGTCAGCGACGCCCCGGCGGCGCCGGCCCCGCGGCCGGCGACGACCCCCGACGGCTCGGCGCGGGGCGGCGTGCGGATCGCCGTCATCACCCACGGGCAGGCGTCGAGCGGCTTCTGGTCGATCGTCAAGAACGGCGTCGACGCCGCCGGGCGCCAGATGGACGTCGCGGTCACCTACCGCTCCCCGGACGTCTACAGCGTCGCGAGCATGAGCCGGCAGATCGACGAGGCCGTCGCGAGCAGGCCAGACGGCCTCGTCGTCTCGCTGCCGAGCCCGGCGCTCGACCGGTCGGTGCGCCGCGCCGTGCGCGCCGGCATCCCGGTGGTCTCGATCAACTCCGGCAGCGACCACTTCCGGCGGCTGGGCGTGCTCGCGCATGTCGGCCAGGAGGAGGGCGCGGCCGGCGCCGCGGCGGCGCGGCGGCTCGCCGCCGCCGGCGTGCGCCATGCGCTGTGCTTCAACCACGAGGTCGGCAACGCGGGCACGGACACGCGCTGCCGCGCGTTCTCGCGCGCGATGCGCGCGGCGGGCCGCACGTCCAGGACCGTCGGGATCGTCCTGACCGACGTCGACCGCACGCAGCGGCGGCTCGCCGCCGCGTTCGCCGACCCGACGGTCGACGGCGCGCTGACGCTGAGCAGCAACGCCGCCGAGCCGGTCCTGGCCGCGGTCCGCGCGGCCGGCCGCGAGAACAGCATCGCGGTGGGGACGTTCGATCTCTCGCCCGAGGTGCTGCGCGCCGTGCGCGAGGGCCGCCTGCGCTTCGCGATCGACCAGCAGGCCTACCTCCAGGGCTACCTGCCGGTCGTGCTGCTCGGCCAGCTCGCCCGCTACGGGCTGTTCGCCGCGCAGGGCGAGGTGATCCCGACCGGGCCGCACTTCGTCACGCGCGCGACTGCCGACCAGGCGATCCGCCTGAGCCAGCGCGGGATCCGCTGATCGCCCGGTCCCACCGGGCACTCCGGCCACCCGTTCGCGATACTCCGACGCCGGAGCCGGGGATCGACGAGACGGATCGATCTGCGTCTCGTCGCATGCGCGCCGCCGAACCCCGGCCGCCCGTGACGAAGGAGGACCCTTGACCGATCCGACCCAGGCGATCCCGGACCTCGCGCAGTACCGCCGCGCCCCGGAGGGCACGCACCCGCCGCTGCTATCGCCGGAGTACGCGTCGACGGTGCTGCGCGCGCCCAAGGAGCCGCTCATCCACATGCCGCAGACGCTGACCGAGATCACCGGGCCGCTGCTCGGCGAGGGCCGCCTCGGCGAGCTCGACCACGACCTCACGCGCCAGCACGCCGGCGAGCCGCTCGGCGAGCGCGTCATCGTCCACGGCCGCGTGGTCGACGGCGACGCCCGCCCGATCCGGAACACGCTGGTCGAGGTCTGGCAGGCGAACGCGGCCGGCCGCTACCTGCACGAGGGCGACCAGCATCCCGCGCCCCTCGATCCCAACTTCACCGGGGTCGGGCGCTGCATGACCGACGACGAGGGCCGCTACCGCTTCATCACGATCAGGCCGGGCGCCTATCCCTGGCGCAACCACCCGAACGCCTGGCGCGCGGCGCACATCCACTTCTCGCTGTTCGGCCGCGCGTTCCCGCAGCGGCTCGTGACGCAGATGTACTTCCCCGGCGAGTACCTGTTCTTCCAGGATCCGATCTACAACGCCGTCCGCGACGAGCGCGCCCGCCAGGCGATGATCTCGCGCTTCGACCTGGACCAGACCGTGCCCGAGTGGGCGCTGGCCTTCGAGTGGGACATCGTGCTCACCGGCCGCGACTCGACGCCGCTCGACGAGGACCACTGAATGACGCTGCAGCTGACGCCCTCGCAGACTGTCGGCCCCTACTTTGCGATCGGAATGACCTGGGAGGACGGGCCGTTCGTCGTCCCCGAGGGCACCGACGGGGCGATCTGGATCCGGGGCCAGGTCACCGACGGCGAGGGCGCGCCGGTCCCCGACGCGTTGGTCGAGACCTGGCAGGCCGACCCCGACGGCCGCTTCGACCACCCCGACGACCCCCGCGGGCCGTCGGGGAGCGACTTCCGCGGCTTCGGCCGCGCCGGCACCGACGCCGATGGGCGCTTCGCCATCCTGACCCTGAAGCCCGGCCCGGTCCCCGGACCCGGCGGCACGACACAGGCCCCGCACATCGCCGTGTCGGTGTTCGCGCGCGGCCTGCTCAACCGCGTCGTCACGCGCATCTACTTCGCCGACGAGGCGGACGCCAACGCGAGCGACCCGGTGCTTTCGAGCGTGCCGGAGGCCAGGCGCGCCACGCTCATCGCGGAGCCGACCGCCGACGGCTACCGCTTCGACGTGCGCCTCCAGGGCGAGCGTGAGACCCCCTTCTTCGACATCTGAGCGCGGGCTGTTCGACGGCGTCCTCGCGCGCGGCGGCGTCGCGGCCGAGGTATCGGATCGGGCGTGGCTGCAGGCGATGCTCGACGTCGAGGCGGCGCTGGCGCGCGCGCAGGCGCGGGCCGGGCTGATCGCCGCCGAGCACGCCGACGCGATCGCGCAGGCGTGCTCGGCCGAGCGCTTCGACCCGGGCGCGATCGGCGTGGAGGCGACGCGGACCGGCAGCCCGGCGGTGCCGCTCGTGAAGGCGCTCACCGGCGCGGTCGAGGGCGAGGCGGCCGGGCAGGTGCACCGCGGGGCGACGAGCCAGGACGTCGTCGACTCGGCGGCGATGCTCGTCGCGCACCGGGCGCTCGGGCCGCTGCTCGACGACCTCGAGTCGGCGGCGGGCGCCGCCGCGGCGCTCGCCTCCGAGCACCGCGACACGGTCATGGCCGGGCGCACCCTGCTGCAGCAGGCGCTGCCGGTGACGTTCGGGCTCAAGGCCGCGGAGTGGCTGGCGGGTCTCGACGAGGCGCTCGCGCGGCTGGACGAGATCCGGCGCACGCGCCTGGCCGCGCAGCTCGGCGGCGCGGCGGGGACGCTCGCGTCGCTCGGCGACGCGGGGCCCGAGGTGCTTGCCGCGTTCGCCGAGGAGCTTGGGCTGGCCGAGCCGCCGCTCGCATGGCACACGATCCGCGTGCGTCCGGGCGAGCTGGCCGGCGCGCTCGGCGTCGCCTGCGGCGTCGTCGCCAAGGTGGGCCGCGACGTGACGCTGCTCGCCCAGACCGAGGTGGCGGAGGTGCGCGAGGGCGTGCCGGGCCGCGGCGGGTCCTCGACGCTGCCGCACAAGCGCAACCCGGTCGCGGCGGTGTCGGCGGTCGCGTGCGCGATGCGCGCCCCGGGGCTGGTGGCGGAGCTGCTCGGGGCGATGGCGCACGAGCACGAGCGCGCCGCCGGGGCGTGGCACGCCGAATGGCGGCCATTCGGGGCGCTGCTCGAGACCACGGGCTCGGCGTGCGCCTGGCTGCGCGACTGCCTCGAGCACCTCGAGGTCGACGCGGACCGGATGCGCGCCAACCTCGAGCTGACGCACGGCGCGCTGCTCGCCGAGCGCGTGACCACGGCGCTCGCGCCGGCGCTCGGGCGCCAGGTCGCGCACGAGCGGGTGCAGGCCGCCGCGCAGGACGCGTTGGGGAGCGATCGGCCGCTGCGCGACGTGCTGCTGGAGGACGAACGGGTGCTCGAGCACCTCGCCGCCGAGGAGGTGGACACCCTGCTGGACCCGGCGCAGTACCTGGGCGCGACCGGCGAGCTGATCGAGCGGGCGCTGCGCGCGCACGCCGATCGCGTGGGGCAGAACGCATGACGCCCGTCGAGGTCCCCTTCCGCACCGACGGCGCCGCCGACGCACCGCCGCTGGTCCTGTCGAACTCGCTCGGGAGCACGAGTGAGATGTGGGATCCGCAGATCCCCGCGCTCGCCCAGCGCTTCCGCGTGATCCGCTACGAGCATCGCGGCCACGACGACGCGCCCGTCCCCCCCGACCCGTACGACCTCGCCGACCTCGGCGGCGACGTCGTCGCGCTGATGGACCGCATCGGCGTCGAGCGGGCCGACTTCTGCGGCCTGTCGCTCGGCGGCATGGTCGGGATGTGGCTGGCGATCAACGCGCCGAAGCGGATCGGGCGGCTGGTTCTGCTGTGCACCTCGCCGATGCTGTCGCGCGAGCACGACTGGGCCCTGCGCGGGCGGACCGTGCGCGAGCAGGGGACCGGCGCCGTCGCCGACGCGGTGGTCGACCGCTGGTTCACGGCCGCCTACGCCGACGCGAACCCGGAGACCGTGGCGCGGATGCGGGCGATGGTGGCCGCGACGCCGGCGACGGGCTACGCGGCGTGCTGCGAGGCGATCGAGCGCATGGACCTCGTGCCCGAGCTCGGTTCGATCCGCGCCCCGACGCTCGTCGTCGCCGGCACGGACGACCCGGCCACGCCGCGCGCACACGCCGAGGTCATCGCCGAGCGCATTCCGAACTGCCGGATGGAGCTCCTCCCGGGGGCGCACCTGGCGAACTACGAGCGCCCGGTCGAGGTGACGCGGCTCATCCTGTCCCACCTGGAGGCGACGTGAACGACGAGCAGCGCCGCGAGCAGGGAACGACGACGCGGCGGGCGGTGCTCGGCGACGCCCACGTCGACCGCGCGGTCGCGAACACGACCGACTTCACCGCCCCGTTCCAGGACTTCATCACCCGCTACGCCTGGGGCGAGGTCTGGCCGCGCCCGGGCCTCGACCGTCGCACGCGCAGCATCGTCACACTCGCCGCGTTGACGTCGCTGCGCGCCGAGAACGAGATCGCGATGCACGTGCGCGCGGCGATCACGAACGGCCTGACCCCCGCGGAGATCTGCGAGGTCCTGCTGCACACCGCCGTCTACGCGGGCGTGCCGGCGGCGAACTCGGCGTTCGCGATCGCGCAGAAGACGCTGGCGGAGCTGGGGCTGCCGGAGGCGGAGCCGCGCCGCGAGGCCTGAGCCGTTCGAGCGCCCCGCCTGCATGTCTCGCGGCGGCCGCGATCGCAGTACCCTGCGGGCTATGTCGGCTACCCGACATAGCGCGTTCGTGCCGCCGTTCGACGCCGTCGTCGCGGTGGGCTCCCAAGGTGCGCTCACCGCGTTTCGGACCGTGCTGGCGTGTCTGCCCGCGACCCTGCCGGCCGCGGTGATCTTCGACCTCCACCGCCATACGCACGGCTTCGTCGAGGAGCTGCTCGCGCGCGCGTCCGGCCTGCCGGTCCGGCCCGCGGCGGCAGGTCTGCCGCTCGATCCCGGGACCGTGTACGTCGCGCCGTGCGACCGCCAGCTCACGGTGAGCGACGAGCGGCTGATCACCGTGACCGAGAGCGATGCCGGCGCCCCGGGGCATCGCCACGCCGACGCCCTGCTGACCTCGGCGGCGCGCGCATTCGGGCCCCGGCTGATCGCCGTCGTGCTGTCCGGCCGGCTCGACGGTGGCGCGCTCGGCGTCCGCGCGGCCAAGCGCCGCGGCGCACGCGTCCTGGTCCAGGATCCGAGCACGGCGGCGGCGCCGGCGATGCCGAGCGCCGCGCTCGCAACGGGCTGCGCGGACTTCGCGCTGCGACCGGAATCGCTCGGCCGCGCGCTCGTCGCGCTGTGCGCGGCGCCGGGCGCGGCGGATCTCTTCCGAGTGCGCCTCAACGCCGGAGTGCTGCGTTGACATCAAACGGCCGAGCGGCGCCCGCCGGAGGCGCCACCGTCGATCCGGGGAGGTGGTGAAGGCCCGTGGCCGATGTCGACACGCTGGCCGGCAATCGCCTGCTCGCGATGATCCCGGACGACGAGCGCGCGCTCGTGGCGCCCGAGTTCGAACCGGTGCTCCACGACATCAGGGACCAGATCTACAGAGAGGGCGAGACGATTGAATTCGTCTACTTCCCGCTCTCGGGGGTGCTGTCGCTGGTCACGCAGATGAGCGACGGGCGCGCTATCGAGGTGGCCACCATCGGCAACGAGGGCATGGCCGGGTTGCCCGTCTTCCTCCAGGCCACGCTCACGAGCGCCCATCAGGCCTTCGCGCAGGTCCCCGGAGAGTCGCTGCGCATGCCGGCCGGCCGCTTCAACGACTTCGTCGCCGGCCCCCAGGATGGCGGCCTGCACCGGGCGATGCACCGCTACACGCAGGCGCTGATGTCGATGATCGCGCGCGCCGTGGCCTGCAACTCGCTGCATTCGGTGGAGCAGCGCGCGTCCCGCTGGCTGCTCATGACCCACGACCGGACCGAGGGCGACGAGTTCGTCCTCACCCAGGACTTCCTCAGCCAGATGCTCGGCGTGACGCGGGCGTCGGTCAACGAGGTCGCCCGCGAGCTCCAGGACGCCGGAGCGATCGACTACACGCGCGGGCGGATGACGATCCTGGATCGGGCCGAGCTCGAGTCGCGGTCCTGCGAGTGCTACGGCGTCGTGCGCGAGGAGTTCGACCGCCTGCTGGACCCGGATCGCTAGCCGCTGCCTACCGGCCCGTGCCGCGTGACCACCAGCCCACCGGCGACGGCGGGACGCGCGTCGAGCGCGGACGGGTGCGCCTGCAGGCGCATGTGGAACGCCTGGGCCACCCGCTCGGCGTGGGCCTTGGCCAGCTCGGCCCGCTCGCCGGCGAAGAGCTCGTCGACGGTCGCGCGCCACAGCGCGAGCCAGCGCTCGAAGTGCCCGGCGCGCAGGCCGACCTTCGCGTGCAGCGCGGCGTGCGGCCGGAACGCCCCGCCGCCGTACGACCGCGCCCCGAGCAGGATGGTCTCCCAGAAGGACGCGATGACGGGGACGTGCGCCTCGAGGTCGAGCTTGGCGACGTCGGTGAAGATGAAGCCGATGACCGGGTCCTCGAGCGCGCGCGAGTAGAACGCGCGCACGAGGCGCTCGCAGTCGGCGCGGGTCTCGATGTCGCGGCGGTCGGCGGGCACGGTCAGGCCAGAGGGTACGGCGGCCGGCGCGCGTGCCCCGGGGTCAGCCGGCGCGGCCCGGCTCGTCCGGCTCCGCGGCCGGATGCGGCGACGACTCGGGGCTCTGGCCGGCACCGGGCCTCGGAGCGCCCTCCTGGACGTCGGGTGGCAGGTCCCAGTCCCGGCGCTCCGACGACTCGTCGGACGCCGCGTCGTGGAAGGGGTCGTCGCGCTCGAGCATCGCCGTGACGCTACGCGGACCGCGGCGCGCGCGCAACTCCGGCACGCGCGAGGGGCGCCGCGTCGCGCGCGGTGCCCCTCGGTGTGGCGACTGCCTCGGCGTCTACTCGACCGGGTCGGGCGCGAGCCTGCCGACCCGCGATGCGGCGGGCTCGCGGCGGGCGACCGTGCGGCCGGGCGACCAGGCCCGCCGCCCGACGAGCGCGGTGACGGCCGGCACGAGGATCGAGGACACCACGAGCGACGCGAGCACGATGCCGAACGCCATCGCGAAGCCCTGCTGGCGCGCGCCCTCGTTGGCCTCCAGCATCAGCGTCCCGAAGGAGCTCGCGAGGACGAGCCCCGCGGCGCCGACCGCGGGCGCGACCCGGCGGATCGCCTCGGCCACGGCCTCGCGCACCGGCTTACCGCGAGCATCTCCTCGCGCCGCGTACTGCTCGCGCGTCGGAAGCATGGTGGGCCAGTCCTGACGCGGCCGGGCAGCCCGCGCCACGGGCGCGACCGCCCGGAGCGGCGCCCGGTCAAGGGCGCCGTGCGGCGCGCACCAGGCGCCAGACGACGTATGGCGGCGCCGCCACGATCGCGACCACGAGGCCGAGCGCGAGGAGCGGCAGCGCGATCACCGCAAGGAGCACGGCGACGAGCGCAACCGTCGCGAGCAGCCCAGGCGCGATTGCCGACAGCTGGATCAGGAACAGCCCGGTCCCGGCGCCCGCGTGCATGAGGCCGCTGCCGGAGGTGCGTGCCGTGTCGGTGGTCATCTCGTCTCTCCTTCGTCGATGTCGGTCCCGCTCACGCGGCCACGGGCTCGGGGATGGCCTCGGCGTCGCCGCCGACCGCCGGCGCGTGGCGCTCGATGTCGCGCTCGCGGACGAGCCACAGCGCGAGCACGGCGCCGGCGAGGCTCAGCAGCGCGCCGAGCGTCAGCACGTCGTTGAGGCCGGCGAGGAAGCCCTCGCGGGCCGCGCCGGCCACTGTCGCCCGCGCGTCGGGGGGCACGGCGGCCAGGGCCTGGTGGAGGCTCCCGGAGGAGGTGGCCTCGACGAGCTGGCGCGGCCGCTCGCCGGCGGCGGCCGGCGAGCCCGCCGTCAGCTCGGCGACGCGGTCGGCGCCGCGGCCCGCGAACACCGCGCCCCAGACCGCGATCCCGACCGCCACCCCGACCTGGCGGAACGTGTCGTTGATCCCGGCCGCCATGCCACTCTGCCTGGTCGGCACCACGCTGACCGCCACGTCCGCGATGACCGGGTTGATGAGGCCGACCGCCGCGCCGGCGACGAGCCCGCCGCCGAGGATGGTTGTCCACTCCGATCCGGCCTCGATGCCGCCCATGAGCAGGAGGCCGACCCCGACGCCCGCGAGCCCGACGCTCAGCATGACCCGCGCCGGCACCCGCGACAGCAGCGCCCCGGCGACCGGCGCGGCGACGAAGCTCGCGAGCGTGATCGGCAGGTAGCGCAGCCCGGCCTCGAACGGCGATAGGCCGAGGTAGTTCTGCAGGTACAGCGTGACGTAGAGGAACAGCGAGAAGATCGACCCCGACAGCGCGAACGCCGCGAGCTGGACTCCGGTGAACGCGGGCCGCCGGAACAGCCCCAGCGGCAGCATCGGCTCGCGCTCGCGCCGCTCGACGGCGATGAACGCGACGAGCGCCGCCGCCGCGCCGGCGAGCAGCGTCACGATCAGGGTGCTGCCCCAGCCCTCGTCGTTGCCCCGTACGAGCGCAAGCACGAGCAGCAGGAGCGCGGTGGTGAAGGTCGCCACGCCGGCCCAGTCCACGCCCGTCGCGTGCGGGTCACGGCTCTCGCGCACCTTGAGCGCGGTGACCGCGATCGCCGCCGCCCCGACCGGGACGTTCAGCAGGAAGATCGACTCCCACCCCAGCCCGTCGGTGAGCGCGCCGCCGACGAGCGGGCCGATCGCGACGGCGACGCCGATCGACGCGCCGTACAGGCCCATCGCCACGCCGCGCTCGCGCCCGGCCGGGAACTCCTGGGCGATCAGCGCGAGCGAGACGGCGAACATCGCGGCGCCGCCGATGCCCTGCAGACCGCGCGACAGGTTGAGGAACGTCGCGTCGGGCGCGAGCGCGCACAGCAGCGAGGCGGCGGTGAAGATCGCCAGCCCGGCGTTGAAGACCCGCCTGCGGCCCAGCCGGTCGGCGAGCGACCCGGCCGTGAGCACCAGCGCGGCGAGGGCGACCGCGTAGGCGTCGACCACCCATTGGAGGTCGGTGAAGCTCGCGTCGAGGTCCTTGCGGATGGACGGCAGCGCGACGTTCACCACCGTGATGTCGAGGAGGAGCATGAACGTCGCGGTCGAGACCGCGACGAGCGTCCACCACCTGCGTGCCATGGGAATCGGACTCCTTGTCACATCGTCGGAACGGGCTGCGTCACCTCGTTGACGAAGTACGACGAGAGGATGTGACCGGTGACCGAGAGCGCTCTCCTGGCCGACCGCTTCGAGGCCGACCGCACGCACCTGCGGGCGGTCGCCTACCGGATGCTGGGCTCGATCAGCGACGCCGACGACGCCGTGCAGGAGACGTGGCTGCGCCTGACCCGGAGCGACGCGGCCGCGATCGAGAACCTGAGCGGCTGGCTGACGACGGTCGTCGCGCGCGTGTGCCTCGACATGCTCCGCTCGCGGGCCTCACGCCGCGAGGAGCCGCTCGGGCCCCGCCTGCCGGAGCCGATCGTCAGCCTCGAGGACGAGGTCGACCCCGAGCACGAGGCGCTGCTCGCCGACTCGGTCGGCCTCGCCCTGCTCGTCGTGCTCGAGCGCCTCGCGCCCGCCGAGCGCCTCGCGTTCGTGCTGCACGACATGTTCGCCGTGCCGTTCGACGAGATCGCCCCGATCGTGGGCCGCTCCCCGGCGGCGGCGCGCCAGCTCGCGAGCCGCGCGCGCCGCCGGGTGCAGGGCTCGGCGCCGGTGGGCGACGCGGACCTCGGGGAGCAGCGCCGCGTGGTCGACGCGTTCCTCGCCGCGGCGCGCGGCGGCGACTTCGACGCGCTCGTCGACGTGCTCGACCCCGACGTCCTGTTCCGCGTCGACCGCGGCGCCCTGCCGGGCGCGGGGTCGCGCGAGATCCGCGGCGCGAGGACCGTGGCCGGGCAGGCGATGCGCTTCGCGAGCCTCGCGGGCGCCGCGCGGCCGGCCCTCGTCAACGGCGCCGCCGGCCTCGTCGTCGCGCCGGGAGGGCGGCCGTTCGCCGTGATCGGCTTCACGGTGCGGAACGGCCGGATCGTGGAGGTGAACCTGCTCGCCGATCGCGACCGGATCGCCCGGCTCGACCTCAGCGGGCTCGACGGCTGACGGCCCGCGGGAGCTCGCTCGGGACTCGCGGCCGGCCGCCTCGGTCAGAACGTCGCGAGGGCCTTCTCGATCGCCTCCTGCGCCCGCTTCATCGCGTCCTCCGGCGACCGGCGGCCCGCGATCGCGTCGTTGACGTTGTCGTAGATCGCCTGGGAGATCTGCGGATACACCGGTGACACCGGGCGCGCCCGGGCCTGCTCGATGGCCTTGCGGATCTCGGCGTGGAAGGGGATCGCGCGCTGCACCTCGGGCTGGTCGTAGGTCGCCTTGAAGGGCGACATCTGCGAGAACTCGGCCGTCAGCGTCGTCTGCCAGTCCTGCGAGGCGAGGAAGTCGACGACCGCGAGCGCGCCGCCCGGGTTCTTCGAGTAGACCGAGATGACGCTGTTGCCGCCGCCGAGGCCCGGCACCCGCGTAGGCGGGCAACGGGGCGACGTCGAACTTGCCCTTGAGCCTGTCGGTGTCCTGGCTCAGCGCGTAGGCGTAGGGCCAGTTGCGCATGAACGCGAACCGTCCGGTCTACCACGCCGCGAGGGACTCGGGCTCCATGTACGTCGCCACGGCTCGCGGCGCGGCGCCGCGCCGTACCGCATCGACCATCAGCTTGGTGGCGGCGACGTTCTGCGGCGAGTCGATCGTCGCCTTCTTGCCGTCGCCGGACAGCACGGAGCCACCCGCGGCGAACGCGAGCTCGAGCCAGTCGCAGGTGAGGCCCTCGTACGCGGCGCCCTGGAAGACGATGCCGTCGCCCGCCGCGGCCTGGTCGTAGACCTCCTGCCACGTCGCGGGCGCCTTCGAGACCTTGTCCGTGCGGTAGTAGAGCAGCGCGGCGTTCGTGTAGGACGGCACGCCCCAGATCCGCCCGTCGTAGGTCGCGGTCTCGAGCGACGACTCGATGAAGCGGTCCTTGATGCGCTCGACATACGCCGTCATGTCGTACAGCCAGCCCTGCGAGGCGAACTCGGCGGTCCAGATGACGTCGGAGCGGAAGACGTCGCACTCGGGGGCGCGCGCCTCCTGGCGCTGGACGAACTGGTTGCGCTGCTCGTCCGCGGAGGCCGGGAACTCGAGGATCTTCACCGACAGGCCCTGCGCCGTGTGCTTCGCGTTGAACCGCTTCGACCACTCCTTGGTCTCGCCCGTCGTGTCCTTGCCGGTGCAGTACGTCACGCGGCCCTTGGCGCCGTCCATCGACGCGAGATCGATGACCTTGGCGTTCTGGACCTGGCGGGACTCGCCGCCTTCGGTCGCCGAGCCGCCGCCCCCGCCGTCGTCGCCGCCGCAGCCCGCGGCAGCCAGGCCGAGGAGGAGTGCCGCCGCCGTCGCGGCCGGCCGAATGCGTCGCACCATCGTGACCTCTCCGTGTCCGATTGTCGGCTCATGTACCCCCGCGCGTGAAGGACGCATACCCGGGCGCGATGAGCGCAGGCGCGCGCCCCGCCGCTGCGATCCGCGTGTGATGCCCCTTGTCCCCACACCACGGGCGGTGAGAGGATCGCCCCGACACGCCGCGCACACGTCCAAGGGGGACCAGCAGATGGCTCTGCAGATCGGCGACACGGCCCCGGATTTCGAGGCCGACACAACGGAGGGCCGGATCCGCTTTCACGACTGGATCGGCGACTCCTGGGCGGTGCTGTTCTCGCACCCGCGGGACTTCACCCCCGTGTGCACCACCGAGCTGGGCTACATGGCCCG
>DATAAR010000049.1:0-29026 GCA_036259975.1 Solirubrobacteraceae bacterium | reverse complement strand
GAGGCGCGCGCGCGCGGCGAGCCCGGGGTCGGTGAAGCTCCAGCCGACGATCTCGTGCATGCCGCGGCCGGCGAGCGCGTCGACCGCGCGGCGGCGCAGGCGCTGCTCGACGCTCAGGCGGCCGGCCGCGCCGCGGCGCTTGGGCAGCGTTGCGGGCAGCTTCTGGAGCCCGTCGATGCGCGCGACCTCCTCGATGAGGTCGGCCTCGCGGTAGACGTCGTTGCGCCGGAAGTGCGGGACGGTGACGTCGAGGCCGTCGTCCGCCTCGGCCGTGGCGAACTCGAGGGCGGCGAGGATCTCGGCCTGGCGCTCCCTGGCGATCGGCATGCCCAGGATCTCCGCGACCTTCTGCGTCCGCAGGCGGATCGTCTTCGGGGGCGGGCCCTCGCCGCCGACGTCGATCGTGCCGGGGCGCAGGCGGGCGCCGGTGAGCTCGAGCATCAGCTTCGTCGCGAGCGCCTGGGCCTCCAGCGCCTGCTCGGGCGAGAGGCCCTTCTCGAACCGTCCGCTGGCCTCGCTGCGCAGGCCGAGCACCTGCGAGGTGCGGTGGATGTTCGGGCCGACCCAGTTGGCGACCTCCATCAGCACGCGCGTCGTGCCGTCGTGGACCTCGGACCGCGCGCCGCCCATGACGCCGGCGATCGACGTCGGTCCGTCGTCGTCCTCGATGACGACCATGTCGGAGTCCAGGCGGCGGACCTGGCCGTCGAGCGTCTCGATGTCCTCGCCGTCGCGGGCGCGCCGAACCGTGAGGCGGTGGCCCGCGACGCGGTCGAGGTCGAACGCGTGGACAGGATGGCCGGCCTCGAGCATCACGTAGTTCGTGATGTCGACCACGTTGTTGATCGGGCGCTGGCCGGCGGCCATCAGGCGCGCCTTCAGCCACGGCGGCGACGGCGCGATCGTCACGTCCTCGAACACGCGAGCGGTGAAGCGCGGGTTGAGGTCGGGGCACTCGACGCGGACGTCGGCGCCCTCGACCGGCCCGGGCGTGCCGGGGTCGTCCGCCCACGGTGGCGCGGCGAGCGGCGCGCCGGTGGCGGCGTGCAGCTCGCGCGCGACGCCGAAGATGCCCAGGCAGTCGGGCCGGTTCGGGGTGATCTCGAGCTCGAGGACCTCGGTGGAAATCGGGAGAACGCGCTCGAGCGGCGTGCCCGGCGCGAGGCCGGCGCCGTTCTCGAGCAGCTCGTCGAGGACCATGATGCCGGCGTGCTCGGTGCCGATGTCGAGCTCGTCCTCGGCGAGGATCATGCCCTCGGAGCGCACGCCGCGGAGCTTCGCGGCGCCGAGCGTCGTGCCGCCGGGCATGACGGCGCCCGGCCGGGCCACGGCGACCGTCTGGCCGCCGGCGACGTTCGGCGCGCCGCAGACGATCTGCGCCGTGTCGCCGCCGCCGACGTCGACGCGGCACACGCTCAGGCGGTCCGCGTCGGGATGGCGCTCGGACTCAAGCACGCGGCCGACCACGAAGTGCTCGAGCGCGCCGACGCCGTGGTGGTGGATCGCCTCCACCTTCGTGCCGGTCATCGTCAGCCGCTCCTCGAGCTCGCGGGGGCCGAGGCCGGGGTTGCAGTGCTCGTGAAGCCAGTCCAGGGGTGCGCGCATCTCTTCGCCTAGCCGAACTGCTGCAGGAAGCGGAGGTCGTTGTCGTAGAGCGCGCGCATGTCGGTCAGCCCGTGCTTGAGCTGGGCGATGCGCTCGATGCCCAGGCCCCAGGCGAAGCCCTGCACCTTCTCTGGGTCGTAGCGGTCGTCGTCGACGTAGGAGTAGACGTTGGGGTCGACCTCGCCGGCGCCGAGGATCTCGATCCAGCCCTCGCCCTTGCACAGCCGGCAGCGCGAGCCGTCGCGCATGAAGCCGCGGCCGTCGCAGTGGAAGCAGGAGACGTCGACTTCGACGCTGGGCTCGGTGAACGGGAAGAAGTGCGGGCGCAGGCGCACGTCGCGCCCCTCGCCGAAGATCGCGTTGGCGAAGCTCAGCAGCGTGCCCTTGAGGTCGGCGAGCGTGATGTCCTCGTCGACGGCGAGCCCCTCGACCTGGTGGAACTGCGGCGTGTGGGTCGCGTCGCTGTCGCGGCGGTAGGTGCGGCCCGGGATCACGACGTAGAGCGGCGGTGGGTGCGCCTCCATCGCGCGGACCTGCATCGGCGACGTGTGTGTGCGCAGCACGATGTCGTCGGCGACGTAGAACGTGTCGGTCTTGTCGCGCGAGGGGTGCGTCGGGTCGTGGTTGAGCGCGTCGAAGTTGTAGTGGACGAGCTCGATCTCCGGGCCCTCGACGCTCGTGAAGCCGAGCCCGAGGAACACGTCCTCGATCTCGCGCCACGTCTGGGTGACGAGGTGCAGCCGGCCGACCGGCTGCGGCGGCTCGCCCGGCAGCGTGACGTCGATGCGGTCGGCCGCGAGGCGGGCGTCGAGCTCCGCGCCCGCGAGCTCGGCGGAGCGCGACTCGATGAGCGCCTCGAGCGCCTGCCGGGCCTGGTTGGCGGCGCGCCCGACGGTGCCCCGCTCCTCGGGCGGCAGCTGCGCGACGCCGCGCAGGAGGTTCGGCAGCTCGGCCTTGCGGCCGAGGTACCGGACGCGCAGCTCCTCGAGCGCGGCGCTCGAGTCGGCGCCGGCGACGGCCTGCTCGGCCTCGGCGCGCAGCGATCCGATGCGGTCGAGCGTACTCATGCGGGCGGCACAGTAGCGGTCTGCGGGCGGCGCGCCGCCTCGGCGCCTCCGCGCGCTGCGGCGGTTGCGGCGGCGGGCTCCCCGGCGGGTGCCGCGGCGGCGGCGTCTGTGGCGCGGGCCGCTGCGGCGCCCCCGGGTGGCCGGCCGCGGGTGGCCTCGTAGAGCGCGACGGTCGCGGCCATGGCCGCATTCAGCGACTCGGTCGCGATCGGGATGTGCGCCACCCGGTCGCTCGCGGCGACGACGGCGTCGGGCAGCCCGGCGCGCTCGGCGCCGACGAGGATCGTGGCGGGCTCGTCGATCGGTCCGCCGAGCGGCGCGCCGGCGCGGGCGGCGAGGGCGATCTTCGTGCCGGGCAGCTCGTCGGGGCGGGTGACGCGCGCGACCGGCATCGCGAAGATCGCGCCCATCGAGGCGCGGACCGCCTTCGGCGCGAACGGGTCGGCGGAGTCGGGGCCGAGCGCGACGCTGCTCGCCCCGAACGCGAGCGCCGCACGCAGCACGGTGCCGACGTTGCCGGGGTCGCGCACGCCCCAGAGCGCGACGCAGAGCGGCCCGGTCGGCTGCGCCCAGCGCCGGTCGTAGACGGCGAGCTCGCGGGTGCCCGAGCCGAGGCCGGAGACCTCGTCGAGGAGCTCGGGCGCGATGTCGATCCCGGCGCGCAGCCGGTAGACGGCGGGCCAGCCGGCGGCGTCGGCGGCGGCGATGAGGTCCTCGCCCTCGGCGACGAAGCGCGCCTCGCGACGGCGCTGGAGGCGGCGGATCTCCTTGAGCTTGTCGTTGTGGGGCGAGGTGATCATGGCGGTCGTCGTGCGGGTCGGGGTCCTGAAGCGAAAACGGGCGCCGATCCCGAGGAAGCGGCGCCCGTGAGGTCTGGTGTGTCGGCTGTGCGCTAGGCGGCAGCGGCCGACGCCTCGCGGGCGGCATCGGCAAATCGGCGGAAGGTCTCGGGGTCGCGGACGGCGATGTCGGCCAGCACCTTGCGGTCCAGGTCGATGCCGGCGAGCTTGATGCCGTGCATGAACGCGCCGTAGCTCAGGCCGTTCTGGCGGGCGGCGGCGTTGATGCGGACGATCCACAGGCGGCGGAAGTCGCGCTTGCGGTTGCGGCGGTCGCGGTAGGCGTAGGAGTCGGCCTTCATGACCGCCTCCTTCGCGCGCTTGTAGTTCGAGCTCGCCTCGCCGCGGAAGCCCTTCGCGCGCTCCAGCGTCGCACGGCGCTTCTTCTTGGCGTGGACGGACCGCTTGACCCGGGTCACTTGGACCTCGCTCCCAGCAGCTTCTTGACGCGCTTGGTGTCGTCGGGATCGAGGATCGAGGGCTGGCCGAGGCGGCGCTTCCGCTTGGGCGACTTCTTCTCGAGGATGTGGCTCGTGAAGGCGTGACGGCCGCGGACCTTGCCCTTGGCGGTCAGCTTGAAGCGCTTCTTGGCGCCGGAATGACTCTTCATCTTCGGCATTGCGGACGGCGGAGTATAGGAGACCGCGCGCGGCGGCCGCGGTTGGGGGCGGTCAGCCTGGAGTGCTGCCAACCGGCGTGGCGGGCGGTCAGGAGCGCCGGCGCTTGCCCGAGGCGGCGGCGGCGCGCTCGCTCTCCGGCTGGATGACCGCGTCGTCCTCGTCACGGGCGCTGGGACCGGCCTCGTCGGACGCGGCGGCCGCGTCCGCGGCGTCCGCGGCGGCCGCCTGCGCGGCGGCCTCGGCCGCCGTCGGCACGTCGCCGGCCGCGCCGCCCGAGCCGTCGCTCGCGGTGCCCGCGTCCGCGATCGCCGCGACGTCACCGGCGGGCTGGTCGTCGCCGTACTGACCGCTCAGGACCGCCTTGGACGGCCCGAGCATCATCGTCATGTTGCGCCCGTCGAGGTTCGGGCGCTGCTCGACCACGGCCAGGTCCTGGAGCTCCTCGGCGAGACGCTCGAGCAGCTGCTGGCCGCGCTCGGGGTGCGTCACCTCGCGCCCGCGGAACATGATCGTGATCTTGACCTTGTCCTTCCGCTTGAGGAAGCGGATGACATGGCCCTTCTTCGTGTCGTAGTCGTTCTGCGCGATCTTCGGGCGGAACTTGATCTCGCGGATCGTGATCTGCTGTTGGTGCTTGCGCGCGGCCTTCTGCTTCTGGGCCTGCTCGTACTTGTACTTCGAGTAGTCCAGGATGCGGGTGACGGGCGGGCGCGCGTCGGGGGCGACCTCGACGAGGTCGAGATCGCGTTCCTGGGCGTAGCGCAGCGCCTCATCGGTGCGCATGACGCCGATCTGCTTGCCGTCCTCGCCGATCACCCGAACCTCGGGCACACGGATGCGCTCGTTGATCCTGGTCGTGTCCCGCTCGGGCGGGCGCCGGTCGAACCTCCGTGGAACCGGCACTAGCTTTGGCTGCCGCGGGTCAAGAAAGAGGCGGCTGTGTGGCGAGCAACTCGATCAACGAACCGAAGTATAGCCGCCCACCCCCTGCGAAAGAAAGCGATCGGCAGAGCCGGCGTTGGTCTCGATCACGGCCCGCGCGCGCCGGCACGCCCGGTGGCGCCGCGGCGCGACGTCCCGATCCACCCTGACGACCTCGCCATCGCGCCCCAGCCAGATCAGATCGAGCGCGAAGCGCATCGTCAACGTGTGCACCGCGCGGCCGCGCAGGCGCAGGGCGCGCTCGGGCGGCAGCGCGTCCAGGCCGCCGAGCCCGCGCCCCCGCGCGAGGAGCCCGCGGGCGTCGTGCACGCGCAGCCCCGCCCCGAGCTCCTGCGCCGGCAGCCGGCCTAGCCGCCGCTGCCAGCCACTCATCGCCGCTCGGCCGCCGCGGCGGCCAGCCGGCGCACGAGCTCGTCGACCCGCTCGCTGCCCTCGTCGCCCACGCCGTGGCGGCGTACGGCCACCGTCCGCTCCTCGGCCTCGCGGTCGCCGACCACGAGCATGTAGGGGATCTTGCGCAGCTCGGCGTCGCGGATCTTGCGCCCGACCGACTCGGAGCGGTCGTCGAGCTCCGCCCGCAGGCCGGCGTCGCGCAGCGCCGCGACGACCGCGGCCGCCGCCTCGTTGTGACGGTCGGCGATCGGCAGCGCGATGCCCTGGACCGGCGCCAGCCAGAACGGGAACTCGCCCGCGTAGTGCTCGATGAGGATGCCGATGAACCGCTCGAAGCTGCCCATCAGCGCGCGGTGGATCATCACCGGCCGGTGCTCGGCGTTGTCCGCGCCGGTGTACGCGAGCTCGAAGCGCTCGGGCATGTAGTAGTCGAGCTGAACCGTGCCCATCTGCCATGACCGTCCGATCGAGTCGGTCATGTGCAGGTCGATCTTCGGGCCGTAGAACGCGCCGTCGCCCGGGTTGAGCTCGAAATCGAGGCCCTTCGCGACCAGCGCGCTCTCGAGCGCGGCCTCGGCCTTGTCCCACATCTCCTCGGTGCCGACGCGCTTCTCCGGCCGGGTCGACAGCTCGAGCCGCGGCCTGATCCCGAACGTGTCGTAGATCGCGAAGCCGAAATCCAGGCAGCGGTGGATCTCCTCGACGATCTGCTCCTCGGTGCAGAAGATGTGGGCGTCGTCCTGCGTGATGTGGCGGACGCGGAGCAGGCCGTGCAGCGTCCCGCTCGGCTCGTGGCGATGGACGAGGCCGGCCTCCGAGTAGCGGATCGGCAGGTCGCGGTACGAGCGCCGCTCGTCCTTGTAGATCTGGACGTGCGCGGGGCAGTTCATGGGCTTGAGGCCCATCGTCCGGCCTTCGACGTCCGCGAAGTACATGTTGTCGCGGTACACCGCCCAGTGACCCGACCGCTTCCAGAGCTCGACGTCGTAGAGGATCGGCGTCTTGACCTCGCGATAGTCGCGGCGCGCGTTCTCCTCGCGCCACAGGTTGGTGAGCTCGTTGACGATCGCCATGCCGTTGGGCTGCCAGAACGGCGAGCCCGGCGACAGGTCGCTCAGGAAGAAGAGCTTGAGCTCCTGGCCGAGCTTGCGGTGGTCGCGCGCGCGGGCCTCCTCGAGCAGCTTGAGGTGCTCCTCGAGCTCCTTGGGCTTGAAGAACGCGGTCCCGTACACGCGCGTGAGCATCTGGCGGCTCGCGTCGCCGCGCCAGTACGCGCCCGCCACCGACTGCAGCTTGAACGCGCCGATGCGCTTCGTGCTCGGGGCGTGCGGCCCGCGGCACAGGTCGGTGAACGGCCCGTTCGTGTACAGGCTCACGGTGTCGACGCCCTGGTCGCGGACCAGGTCCTCGATCAGCTCGACCTTGTAGTCCTGCCCCTCGGCGCGGAAGCGCTCGAGCGCGTCGGCAACGGGCACGTCCTCGCGCTCGAACCGCTCGTCGGCCTGGATGTGCTCGCGCATGCGCGCCTCGATGCGCTCGAAGTCCGCATCCGACAGCGTGACCCCGTCCGGGAACTCGAAGTCGTAGTAGAAGCCCTGCTCGATCGGCGGTCCGATCGAGATCTTCACGCCCGGATAGAGGTCCATGACCGCCGCCGCCATCACGTGCGCGGCATCGTGGCGGATGAGGTCGAGCGCGTCGCGGCCGCTGCGCTCGGTGACGATCTCGAGCGTCTCGTCCGGGATGAGCGGCCGGGCGAGGTCACGCACCTCGCCGTTCTGCTTCACCGCAAGCGCGGCGCGCGCCAGGCCGGGGCCGATGGCGGCGGCGGCGTCGGCGCCCGTGGCGCCGTCGGGCAGCGCGAGCGGGGTCCCGTCGGGGAGCGTGACCTTCATCCGATCCGATGCTACGCGAGCGTCGCCCGAGGTCGCCGGAACGGCGCTGTTTCGGCACGGTATCGGTGCAGTTCTGTCGCAATCTCGCGGTGCGCCGGCACAGGGCCCGGCAAGTAGCCTCCGCCGCCGTGGATGCCGCCGCTCTTCGTTCGCACTTCCCCGTCCTCGCCGATCGCGCGTACCTCAACGCCGGCACGTGCGGGCCGCTCGCGCGAGACGCCGTCCAGGCGATGACCGAGGTCCTCGAGCGCGCCGCCACCGAGGGACGCACGCGCGCGTACATGGAGTCGATGCTCGCCCTGCGCGACCGCCAGCGCGCGGCGTACGCGCAGCGTCTCGGGGCCGACCCGGCCGACGTCGCGCTCACGACGTCCACGAGCGAGGGTGTGGTCCGCGTCCTCGCCGGCCTGGACCTGGGCCCCGGAGATGAGGTCCTCACTGCGCCCGACGAGCATCCCGGGCTGCTCGGACCGCTCGGCACGCTGCGCGAGCGCCGCGGGGTCGAGATCCGGACCGTGGCGTTCGCCGACCTCGCCGACGCCGTCGGGCGCCGCACCCGGCTCGTCGCCTGCTCGCACGTGAGCTGGGTGACAGGCGCGGTGCGACCCGCGGGGCTGGCCGAGCTCGGCCCGGACGTGCCGGTGCTGCTCGACGGCGCCCAGGGCATCGGCGCGCTCCCGGTCAACGTCGCGGCGCTCGGCTGCGCCTTCTACGCCGGATCCGGTCAGAAGTGGCTGTGCGGGCCGGTCGGCACGGGGATGCTGTGGATCGCGCCCGGGTGGCGCGGGCGGCTGGCCTCGGTCGGCGCGACGTACGCGAACCTCGCCGAGCCCGGGCGCGGCCTCGATTCGGCGCTCCACCCGGACGCGCGCACGCACGACTCGCCGGCGCTGCCGGCCGAGGCGTCGGCCGGTGCGCTCGCCGCGCACGACGTGCTCGCGGCCGCGAACTGGGACGCCGTGCACGCGCGCGCGGTCGAGCTCGCCGCGACGCTCGCCGAGCGCCTCGCCGCGGTCGGGCGCACCGTCGCGCCGCGCGGCGAGACGACGCTCGTGTCGTGGGAGGCCACGGATCCCGAGCGCACCCGCGACCGCCTCGCGGCCGCCGGCGTGCTGATCCGCAACCTTCCCGGCACGCCCTACGTGCGGGCGTCGGTCGGCGCGTGGAACGACGAGAGTGATCTCGAGCGGCTGCTCGACGCCGCCACGGCCTAGGAACGCAGCGCGTGCGCGATGTTGATCGCGCCGATGACGAGCCAGATGATGATCGCCACCGGCTCGCCGTCGTCGAGGCCGCTGGCCGCGCCGGTCGCTGCGATGCCGATCCCCATGGACCCCAGCGCCAGGGGGATCGAGCCGCGGCTCGCCGACGACCCCCGCCTCTCGCGGCGCTGCTGCGCGAGGCGCTGATCGACGCGCGCGTCGATCGCGGTCCCGACTCGGTCGAGGAACGCCTCGACGACCTCGCGCTCGCTGTCGGCTCCGAGCTCGCGGCGCGCGGCGACCGCCGCGCTCAGATCCTCGCGCTGAACCTCGGGACTCGACATGGCGGTCTTATACGCCCGCGCGACGGCGACGCGCAAGCGCCCACCGCGGTCAGTCGGTCCACCAGTCCGGCACCATCTCCGCGTCGCGGTTGTCCTGGGTCGGCGCGCCGAAGGCGACCACCTCGGCGCCCTCCGGGCCGCCCTGCATCCCGCGCGTGGTGTCGGGCGGCACGCGGATCGCGTCCCACGGCCGCAGTTCGACGATGTCGTCGTCGACCTTGATGCGCGCGCTGCCGCTCACCACGAGGTAGACCTCCTCCTGCGTCTGGTGGCGGTGGCCGAAGGGCATGCGGAAGTCCGGCGCGATCCGGAAGTAGCTCACGCCCGACTGGTCGAGCTCGAGCGGCCTGCGCGCGAACCGAGCCTCGACGTTCGGCGCGAAGCCGAACTTCGGCGCCATGTCCTCGACCTCTCTGAGGTTGACGAGCGTGTATCCGGCCACGATGTCCCTCTCGTATCGGGTGACGGGAGCAGGTGCGAGTGTGCCAGCCGCGACGGCGACCACGGTCCGCGGCCGGCTCCGGCGGCTCGTCCGCGTGCCCGCCTAATGTCGGCGGTCCCCGTGACGACCGCAGGAGCGATGTCCGACTTCGAGCACGAGACCGTCCGCCGCAGCATCTGGGCGGCCGCGAACACCATGAGAGCGGCCGGGCTGAACACCCTCGACACGATCGAGCATCTGGGCTTCCTGCTCTTCCTCCGGCTGGTCACGCAACCGGAGTCCGAGCTCCCGGCGTCCGCGACGCGGCTTCACGGGCTCCTGGAGCACGCGGATGTCGTCGAGCGATGTGCCGGCGAGCGGGACGCCGCGCGCTGGTTCAACCAGTCCTTCTTCCCGACCTTCCGCGACCGCGTGGAGGAGGAGTTCGCGTCGAGCCCGGTTCGCTTCGTCGTCCAGGGGTTCGAGCCCAAGATCGAGGACAGTCCGACGCTGCTCCGGGTGCTCCAGAGGACCGAGGCAATGTCGCTCGACCACGCGCACGTCGACATCAACGCCGCGGTCTACGAGCAGCTCATCGCGACGCTGGGCGACGCCGGCCACCTCGGGCAGTACTTCACTCCCCGCCACATCGTCGACCTGATGGTCGACATGGTCGACCCCCGCCCGGGCGAGTCGGTCTACGACCCCGCCGCGGGGACCGGCGGGTTCCTGCTCCGCACGCGTGCCGCCACGCACGGCCCTGACTCGCCGGAGGAGCTTGCGCTGCACGGGCGCGAGTTGAACACGATCGTGCGGCGGCTCTGCGTCCTCAACTTCCTCATCCACGGTGCCGACCCCGCTCACCTGGCCGACGGCGACTCGCTCACCGCCCGCAACGAGATCCGCGATCGGTTCGACATCGTGCTGACGAACCCGCCGTTCGGTGCTGCGATCACCAACCGCGACGACCTCTGTGGCTTCGCGGTCTCCACCACGTCAGCTGAGGCGCTCTTCCTCCAGCACGTCGTCGCTTCGCTTGCCGAGGATGGGCGAGCCGCGGTCGTCTGCCCGGAGGGGCTCCTGACGAACTTGGGCACTGACCGGCAGCTGCGTCGGTGGCTCCTGCGCACCGCGCAGGTCGAGGCCGTCGTGTCGCTCCCGAGCGGCGTCTTCCAGCCGTATGCGGCCGTTCGGACGGGAATCGTGCTCTTGCGCAAGGCCGGGTCCACGGGATCGGTGTGGTTCTTCGACGTCGAGCACGACGGCTTCGACCTCAACGCCAGGCGCAAGCCGAACGGGTCATCGGACCTGCCCGAGCTGCGCGAGGGCCTGGCGGCGAAGGCCGAGGGACCGCAATCGGCGCTCGTCGCGGCCGCCGACCTGGAGGAGTCGGACTTCCGGCTCGTCGCGGCGCGGTACATCGGCCAGTCGCGCAGCGGTTCGTGCAGGCACCGCATGCTGCCGCTGGGCGACCTGGTCCGCATCCGCCGAGAGCAGCTGAACCCGTCGGCCTTCCCGGAGCAGCTGTTCCTGTGCCTCGGGCTCGAGCACATCGAGGGGCAGACCGGCCACATCGACCTTCCTGCGCCCGTACCTGGAAGCGCGATCCGCAGCGCCAAGAGCCGCTTTCGCGCCGGGGACCTGCTCTACGGCAAGCTCCGGCCGTACCTGGCGAAGGCCGCGCAGGCACCCTGCGACGGGATCTGCTCGACCGAGCTCGTGGTCCTGGAGGTGGACGCCGCGCGCGTCGAGCCCGCGTTCCTGGCCGCGATGCTGCGCTCGCCCGAGATCACGGAGCAGGCGACGAGGCTCATGGTCGGCGCCAACCACCCGCGGATCGCGGTGAAGGACCTGATCCGGCTCCGCCTGCCCGTACCGGTCCTCAGCGAGCAGCACGAGCTCGTGGCGCAGCTCGCCGGACTCGAGGCGGAGATCACCTCGGCGACCACGCGGATCGCGGACCTTCGCCGCGATGTCACCTCGACGGTGGGCGCCCTCTGGGGTCGTGCCTCCCGGACGGAAGGCGACACTGCTCGGAGCCGGTCTGGGCCGTGGAGCGCAACGACCCGTTGAGAGCTGGGCGATACCGGGCTCGAACCAGTGACCTCCGCCCTGTCGACGAGGTGGGTCGATCTTGGTCCCCACGCGCGTCCCGATGGTCGATGCGATCGCCGCGGCGGTCGATCCGCTTTGGCCCCTTGCGTGGGTGAAGCAACTGCGCCTCGAGGTCGGGGCGGGCCGTGCGCCGCACGCGCCCATCCCCCTCGACTTCACCTGGCACTGATGAACCCATCGACAACGCGATCAAGATCGCGTGGCCCGGCGGTGACGTGCGCCGGCGAGGAGGCGGGGGTGACGCCGGTCGACAACGGTGCCCGGCATCCCCGCCGACATGCGGGCGCGCGTTTTCGACCGGTTCTACGCGGCACGCGCGACGGGGCACGGAACAGGCGTGGCGGCGGGCTTTGCCTTGCGGTCGGGTGCGAATCGCGCTCGTCCCGCCGACGCGTGCGGGTCGAGAGCGAGGGGGGCAGGGGCGGTGCGTTCTCGCTGGCGCTGCCGCGCAGTCGCGATACCTGAGCACTCCCCTTCCGGGAGGCGTCCCGACTAAAGTCCAGTCCGCTCGGCGGTTATTGCTTTCGTAAGAGAGCTTTGAGAGGCTTCTCCTAAAGGCCGATTTGGCCGGTGCGTCGAGGTTCATGGAGCCGTTTGCGTTTCGGTCAGGTCAGGGTGACTCATGCGCTGGCCAGGAGAGGTCAGTTCCAGGACGGCCATTCTGTTCGCGCCCCCGTCGGCCTTTTCATATACAAGTCGCGTAACGGGATGTGAGGGGGCTTCGGTGCCGGCTTTTCGGTGGTTGTGGGGTGCGGCTGCGTCTGTTCTGTTGCTGACAGCTACGGCGTGTGGGGGTACGGACGCACAGAACGTGCAATCTCGTACGGAGGCGAGCGCGCAGACTCCGAACGCGCCCGCCGACGCGCAGCGAGACGTGAGCGCTGACGACTTCAGCCCGACCCTGTTCGACCAGACCTCGGCGAACATCGACAACCCGTGGGTGGCGTTCAAGCCCGGCAAGCGGTTCACGTGGACCGGCTCGACGGAGGAAGACGGCGAGCGCGTTCGCCATCGGATCGTCTTCACCGTCACCGACATGACGAAGGTCATCAACGGTGTGCGTACGCGGGTGGGATGGGACCGCGACTTCAGCGGCGGCAAGCTCATCGAGTCGGAGCTGATCTTCCTCGCCGAGGACAAGGCCGGCAACGTGTGGCACTTCGGCCAGTACAGCGAGATGTGGGACGGCCCCGAGTACCTCGGAGGCCAGGTGTGGCTGCCTGGCCGGCCGAAAGGCGCGAAGGCGGGGATCTACATGAGGGCGGAGCCGCGCCTCGGCTCGCCACCGTACTCTGAGGGATTCGCCCCTCCCCCTTATTACTGGGACGACTGGGGGAAGATCGACCAGGTGGGGGTGCGAAACTGTGTCCCCGTCGGCTGTCACAACAACGTCGTCGTCGTGGACGAGTATGAGCCCACGAAGCCGGGCGCCCACCAGCTGAAGTACTACGCGCGCGGCGTCGGCAACATTCGCACCGGTTGGAGGGGGAAGGACGCAGACAGGGAGGTGCTCGTCCTACGCAAGGTCGCCCAGCTGAACGGTGCCGACGTGGCGAAGGCTCGCGAGGCGGTGCGGCAGCTCGAGGACCGCGCGTTCGTCTACGCCAGCACGCGGCGCGCCGAACCACCCACCCGTTGACGTGCGGTACCAGCGAGTGCGCGAGCGTGGCATCCGTGCGGGCGCGGACTTCGGTGCATGACAAGCACAGCGATCCGATGACCGAGGCGGTTCGGCAGCACGCAGTCGACGCGGCTCGGGATTCGGGCTCGGCACAGGCTGCGACGTACTCGGTCGAGGCACAAGGGCTATGCAAGCGCTACGGCTCCGTCACCGCGCTCGAGGACCTCTCGTTCACGGCCGAGCCCGGCGAGATCCTGGGGGTGCTCGGGCCGAACGGCGCAGGGAAGACGACGGCGATTCGCATCCTGACCGCCATCCTCGCCCCCACAGAGGGCACGTTCACCGTGGCCGGCGTGCCGCACACGCGTCCGGCTGAGATCCGCAGGCGCGTCGGCGTACTGCCGGAGAGCGCCGGTCACCCGAACCGCCAGACCGCCGAGGAGTACCTGCGCTACCACGCGCGCCTCTACGGTCACAGTCGTGCGAGCGCCCGCGCCGTGGCGCAGAGGCTGCTCGATGAGGTCGGCCTTGCTGACCGCAGCCGGTCGCTCATCGCGACGTACAGCCGGGGCATGCGCCAGCGCCTCGGCCTCGCCCGCGCGCTCGTGAACGACCCGGAGGTCGTCTTCCTCGACGAGCCCACGCTCGGTCTCGATCCGGCGGGCCAGCGTCAGGTGCTGGGGCTCGTCCGCAGGACCGCCGGCGAGCGTGGCTCGACGGTGCTGCTCAGCACGCATCTGCTCGACGAGGTGGAACAGGTCTGCTCGCGCGTGCTCATCCTTCACCGCGGCCGCGTCGTCTCCGCCGGCACCGTTGCCGAGGTCGCCCGCCAGGCGGCCGGGCCGCGCAGGGCGCGGCTTCGCGTGGCCCCGGATCTCGTCAGTCGCGGCGTTGACGCGCTGGCCGCCACGACGAGCATCGAGGACGTCCGCGCCCTCGACGGGCAGCCGGGCGCGCTCGTTGCGACGTTCCGCGCGGGACCCGACGAGGACACGATGAGCGCGGGCCTGCGCGCGGTCCTCGATGCCGGCGTCCCGGTACTCGCATTCGAAGTCGAGGGCGCGCGGCTCAGTGATGCTTTCCTGGCGATGACGGAAGGGCGCTGAGGATGAGCTCGGATGCCCGCGCAGAACGACACGGATCAGCGGCCTGGACGGTCGTCGGCGCCCAGGAGGTACGCGATCTATGGCTCGGCGGCTCAGCGCTCCTGCTGGCGCTCGCCTTCAGCCTTCTCCTCAGCATCATGTCGTACCTCGCCGCGACGAACACGGAGCTCAACTTCCTCGAGCAGCGGGAGTCGGTCAGCCTGCTCGCCCAGGTTTCGATCGGCGCGGGGTCTCTGCTCGCGCTCCTCGCCGCCGCGGACAGCTTCAGCGGCGAGCGGGAGCGTGGCACGCTCGAGAGCCTGCTGCTGACGCCCGCCTCGCGCCTCCAGCTCACCGTCGGGAAGCTCCTCGGAGCGCTCTCGCTCTGGGTCGCTGCGTTCGCGATCTCGATCCCGTACATCCTCTTCCTCGGGCGTGGCGTCGGCGTCGCCGGGGACGCGCTGGCGGTCGGCTTCCTCCTCGGGAGCCTGCTGGCGATCTTCCTCGCCTCGCTCGGCCAGATCATCAGCATCTTCGCCGCCTCCAACCGCGTCAGCCTCACCCTGAGCCTGTTTCTCCTGCTTGCACTGTTCGCGCCGACACAGCTGCCGGCCAGCGCCGAGCAGGGCTGGGCCGGCGAGTTGCTGTTCCGCCTCAACCCGGTCACGGCGGCCGAGCGCTACGTCGGCAGGGTGATCATGCAGGGCGAGGCCGGGAGCCAGGACGCCGCGTGGCTCGTCTCCCCCATCGTGGCGGCAGCGGTCTTCGCCGTCGTCGCGCTCTTCGTCGGCGCACGATTCCTTCGGCTGCGAGCAGGTGGCTGATATGCCCGTCGGCTCAGCGCTCCGTGCCGCCATCGCAGGGTTCCTGGCGACGCTGGTCGTCGCCGACGGCGCAGCGGCCGCGTCCGTGACCGTCGACCGAGCGCGGGTCAACGCACGGCTCGGCGACACGTTCGTCTTCCGAACGGAGATCGCCAATGACGCGTCCACGCCGACGCCGGCGCTCATCGCGCACCTGAACATCCTCAGCCTCCGCGACGGCGTGTATGTCGACCCGGAGGATTGGTCGTCGCGGCGGACGTGGTACCTCGGGAAGCTCCGCGCCGGCGACAACCGGTCGATCGCCTGGAGCGTCAAGGCCATCAATGGCGGCAGCTACGCCGCGTACGTGGCCGTGCTCCCTCAGAACCGTCCGGTCCGGCCGCCCGAGATGAGCCCGACGGTGCGGATCGACGTGGAAAACCGCGCGACGCTGGACGCGGGCGGGATCCTGCCGCTTGCGGTGGGCGTTCCTGCGCTCCTCGCTCTTCTGGGGGGCGGCGTGCGGCTCGCGCGGACACGGCGGTGACTGCGCGTAGGCGCGCCCGCCGCCGAGCGTCTGGCTCGGCGGGGGCGATCGGTACGGCCGCCTCTACCCGAGCGCAGAGGCGGCGCTGGGGACGCGTTTCGATGCGCCGCACGCGGCCCACCGTGGCTCCGGTCCACGAGGGACGCGAGTGGGACGCGGGCGACCGGCTGACCAACGTCCCGCAACGACAAAAGCCCTGTTTGCGGGACTTCGTGAGGTGGGCGATACTGGGCTCGAACCAGTGACCTCCGCCTTGTCGAGGCGGCGCTCTCCCAGCTGAGCTAATCGCCCTGGGAGGCGCACAGGGTACCAAGGGATCGGGCTACGGGCCGGCGGCGGGATCGATCTGCCGCAGCGACTGCGCGGCGCGGCGCAGCTCGCGAATCGCCGGCCCGAGGTCGGCCGTGGCGGTGTCCAGGCGGCGCACGGAGCGCGAGGCGTCGTCGACAACCGCGTCGACGTCGCCGGTCGTCGACATCAGCCGGATGCTGAGGGCGGTCACGGCGACGGCGGCGATCGTCACGGCCACGCACGCGATGCCGGCCAGGACCCGCAGCGGGCTCGTCCGACGGGGCGCCGGGATGGTCTGAGCAGGACGGGACATCCGCGGCACGGTAGTCGCGGCTCGGACCGGCCCGCCGCTCGCACCGATCGCAGACGACGTCCTACGATGTCGGGCACGGCGACGTGGCGGAGTGGCTACGCAGCGGCCTGCAAAGCCGTGTACACCGGTTCGATTCCGGTCGTCGCCTCTCGCGACGACGCGTGCCTGCTGGCCCTCGGTGCCGATACGCGCCGGTCCTGGTCCGGAGTCCACGTTGTCGAGCTGCTGCCGCTGCGCGAAGTGGATCGGCCCGCCCGCGCCGGGCGGAGGCCGCCGTGGGGCGTCGTGAGCCGGTACGACGGCGTGCCGTGTCGTGCTCGAGCTTCCTGCTTGTTCCGCGACCCGATGAGAGCGGCCATGACGATCTGAGAGGGGGCCGCCCCGGAATGGCGGCGGCCCCCTCGACGCTTCCCGTTCCCCGTGGGAAGCATCTCCCGCATACGTTCAGACGCTCGACGTGCGCTGAGGTTGGTCTGGCCAGCCGCCGGCCAGCCGGGGTTGCCTCGCCTCGAGCGCGAAGCGCCGGCTGGGAAAGCATGGGGGCCGCTGCGTCCCTACAGCGGCCCCGAAGTCTTCCCGAACAGTCCCCCCGGAAGAGTCTCCATCAGCTCTAACGCACAACGTCCACGAAGGTTGGTTGCTTGGACGAGATCATGGGCCGACAAGGGCGGTACGCGCGCGAACCGTGCGCGGAAGATCCACCCAACCTTCGCCGCAGGCGCGCGTTGGAGGGATAGCGGCTCACGGAGGAGGCGGCCAGAGGAGCCCCCCACTCTGGCCGCGGGGGCCACGGAAGGCCCCCTCGCTGCTCCTTGCGGAGCCTCCC
This sequence comes from Solirubrobacteraceae bacterium, assembly GCA_036259975.1. Lineage (GTDB taxonomy): Bacteria > Actinomycetota > Thermoleophilia > Solirubrobacterales > Solirubrobacteraceae > JAOPZW01. Next base: position 12,097 of record DATAAR010000049.1, on the reverse strand, counting down.
TACGGTCGACGGAGCGGCGGCTCCCCGGGCTTCGTGATCCGCCGGTCACCGCAGCACGACGAGCGCTGCGGGAGTGAGGTTCGCCAGAATCGGCCACCCACCGGACACCACGGACGCATTGGACGCATCGGAGAGCACGGACCCATGGAAGCGACGACCGGGTACTGGCTCGAGCCCCGTCATCGACTCTCGACGAAACCGCGCCGCACGCTCGGGGCGCCGCACGCAAGCCTCGCATGACCCAGACGACCGCGCCCGTGCAGTCCGCCGCCGTCTTCGGCGGCAACTCCGACATCGCGGTCGCCACCGTCGAGGCGCTCGCCGCGCGGGGCCTGCGCCGCGTCGTCCTCGCGGTGCGCGATCCGAGCACCGCGACCGCCGCCCCGGCGCTGCGCGGCCGCGGCATGCACGTCGATGTCGTGCGCTTCGATGCCGACGATCCGCCCGAGCGCCACGAGCAGGCCGTCGACGAGGCGTTCGCCTCGCTCGGCGAGGTCGACCTCGCGCTCGTCGCGTTCGGCGTCCTCGGCGACCAGGACGCCGCCAAGCGCAACCCGCGCGCGGCGGTCGCGCTCGCGCGCACGAACTTCGTCGGCCCCGTCAGCCTGCTCACCGTCCTCGGCGAGCGGATGCGCGCGCAGCGCCACGGCTCGATCGTCGTGCTCTCGTCAGTCGCCGGCGAGCGCGCCCGCCAGGCGAACTACCCCTACGGCGCGACGAAGGCGGGGCTCGACGCCTTCGCCCAGGGCCTCGGCGACGCGCTCGCCGCCGCCGGCGTCCACGTCATGGTGGTCCGCCCCGGGTTCGTGCGCACGAAGATGACCGCCGGCCGCCCGGCGGCGCCGATGTCGACCGACGCCGACGCCGTGGCCAGGGAGATCGTCGCGGGCCTCGAGCGCCGCGCGCACACCGTGTGGTCGCCGCGCGGGCTGCGCTGGGTGTGGGCGGCGATGCGCCACCTCCCCCGGGCCGTGTTCCGGCGCGTCCGGCGCTAGCGGGCCCGCGCGGCTACGTCGCCGCGGGTGCGACCGCCGGCGTCTCGGCCAGCTCGGCGCGGTCGCGCCCGCCCGCCTTCGCCGCGTACAGCGCGCGGTCGGCCAGCCGCAGCAGGCTCTGCGCGTCGGCCGCGGCGTGGGGGAAGATCGCCGCCCCGACGCTGGTGGTCACCGGGCGGTCGATCCCGGGCAGCGTCAGCTGCGCCACCGCCGCGCGCAGCTTCTCGGCCGCCTCCATCGCGCCTTCGGCGTCGGTGTCGGGCAACAGCGCGATGAACTCCTCGCCGCCGTTGCGCCCGACGAAGTCGCTCGTGCGCAGCGTCCGGCGCAGGACGTCGCTCACCGCGCACAGCACCGCGTCGCCGCGGTCGTGGCCGTACGTGTCGTTGATCGCCTTGAACTGGTCGAGGTCGAGGACGAGCGCCGCCATCGGCGCGAGCGTCCGGCCCGCCTGAGCGATCATTCGCTTGAGCGTGTCCTGCACCGCACGTCGGTTCGGCAGGCCGGTCAGCGCGTCGGTCGCGGCGCGGGCCTCGGCCAGCGCGAGGTTGCGCAGGTTGGCGAGCGTCGGCGTCGCCTGACCGACCGAGTCGTTGATGCGGCGCAGGTGGTCGTGCTCGAGCGGGCCCTCGTGTTCGACGAGCACCGAGCCGATCACCTCGCCGCTCACCATGAGCGGCAGGCACGTGGACTGCCCGCTCGTCTTGCCGCACAAACCGCACTCGAGCAGCGGCGGCGGCTCGACGCCCGACTCGTGCACGCGCGCGAGTCGAATCGCCAGGCACGACCGCGTGTCGGCGTCGTCGAGCGGCTCGTACAGCGCCGAGTCCTCCGCCACCGGGGCGCTGGCCTCGAGCTCGTCGTCGCCGCGGCGGCTGAGCACGACCACGTGGCTGTCCGGCACCCAGCGCTCGATGTGCAGTCGCAGCAGGCCGTGCGCCTCCTGCTCGGACTCCGTGACCTGCATCGCGTCGGCGAACGCGTCCTGGCCCGCGCGGTAGGCACGGTCGTCCTCGCGCGCCTGCTGGCGCTGACGCGCGGCGTCGGCCAGCTCGTGCACCATCGCGTTCAGGGAGAGCGCGAGCTCGCCGAGCTCGTCGCGGCTGCGCGGCTCGAGGTGCGTCGTGAGGTTGCCCTCCGCCACGCTTCCGGCGAAGTCCGCGTACTCGCGCACCCGCGTGCCGACGCGCCGCACCAGCAGGAGCACGGCGATCAGCGCGGCAAGACCGAAGCCGAGCGCGACGACCAGCGCGATGCCGCGCCAGCGGCTCCCGGCACGCAGCTCGCGGAGGTGGGCGGCGGCCTCGGCGTAGTGGTTGGCGCCGAAGGCCTCCTGCGCGGCCAGCAGGCGGTCGAGCGCGGTGCGCAGGCGGTCGCGCTTGACCTGGGTGTCCGACGGCCCGGCGCTGTTGAAGATGCGCTCGCGCGTCGCGACGTAGGCCGGCAGCGCGATGCGGATGTCGCGGGCGAGCCCGACCTCGCGGTCGTTGAAGACCGTTTCGTGCAGCGCGGTGCCGATCGCCTGCGCCAGGCGCGCGTCGCTGGCGTCGAGCTCCTGGTCGATCCGCCGCGCGTCCGCGGCACTCGGCGCGCGCATGCGGGCAAGCGCGAGGCGGTAGTTGTCCGTGGCGACCCCCATCGCTGCGTCCATCTGGACGCGCTCGGCGAACTCCGCCTCCACGCGGGTCGCACCGCGCGTGGCGGCCTGCGTGGCCAGCGCGGCCACCGCAGCGACCGCCCAGAGCGCAAGGGCGAATGCCACGACCGCGATCGCGGCCTTGCTGACGATGCTCAGGCGGATGACGTTCAGGCGGGACACCTGCACGCGCTATCGGACGCCCGCTTCCGATGTTGAGCGGACGTCTAGAACGCTTGTCCGCGGCTGGGGATGCCCGCCGGCGCCGTTCAGGCGGCGCTGCGCACCGCCGCGCGCATCTCGCGCAGCGTGTGGAGCTCGCGCTCGGACGGCGGCTCCGTCGCCTCCACGACGTCGCGGACCCGCAGCGGCCAGCCCGTCGACTCGCGCACCTGTTCGACGTCGACTCCCGGATGGATCGCCGCCAGCTCCAGCTCGCCGTCCGGGCCCGGTCGCAGCACGCCGAGGTCGGTGATGACGACCGTCGGCCCGGCGCCGGAGAAGTTCAGGCGCTCGCGCGTGCCGCTGCCGTCGCCGTGGCCGATCGAGGTCACGAAGTCGAGCTTCTCGACGAAGCTGCGCTTTGACTGGCGCACGACCACGATGACCTCGCGGGACGCCGCCGCGATCTCGGGCGCGCCGCCCGCACCGGGCAGGCGGACCTTCGGGTCGTCGTAGGCGCCGATGACCGTCGTGTTGATGTTGCAGAACCGATCGATCTGCGCGGCGCCGAGGAAGCCCACGTCGATGCGCCCCGCGCCGACCCAGTAGTTTAACATCTCGGGCACCGACACGAGCTCGGCGGCGGTCTCGGCGAGGTCGTCGTCGCCGATCGACAGCGGGAGCCGGACGGGCTTGGCCTCGATCGCGCCGGACTCGTAGACCAGCACGCAGTCGGGCGCGTGCAGGCGTCGTGCCAGGTTGGCCGCCGCGTTCGGCGGGCCGACGCCGACGAGCAGCACCTGCCGGTCGCGCACCTCCCGGGCCGCGACGATCGTCATGGTCTCCTCGGGGGTCGGGGCGCCGTCTCGCTGCTCGCTCATGGCTCACCTCCGACGGTGGCCGTGTCGCCGCTCGCCGACAGCACGTGCTCCTCCATCCACGCCCGGAAGCGCTCGCGGTCACGGGCGATCTCGTCCCACGCGGCGTAGAACCGGTTGTCGCGCTTGGAGTAGTCGTGCGCGTAGGACGGCCACGCGCCGTTCGGCACGTGCGCCACCGCCGTGACCACCCACGACGGCAGGACGATCGCGTGGGGGCGGGGAGCGAGCTCGTCGACGATCTCCTCGACGGTCACGATCGCGCGGTCGGCCGCCAGCACCGCCTCCTTCTGCACGCCGGTCAGCCCCCACAGCATCACGTTGCCGTCGCGGTCGGCCTGCTGGGCGTGGATCACCGTGACGTCGGGGTTGATCGCGCGCACGGCCGACAGCCGCTGGCCGGTGAACGGGCACTCCACGAACGCGATCGCGCCGCTCTGCCGCCCGCGCTCCTCGAGGTCCGTGCCGGCGTAGCCCTTGAGGACGCCGAAGGGCAGCCGCGAGGCGCCGGCGACGTACGCGTTGGCGAGCCCGGCGTGCGAGTGCTCGATCAGGTCGATCGACGCGGGCCAGTCGTTCTCGACCGCGTCGCGCATCCGGTGCAGCGAGCCGACCCCCGGATTGCCCCCGTAGCTGAAGATCATCCGCGCCACGCAGCCCATGCCGATGAGCTGGTCGTAGATGACGTCCGGGGTCATACGGACGACAGTGAGATCGCGCCGCCCTTGGCGGATGATCTCGTGGCCGGCGGCGAACGGGATCAGGTGCGTGAAGCCCTCGAGGGCGACGACGTCGCCGTCTTCGACGTGCGTCGCGATCGCCTCGGAGAGCGACAGCTGCGTGGATCTGGTCATGGCGTCACCGCGCGAGGCTACCAAGGTACCATTCGCTACACGCACGACTGTGCGCATCACGAACACCCTGGTTTCGACGACGAGGCGGTTCCCGTGAGCCAACAGGCCTTCCTGATCGGCGGCGTGCGCACGCCCTACGGCCGTCACCGCGGCGCGCTCGCCGACGTCCGCCCCGACGACCTCGCGGCGCTCGTCCTCGAGGCGGCGCTCGACCGCACCGGCGTTCCGGGCGATGCCGTCGACGAGGTCATCTACGGCGCGGCGAACCAGTCGGGCGAGGACAACCGCAACGTGGCGCGGATGGCCGTGCTGCTGTCCGGCCTGAGCGACGACGTCCCGGGCTACACCGTCAACCGGCTGTGCGCGTCGAGCCTCCAGGCGGTTGCGTCGGCGGCCCAGCAGATCCGCACCGGCGAGGCGGACCTCGTCGTCGCCGGCGGCGTCGAGTCGATGACCCGCGCGCCGGTGGTGATGGCCAAGCCCGCCCGCGGCTGGGGCGCTCCGCCGGAGATGGCCGACACCACGCTCGGGTGGCGCCTCGTGAACCCGCGCATGCGCGACGTCGATGGCGGCAAGGCGACGATCAGCCTCGGCGAGACCGCCGAGGAGGTCGCCGCGCTCGACGGCATCACGCGCGAGGAGTCCGACGCGTGGGGACTGCGCTCGCAGCAGCGCACCGCCGCGGCCGCCGAGGACCGCAAGGACGACCTGGTCGCGGTCCCGCTGAAGGACGGCGCGCTGACAGATGACGAGGTGCCGCGGCCGCAGACGACGCCGGAGGCGCTCGCGAAGCTCAAGCCGTCGTTCAAGCCCGACGGCATCGTCACCGCCGGCTCCGCCTCGCCGCTGGCCGACGGCGCGGGCGCGATCGTGGTCGCGAGCGAACGCGCGGTCGAGGAGCACGGCCTCACGCCGCGCGCACGCGTCGTGGCATCGGCATCGGCCGGCGTGCCGCCGCACATCATGGGCCTGGGCCCGGTGCCGTCGACCGAGAAGGTGCTCGCGCGCACGGGCTGGTCGGTCAACGACCTCGACGCGGTCGAGATCAACGAAGCGTTCGCCACGCAGGTGCTGGCCTCGATTCGGCGGCTCGGTCTCGACGAGGAGATCGTCAACGCCGAGGGCGGCGCGATCGCGCTCGGCCACCCGCTCGGCGCCAGCGGCGTGCGGCTCGTGACCGGGCTGCTCGGGCGGCTCGAGCGCTCGGGCGGGCGCCGCGGCCTGGCGACGCTGTGCGTCGGGGTCGGCCAGGGGATGGCGATGCTGGTCGAGCGGGTCTAGCGCGCGGTCCAGAACGACGTCCGCTTCGCCGCGCCGGCCTTCGACAGGCCGAGGTGCAGATGGTCGCGGTGCGCGATCGTCGCGTTGACGCGCCGCCGCACGTCGCCGTTGCGGTTGAGGCACGGCGAGTAGGCCCGGAACTCGTCCATCCCGGCGCCCCAGTAGCTGCAGTCCCAGATGATCTCCTCGACGCCCATGCGGCGGGCGAGGGCCCGCGGGGTGCCGACGCGGTCGGGTGCCAGCAGCAGCTCGATCAGCCTGCGCGCGGCGGCGCGGTCCGCCGGGTCGCGGACGTCGAGGTGCCAGTCGACCGCGCGGTTCTCGGCATGCAGCGAGGCCTCGCCATCGCCCCACTTCTCGCAGCGGTAGGAGCCCCACGAGACGCCGCGGGCGTTGCGCTGCAGCCAGCCGATCAGCGCGCCGGTGCCGGGCTTCGGCCGCGGCGAGCAGCGCGACGCGCGGTCGTACTCCTCAGGGTCGGCCGGCAGCGCCGCGAGCCGGTCGGCGGGGTTGCCGGCGATCGGGCTCGCGTCCGGACCGAGTCGGAACGCGCTCGCGGGCGCGGCGGCGACCGCGAGGACGGCGACCGCCAGGGCGGCGAGCAACGCGAGACGGCGCAAGGCGGAGGGCATCGGCCAGGTGATCGGACCCGTGCCGGGGCGCTTGAACCGTGCCTGCTCCGGACGAGGGCTCGGAGCGCCGGGAGCGGCGGCTATACTTCCCTGCGCATCTGCGGCTGTAGCTCAGTTGGCTAGAGCGTCTGCTTGCCATGCAGAAGGTCGAGGGTTCGAGTCCCTTCAGCCGCTTCCAAAAAGGCCCGCAAAGGCGGGCCTTTTGTGTGCCCGCATCCACGCTTGCACGCAACGTCTCCCGAAACCGTCTCCCAAACGCACGCGTTCATCCCTGCGTCGGTCTCGTAGGCGTGAGTTAGCTCGCGACGGATTATGAGTGCCGGATTGCAGGCCTTTGGCTCTACTAAGCCGTTCTCTCGTCGGGCTGGGTGGGGTTGTCTGGCCCTCGATTTTGCCGAGTTGGGAACATGTAGGGAACACGGCGCCCATCGCGGGAGTCTCCAGACGGCGTAGGCGCATCCGGTCCCAGTTCGCCGCATCTCCGGAGGGCGAACGGAATCCCGGGTCCGTGCTGTCACAGGTGTCGACGGGAGCGACGCTGCGCGTATCGCCCGCGCCGGACGTTGGCGCCGCAGCAGGCACGGGAATCGGGCGCGCCCCTACTCATGCTCGGGCGGCCTCAGCGGGTCGCACGAGCCCACGCGTTTCGTGTGCTTGCGCGCCCTCGGGCCAGCCCAGCCGTCGTGCTCGCGGAGTCGACGGCATGCGCGGCCGCGCGTACTCGAAGTCGGTGCCTGCCGGTCGCTCCTGCTCGAGCACTTTGCACGCGAGCAGGCGGCTCGCTGATCGGCGGGATGATGATGGCCGCCCGCCCGGCGGACTCGAGCGGGCCGGGTCAATTCACTCCAGGCCCTTGAATGTCGTCGCCCAGCGCTCCCCGACCGTCGCATCGATCGCGTCCTTGTTGGCGGCGATCTCCTGATCCACGTGGTCGGTCTCCTCCGAGGTCATGGCCGTGGGGTCCTCATAACCGAGTCGCTCGCAGGCGACGATGATGCGCTCCGCCTGCAGGATCCGGTACTGCTCGGCGTCAGACTCCGTCTCGGCGTGCCGGCGCGGCTCGTCACTCATCGTTCTTCCTCCTTGTCCGACAGCGCCTCGATCGTCGCCAGTACGCCACCGCCTCGGGCTGTCCAGATCACAAAGATCAGTCCCCCGACGGACTGGGCAGTTTTCGCGGCGTCGACGGGTCGGTCAGGGGAATGGTGAAGGGCACGGTCGAACCTCTCGACGACAGGACACGGTCGCGCGGGACGATCGCGCTCGACTTCGAGGGCACGGGATCCGCGAGCTGCTGGTGCCGCTCGTCGTTCGCCGGCAGACGCAGCCAGCTGCCCACCAGCATGCGGCAACCTGAAGGAACGGCTCGAAAGCGGGCCTTGTCACGGTCGGCCTCGCGTGAAGGGTGCGGCTGCGCGCTCGCGAGATACCGGACGGTGGGATTCGGTCCGGGACCTAACGGCGAGCGATGGTCGAGGTCGTCAGCTCGTTGCGATCTGGGTGACAGCCGCTGCGAAACCGCATTAGACGCGGGCGGTGATCAGCGTGTAGCCGAGGCTTCCGCGCGCGATCGCGTCGATCGCCATGCGCGCGAGCGCGGCGGCCTCGCGGATGCGCTCGCGCTGGTAGCCGGGCGGCGCGATCATGCGCGCGAGGCGCAGGCGCGCCTCGACGCGGTCGGCCATCGCGCGCAACTCGGCGTCGTGCGGTTCGATCGCGAGCAGCGCGCAGCCGGCGTCGCGCAGCAGCGTGGCGTATGCGCCGGCGCTGCGGGCGTCGGCGACGCACGCGATCCGGGCGGCGGCGGTGCGCAGCTGGGCGGGGAGGGCGTCGAGGTCGGCGGTGACGTCGGCGATCGCGATGCGGCCGCCCGCCCGGACAATGCGCGCCATCTCCGCGATCGCACGCGGTTTGTCGGGGAACGTGCACAGCGAGCACTCCGACAGCGCGACGTCGAAGCTCGCGTCGGGGAGCGGAAGCGCCTCGGCGTCGCCGAGCAGGAAGCTCGCGTGCTCCCCGGCGTGCGTCGCGCGCCTCGCCTGCTCGATCGCGCGCGCGCCGAGGTCGACCCCGACCATGACGCACCGCAGCTCGCGCGCGAGCAGGAGCGCGGTGGCGCCGCTGCCGCAGGCGACGTCGACCACCCGCTGTCCCGGCGCGAGCTCGGCGAGCTCCGCGAGCCGCAGCGTCAGCCGCTCGCCGCCCGGATGCAGCTGGTCGTCGAGCAGCCAGCGCACGGCGTCGCTCTCGTACAGCCGGGCGCAGCAGCCCTTGAAGTCGGTCTCGAGGTCGAGCGGGGCGAGGTCGGGAAGCGCGCCGTTCACGCCGTCGCCCCCGCGGCCAGTTCGGCGCGGACCTGCGCGCGGTAGCCGGCGGCGTTGTACGCGCAGAACGGGATGATCCGGCCGTCCGGGACGATCTCGGCGACGCAGCACTTGCGCAGCTTGCCCACATCGAGCGTCCACTCGTCCTGGAAGTCCTGCGCGACGACCATGAACCCGCGCGCCGCGACCTGCTGCAGCTCGGCGGGCAGCCCGACGCCGCAAGCGACGCACTCCAGCCGGTCGCCGGTGCGCTCCGTCCCGCCCGCGGCCGACGCCGAGAACAGCCCGCTGAGCGCCGCTGCGATCTCGACATCGGGCACGGCCCGGTTGGTGACGAAGCCCAGGTAGCGGTCGACATCGACCAATCGCGGCAGCGGGACGAGATCCTCGCCGTCGTACAGCGCGTACGTCGCCGAGCGGCACGTCGGCGAGCAGCAGGGCACTGCGACGAAGTCGTCCTCGCGAAACCACTCGGGCAACTGTTCGCACAGCCCGCCGATCACCTCGACGTTGGTGAGCCGGTCGAGCGGATCAAACGCGGGGTGGCGTCCGGTGTGCGTGACCGGCTGGAAGAAGACGCCGTTCACCGCCGGATGCTCGACGCCGAACCGCACGATCGCGCCGAGCTCGTGCTCGTTGATCCCGCGCTCGACGGCAGCGGCCAGCGACACGCCGACCCCGGCCGCGGCGCAGCGGTCGAGCGCCGCCCGTTTGAACTCCTGCAGGCGCCGGCCGCGGATCGCGAGGTGGGTGGCGTCGTCGAAGCCATCGAACTGGAGGTACACGTGGACGCCGAGCGCGGCGAGCGCCGGCGCGAACCGGGGGTCGCGCGCGAGCCGGATGCCGTTCGTGTTGAGCATGACGAGCGGGATGCCACGCGCCTTCGCCGCCGCCAGCATGTCGAGGATCTGCGGATGGATCGACGGCTCGCCGCCCGACAGCTGCACCGCCTCCGGCTCCCCCTCCGCGGCGACGAACGCGTCCAGCATAGACTCGACCTGCGCGAGCGACAGCGAGTACCCGTCGGGCTGATGCCCGGTGCCCGAATCGGCGAAGCACACGGGGCAGTCGAGGTTGCAGCCAGTGTTCACCTCGATGATCCCGAGGCACGTGTGCTGGGCGTGCTCGGGGCAGATGCCGCAGTCGCTCGGGCAGCCCCGCTCAGTCGCGGTCTGGCGCAGCAGCGGCGCCGCGCCGGGCCGATCGTAGCGCTGAGCGTCGCGCCAGCGCTCGCTGTCGCCGTACGCGAGGGCCTCGATCGGCCCGTGTTCAGGACACTCACGCCGCAGGATCACGCGGCCGTCGCGCTCGAGCAGCTCCGCGTCGAGGCCGGCGCCGCAGTGCGGGCACATCGACCGAGTCGCTGCGGGCAGGGTGCCTCGCGCCGCCACGCGCCGAGTATCCCATCCGTGTACAACGAAATGATGACGCTCGCGCTCCGCGCCGCACTCGCCGGCTCCCTGGTCGCCGCCGGGGCTACGCTGGTCGCACGCGCCGGGCTGACGCTCGACATCGGCGTCGGCCGGAGGCTGCGCCCGCTCGGCCCGATCGCGCTGGACATCGCCGCGCCGCCCGACGTCGTCTTCGACGTGATCGCCGCGCCGTACCTGGGCCGAACGCCGCGCGCGCTGCGCGCCAAGCTGGAGGTCCTCGAGCGCGGCGCTGACCTCGTGCTGGCCGCGCACTTCACGCCGGTCGCACCGGGGCTGAAGGTCACAACGGTCGAAACCGTGCGGTTCGAGCGCCCGCAGCGCGTCTCCTTCCGGCTTGTCAAGGGGCCGGTGCCGCACGTCGTCGAGCACTACGAGCTACGTGCGAGCGGGAGTGGGACGGCGTTTGAGTATAGCGGTGAGCTAGGCACCGACCTGTGGGCGCTCGGCGCCTGGTGGGGCGCGCTCGTCGCGCCTTCGTGGCAGCGGACCGTCGCCACCTCGCTAGACCGCATACGCACCGAGGCGGAGCGCCGCGCGCACGCCCGGTCCTGACAAATCGGAACGTGGGCGAACGCTGCGACGCCCCGGCGTCAGCTCCGAGCGGATCAGCGGGAAGATGCGGCGCGTCCGGCGATTCGGAGGACGGGCAAGGTGGGCGCCGGCACTCGGATGCTCACGGCCGCGGCGGGGTGCTCACGGCCGCGACGGGGACCGGCGTGGAGGTCGGTGACGGTGCGCTAGTCGGCCGGAAGTTCCAGCAGCGGTCCGAGCAGGACGGCCGCGAGCGTCCAGCTCCAATGCAGCCCTAGCCAGCGCAGGAAGGTCACCGCCGAGACAGTGACTACGACGGCGACGCCGATCGTCAGCGCCAGCGAGGTGAGCAGGTCGACGAGCGGATCAAGCGGCGAACCGGACAACCGGCTCCTTCAAGGCGTCTTCGAGCGACAGGATCCGAACGGCGTCGTGAGCGTGGACCGACGAAACGGCACGCGAAACCGCACGCCCGACATGCGGCGGCGCGTAGTAGCGGACCGCCGTGACGATCCGGCAGCGCGCCCACGCACGGCAGATCGCCCCTAGCCGGCGGGCGCGCTTCACCGACAACTCGACCTCGACTGCCACCGGCAGTGCCGTATCGGGGGAAACAGCACCGGATCCGGGCGCCGCAGCCGCGGGCGCCCGTCGGGCAGCAGGCCCATCGGCGCGCTGGCGATCCGCCGGTCCGCCTCGAGCTCGGCCGCGCGCAACCGCAGCTCGCCCACACCTCGACTCGCTCGCGGGCCTCGACGACCACGGCGAGCCGCGCGCACGTTGCCCAATGCCTGGTCGTCGCGACACCGACGCGCGCCGGGTCCAGCTGCGGCATCCCCGCCCACGCCAGGACCCTCCCGGGTCGCGAGGTACAGCGCCGGCTGGCCATGACGAGGCGCGCGCGCGCGACAGCAGGCCGTGGTCGACGAGCGCCCGAACCCTGCGGTAGCCCACCGTCTTGCCGACGCCGAACTTCGCCATGACGTCCTTCGCGCTGACCGCGCCGATGACGGCGATCCACTGAACGACCGACCGATCCCGATCGGTAACCACACGCTCCTGCCGGTGACGATCCACAACGCATTCCGCGCCAGCCAATCAGGTTGGGATGCCGCTCTCCGCGCGCCGCCGCGCCCGCTGCGCCAACGCTTTCCACGCGCTCCCACAACCCCCTCAAAACCACCCGCTCCCCGCGTTCCGCCACCTCGCCGGCCGCCTGCTCAACCGACCGCCCCGCTGCTCCCTGTCTGTTCTCTCACGTCTCGGATCCCTCTGTCTATGGTTCTCTCGTCCGTCCTCTTCTCCACTGCTCCTGTCCACTCCGTCCCTCCACCAACTGCTACCTGTGCCGGGCCCTGACCCCACCGAGCA